>JADHVR010000110.1 GCA_016783885.1 Bacteroidales bacterium
GTAAATTTTATAATCATTGATTTGGTTATTCCAGATTTTATAAATGATTTCTTTCAAATACCGGCTTGCTATTGAAAAACTGATTTTTCGTTCTTTTATGTACCCGATAAGTGCCGGGTCAATTATGGGTTTTACTCTAATAATTTCAATTTTCTTATCCTGGATCATTCCAGCTGGTTCCTTTTGCTGGTAAAAAGAAAAAGGTTCAAAATTTTTCGATGCAAGATATTCAAGTGTCCCCTTCAGGTCGGTTTGCTTTATTTCCATAACCAGGTCAAGGATATTGCCACCGGTGCCGGTTCCGTGATCGTACCAGATATTTTTTACCGTATTAACCTCAAGACTTGCGTTTGTTTCATTCCGGTAGGGAGCTTTATAAATTAAGGAGGTTCCTGCACGCCTGGATTTATCCGGATGAATGTTTATTGACCTTAAAAAGTCCTCGATTTTAATCTGTTTAGCCTGTGAGCAATTCATTTCCTTTTCTTTTTATTAGCAAGATATATTTATTATGTCCGCTTATGTCCTCTTTTGTCCTTTAAATGTCCTTAATATGTCCTATTATTATTTTATTAATTAATTGATATATAGATATATAGTATAAAATAAGCGGACAATTAACGAAAATAGCAGTAAAATCTAATCGGACATTATATATGTCCACAATGTCCGGTTTTTTACATATACAACTCATTAACAGGCAAATAAACCCGTAACGATAGGACATATTGAGGACATAAGCGGACACTATAAGACATTGAAGGATATTAAAAAGGTAGATCATCTTCTATGCTTTCTTTTAAATGATTATCAATAATCCTTCGTACTTGTCTGTCAGACATTCCAAATTTTTCAGCCAGTTCTTTTTGGGTAAATTCATTTGACTGGTAAGCTTCTATAATGTCTGAATTTCTCTTTTCATTAGAATTTTGCTTTTTAAGATGTGAAAATTCTGGGCTTTCTCCGTTTATTTGAAATGATAAAAACCCGTTGTTTTTAATAATTTCACAATCCAATACATTTTCAGAACCGTATTTAAAAGCATCCTGCCGGACTTTAATTTGCTTTAGATATCTGATGTTTTCACCCTTTGAACTTTTACCGATAGTAAAGCTGCTATCAGATAAATCCATTAACTTTTTACTTCCCGTCATGCTGTTTTGTGTGATGGGTTCCATCATATTTCGTTTAGGTGTATGACCCAGTACAAGAATTGACAAGCCTAATTCTCGTTTCATCTTATTCATTTTTTGCATAAATCTGATAGCCTGGTCAAATTTATTTGTATCCTGGATAAATGTGATATTGTCAATTATTAAGATTTTGATTTTAGTTTCAGTTAGTTCGTTTCTTATTGCTTCAATAACAGATTCCTGAAGGTCGTTTTTAAAGTCAAATTTCGATAAGTCCAATTCGGCCCGTATAATGTTATCAGATAATTTAAAATATTCACCGGTGGATTTATCCTTGTATCTTGTTTCAAACTGCTTTGGCGATAATTCAAACTCACAAAGAAAAACGGTTTGTTGTTTTCCATTCATTCTAACATCTTCATGGATTGGCTGGCCGGTTGCTATACTTTGGGCAATTTGAACAGATAGTACCGTTTTTCCTGAACCTGTATCTGAAAATAAAAAACATAATTCGCCCTCAAACCAGAATGAATCGAATAACATTTCAGGATCAGGTAATGTTTTTGCGTATTCAATCCATTCCGGGGCTGTTTTGCAAATTAATATTGACTTGTTTTGGTCTGCCATATTAAACTATTAAAGACAAAAAGCCCTTTACAGAGCTTTTTGTCTTATTCCGGAATCCGGGATTTAATTAAATCCTGCAGGTTTGTTTGAAAGTTTAAAACTACATAGAAAGTCTCCCACTCAGCCTTTTGAGGTTCCAGCTCATCAGGTTTTAAAAGGCTTTTAAATGCGAACTGCCGGAATAGGTTTGTCAACCCCTGGTTTAAGTCCATTAGCTGATCAGTCGAATAATTGTTTAAATTTGTCATGTTTTTAACTTTTTTAATGAATAATTTTATTTAAAAGCCCCGGCTCTAAACCGGGGCTTTACCATTTTCAGGATTTTTATTGAAGTTCCCCAGATCAATGCTTTGGTAAAACTATTGATATAGGTAATCGTTAATAGCTGATTCAGTAATTAGGCCGTCCTTCGTTGTACTAATCACTCCATTTTTAACCAGCTTATTAATTGTTTCATGGGCACGGCTTAATCTCTTTGCAACCTGGTTAATGGTGTATAGTTTATCCGGCTTGCTGGCTTTTATTTCCTTTTCGGCTTCTATAATAGCAGCTTTTAGGATTTCTTTTAAGTTCTCTTTTTCTGTTACTATTATTGTGGGTGCTGTCATTGTTGATAAAATTTAATTAATATTTATTACTTATGTTTAATTTATTTTATAATTTTATGTACGCAAAGTTAATATAAATGTAAATATAATTACATAAAATAGTAATAATAGTTACTAACAAGTTTAATACTAAATTATATTATGGCTAACTTATCTATTATTAGGAATATATGTAAGGTCAGAAATATTTCTCTAACTGAGTTATCAACAAAGATTGAGATGACACCCCACGCTTTACAGCGAATGTTTAAGACTAATTCTACTAAAGTGGATACCCTTGAAAAAATTGCTGATGTTTTAGAGGTTAGTCCAGATATTTTTTTCCGTCCGCCCAGTTCATACATTTTATTGGGAGATAGGTTGATTAAGACATTAAGTAAAAGATATAATAAATTTACTGATAAGTTGAGCTTTTTTAAAGACTTTTATGTATGGAAGTCATTAAATCTAATTTTCTATGGCTTTAAACCTAATCTTTTTGAATGGGAAACGCAAGCAATTGGGGAGATCGATATAAAAAAAAGTGACCAATATTTTTCCTTGACTGAATTAGACAAGGAGGCCATTTTAATACCTTATAGTAAATGGCCAGAGAAATGGAAAGCAGAATTTTTAAAAACCGATTTAATCGAAAAGTTTTATTATGCCATTTTGGAATCAAATTTTCTGAATATCCATGATTACTTGGGTGAGCGTATGTTTGAAGATAATCAGGAATTAATGAATGCCTATGATAATTGGAGATTAAAAAAGTTTCCTCACTTATTGGAAAAAACTAAAACATAGGAACCCATAATAACTGGAAAAACAAGTAAATGTTTACTAATTGTTTACTAATTCATATATAAATAATTGCCTAAAGCATTGATTAAAAAAGGATTTCGTATAAATGGTTCAAATCCAGGTGGTACCACTTGTAAAAAGCCCGAACTCGTTGAGTTTCGGGCTTTTTTTTAAAGATTATAACTTTATTTGAATTTGTTAAATAATTATTTGCAAATAATAAATAATTCAATTAAATTTGAAAACTATTATCTTTGCAAGACAAGCAGTATTCATCAATGTTATTTTTAATCTTTATTAAATATATAAGAATATGAAAAAGATTATTGTTATTATTCTTTTAAGTGTTATTGTTGTTAGCTGCAATAATTTAGATAAACAAAGTAAAGCTTCTTTTGATCCTGAACAGGAAATGGAAAATATAGCCCTTGTTCTGGAGAAATATGTTATCGCAAATGAAAGACAGGAAATAGAGCTTGTAAAGGAGATATGGGCACCGGATACTGATATCGTTGTTATTGGAACCAACAGCGATGAAAAGTTAATTGGCTGGGATCAAATCAAGGATGCTCTTCAAAGGCAGTTTAATACTTTTGAAGAAACCTATATTTCCGTTAGGGATCAGGTTATCGAAATAAATGAAACAGGGAATACAGCATGGTTTTCCGAAATTTTAAATTATAACTACATTTACCAGGACGAAGCCAGACAATATGAAGGATTGAGGTTTACGGGCGTTCTTGAAAAAAGGAATGGCGATTGGTACATTGTTCAGAGCCACATGTCTATTCCCGGTTCGCCGGATTAATATTTTATCTTATTCCCAACGTTTACTTTGTTCTCAATAATATCGGCAGCCTGGTATGATTGAGAAACGGTTTTCCGGTTGTCGGATAATCGGGCGGTTTTGTTTTTCACTCTGATTACTTCCCTCGGAAAGTAATAAATAGCTTGATAAGTAATTATTTCCAAAATCTCATCGTCAAGAACCTGAATATTTTCCTTTTTAAAATATTTCTTCAGCCAGGGAGCAAAATTGAGTTTTTTGAACTTATGTTCGGAAATTTTTATATAAGAGGGTGAGAAAAAACCCTTTTTTCCGTATAAAGCATTATTCAAATCCTTTGTATTTGTAAAATCATAACTCAGAAAATAGTTATCGGTTTTTTCATCAATTAAAAACTCAACATTTGTGATACCCTCTTTATTCCTGAGTTTGGATGCTAATTCGGCAACCTCATTTTTTAATTGGTCAGTAAAGGAAACGTCAATAAATTTTGTGATACTGTTCAGTAATGATTCTGATTTATTGGTTTCCAGTCTATAAGTAATGTTTCCGGATAAGTCATCGTTAATTTTTATTTCCTCAATAATTTTCAGACAACTTGTTAAGGTAAATAATAATCCAATTAAAAGTGGAATATTTTTTTTCATTCGGCAAGGATAAGGACGTTGTTATGTAGTACTTCTATTACACCGCCTTTAATATCGAAAAATTGAGTATTCTTGTTTTTATCTATAATTTTAATTTTACCTTCTTTTAAAACAGAAATCAACGGAGCATGTTTATTTAAAATTTCAAACGAGCCATCTTTGCCCGGTAATTGAACAAGATCGACTTTTCCGCTGAAAATAATTTTATCAGGATTGATAATTTCAATATTCATTTTGCGCGATAATTCAGGTTCTGTTTATATACTTAATATGATTATTTCCCACTCTCAGCTAATATCTTCTTTCCTTTTTCAATGGCTTCATCAATGTTGCCCACTAAGTTGAAGGCGGCTTCGGGATATTCGTCAACTTCACCATCCATTATCATATTGAAGCCTTTAATTGTATCTTCAATTGATACAATCGTTCCTTTTAAACCTGTAAACTGTTCGGCAACGTGGAATGGTTGAGATAAGAATCGTTGAACCCTTCTTGCCCTGTGCACTATCATTTTATCTTCTTCCGAAAGTTCGTCCATACCAAGGATTGCGATAATATCCTGCAACTCTTTATATCGTTGTAAAATTTCTTTTACTTTTTGTGCGGTATTATAATGTTCATCACCAACAACATCCGGAGAAAGAATCCTTGACGTTGAATCAAGTGGATCGACTGCGGGATAAATTCCAAGCTCTGTTATCTTACGGCTTAACACTGTTGTTGCATCTAAGTGTGAAAAAGTTGTTGCCGGAGCAGGGTCAGTTAAATCGTCGGCAGGCACATAAACTGCCTGAACCGAAGTAATGGAACCTCTTTTTGTTGAGGTGATTCTTTCCTGCATAATACCCATTTCGGTAGCAAGTGTAGGCTGGTAACCAACAGCAGAAGGCATACGCCCTAATAAAGCCGAAACTTCAGAGCCTGCCTGTGTAAAACGGAAGATATTATCCATAAAGAAAAGAATGTCCCCTCCACCGGTTTTTTCGTCTCCATCGCGAAAATATTCTGCAATTGTCAATCCTGATAAGGCAACCCTTGCACGTGCTCCCGGAGGTTCATTCATCTGCCCAAATGTTAAGGTAGCCTGTGATTTAATAAGTTCGTCCCTGTCAACTTTCGAAAGGTCCCAGCTTCCCTGTTCCATACTTTTTACAAATGCATCGCCATATTTTATTACGCCGGATTCTATCATTTCACGAAGAAGGTCATTTCCTTCTCTTGTTCTTTCACCAACTCCTGCAAAAACTGAAAGACCTGAATATTGTTTTGCAATGTTGTTAATAAGTTCCATGATGATAACGGTTTTTCCAACTCCGGCGCCACCAAACAAGCCGATCTTACCACCTTTTGCATAAGGTTCAATCAGGTCAATCACCTTTATTCCGGTAAAAAAAACTTCTTTTTGAGTCGTCAGGTTTTCAAATTTTGGCGGGTCGCGGTGAATGGGATAACAATTTTTTTTCGAAACAGGACCTAACCCGTCAATAGGCTCACCGATAACATTAAACAGTCTTCCCTTTATTTCATCTCCAACAGGCATTGAGATAGGCGCTCCCGTTGCATTCACTTTCATGCCTCTGCTCATACCATCAGTAGAATCCATGGCTATGGTTCTCACGGTATTTTCGCCTATATCCTGCTGGCATTCCAAAACCAAAACAGAACCATCTTTTTTTACCACTTCTAAAGCGTCATAAATATTTGGGATATCTTTTTCGTTTTCAAACGATACATCAACTACAGCCCCGATAATCTGCGAAATAAAGCCAACACTTGTTTTTTTCATGACGTGATTTTAAAATTTGAGCAAAGATAAAATAATTTGATGAATCCATACGGACAAGTTTGATGAATCTACGAATTGTTATTGTTTTGCATTAAGGGTGAAATTTTTATGGATAAAAAGAAAATTTATATGAAGAATATGAAGGAATAGTGGTTCAGATGTTCGCAAGTTTAAGCATTACGTCTTTACTTGAACTTCTCCTTCAAGCTAAATGCTTGTTAATTTGTTTTCACATTTTCGTTTTTATTATTAACACACATCAAACAGTCTATCCCTTACATCCATTTTTTCCTTTTAAACAGGGTGTACATAAACACAACAATGATTAGCATAGCTCCAATCACTATCCAAAACGATCGCGGATCATCCTGGAGCGGGAGGTTTACATTCATGCCGTACAAACCTGTTAAAAAAGTAAGGGGAAGCAAAATGGATGAAATGAGTGTCAGAATTTTAATTATCTCGTTGGTACGGTTAGCCTGCAGGGAGTCAAATGTTTGAGATAAACCCTCTATTAATTCGGCATAATCCTCGGTCATATCCCACATTTGTTTATAATAGTCAAGAATATTACCCCAGTAATCTTCCATATTATCGGCATATCCCTCAATTTGCCCTGATTCAAACTTGCTGAACAGAGGAAGCTGTGGTTTGAACATTGTATTTAAAAGAATAATATTTTTCCTGATCACAGAGATGCTTTCTATAGTGTGTTCGGCTTTAATATCAAACAAATCCTGGTTAACAGAATCCACATCATCCCCTATTTTCTTAATTATCTTCTGGGTGGATTTCATCAGTCTTTCAAGAATATTGTAAAGCAGTGCATCGCTTGTACCTACTTCAAATTCTTCTCCCCTGTCTTCCTGCTCTTTTCCTTCTTTAAACATTTCGGCAACCACCCAATGTGATTTGCCAATGGTTATAACATAATCCTCACCCCAGAATATCTTTACTTCCCTTGTTCTTAAAAATCTGTTTTTGCGATCGTAATAAGGAAAATGCAGGATCATGAAATAATAATCATCATAAATATCAACCTTGGGTCTTTGATTGTATTCGCTTTTACAGTCTTCAATATCTAACGGATGGAAATGAAAATTTTCCTGAAGGTATTCAAGGTTTTCATCAGAAGGGTTAAGCACGTGATGCCATCTAAGTGTTCCTATTTTAATCGTTTCTATCATAACACCCTCCTTTTTTTATTAATTTAGTCTTCAGTCACCAACAAACTGCCGACTGACCCCGATAGCTATCGGGGGCCGACTATAAATCCCGCCCAAATTTATAAAAATTAGTTATATAACAAACAAAAAAAGCTGACCGTGAACGACCAGCTCTTTTTTTGTAACTATTTCATTTATTATTTCACAATCATCTTCTTTGTAACTGAAGATTCGCCTGACCTTACAGTATAGAAATAAATACCCGGCTCAAGATTAGTTCCGTTGATAATGAACTCCTGCTTCCCTGCATTATATTTTTTTGCCGGCAATTCATAAACCAATTGACCCATAATGTTATGAACCTCAAGGCTTAGTTCTGCCGATTCGTCCAAATTAACAAAAACCGTAGAGGTTCCAACAAATGGATTAGGATAGTTCTGTGATACATTATTATTGCATATTACCTGTTTGTTCTCCTTAATTGCGTCAATTATTTCATCTTTTCCAACTTTCATCACCCTTGTGTAATTATCGGTTGGTGGGTCTTCATCACCTCTTACATGCAGTCCGGGTTCCTCATCAGCCTGGTAAGCATAATATATATTGTCGTCAGTATAAGGTGCACATGAAGGGAAAACACATTCATCAAAAATATAAACCAAATCGCTGTTGAGGTCATAAAAAGGTCCCCAAGTATTTCCTCCGTCAATTGATGATCTTGCCCACACATGCCTGTAATTCTGCACATTGTTGTCATAGGTTTCGGTAACCGAAGAATAAATCAGGAAAAATTGGTTTATATCGTCAATAACTAACTGAACCATACTTGATAATCCAAGGTAGTAGTTGCCAATGCATTCAGTACCTGTGCCAACAAAAGTTATTTGTCCGTCTCCATCTACATCTTGTGTCCATCCAATGAGGTTGTAATCTTCAATTAGTTCTGAGCCTGGGTCACCATAGGGACTAAGTGCATTCAAATTATCTGAAAAGGCAGGCATAGATTCATTCCAGTAACCAACTCCGTCAACAAATGGGAACCAATATTGAGTGCCGTCTTCAGACATAGCCCTGTTAATTCCGAAAACAACATGTATCAATCCTGAATTATCAAAGGCTAAATGGTGTGATCCATCAACACAGTAAAATGTGTCAGCAGTAATTCCGGCATTCAAAGGATAAGGGCATTCCCATATTACAATTTTCTCCCATGTATCGCCATCATCCATTGATTTCATTAAAACCAGGTCAGTCCATGAATCACCAACCAGAAAAGCAAGAATGCCATCTTTTGGTTGGGCAAATTCATAAACATCTCCTCCAATATTAGTATAATAATCAGGCCCTAATTCTTCGAAGAAATGGTTTTCAATATCCCAGGTATTACCACCGTCAGATGATCGGGAATAAAGTAATGATTCAGTTTGTCCAAAAACAGGAGCATCATAAGTAGTAGAGATTACATGAACAATATTATTAGATGGGCCGGTAGTAATAGTTCTTGGCCATGTAATATCAACGGCTCCCGGGGGGCCTCCGAGAATATTTACGGTCCAGTCCCCGATTCCTTTCTCATCTCTGCGGCCTACCCATATTCCATCATAATATGTATGATTAGCAATAATTTCACCATTATCGCCCCATAATGTATATGAAGGCCAGCCACACTTTTCATCTTCAATCCTTTCAGTCGGTGGATCTCCCCAACTATTCCCATCAAAGGTATTATACCCAGTACCCCTGTCAGGCCAGTTAGCAGTATTGAAACCCATGGTCCATACAGCACCCATAAAACCATCATCATACAAATACATCCTGTTTTGAGTAGAAGAGTTGGTTTGCAGATCATAAATAGTAGTACCAATTTCAGTGTCTTCAAGTAAACTTGCACTTTTTGCGCCTGGCACATAAACACCATTTGAGTTGCCTCCAAATTTAATTGGTTTTGCCATTTTAACGGTAACATCTCTTTGAGCTTTGGGAATAAACGCCCTGTTTTGAGCAGAACTATACAATCCAAAGCTAATTGCTAAAACGAATAGTAAGAATTTTTTCATGATAAAAATTTTAAATTAAACGAAATATTATTTATAGTTTTATTTATTAAAAAAATAAAAATCAATCCACAAAAGTAAAGAATAAATCCATACACTTTAAATTAATATAATCCTAAAAATTCGCAAGCTATATCTTTTAATACAGATAAACAAATATAAGTAAGTTAATGGTAGAGAAAAATCAGTTAACGGTAGAATTTTATGTGTATTTTTAATTTTAGTAAATATTTTTCCTATATTTGTGTGCCGTTACATAATAAATTATTCTTAATTATTTTTTTAATCTTTAAAACATATGTGCTATGAAAACAAAACAAATTATTTTTTTAGGAGTAGCAATAATTATTGCTTTTGTATCATTGTCTTTTACAATTGATAAATATAATTATTTAAGAGATGACGCACCAATGACACGTGTTGACGTTTCTGTAACTGATTTATGGTCTGGACCATCGTGGGAGGTAAGGCTAACCGTAATTGGAGATGGACCTATTACTTATTATTTATTCGAAGAAGTTAGTCCTCCATCTGATGAATGTACATTTTTTGTAGGAGGTTCTTTTGAGGGAAGTGTTACTGCAGATGTATTATGTAATGGAAGCTGTGTTACAGATCCATTTTGCAATAATTCGTATCAAGGTCATGTTTATTACAGGAATCCCTTAGAATTTGATATCTGGCCGATACCTAAATAAACATTTTATTCTTATTTATGTAACGGTTTTTTAATTAATGATTAGTTTAAAATAAACAATTATCAAAAATATACCATAAACAAAAAGAATATTAATAGCTAAAGTTTTGTATAATTTCATTACATATTAAATTATTATAAAAAAAGAATCATTATACAATAGATATTATTCTTGTATAAATAAACATTTAATATATCTCCATAATTTAAAACAATTGGATAAAGTTAATAAGAATGAAATCAGTTAACGGTAAATTTGTGTAATA
>JADHVR010000037.1 GCA_016783885.1 Bacteroidales bacterium
AATAACCGAAAAGGTATTTTTTACAAATATCCGGGAAGTTGGTTTCCAGGCTGTCTGCAAGGTCGATGATCTGCTGGTAGGTATGGTAGGCTTCTTCTGTGAGCCAGAAGTTTTGATTGTATTTATTCAAATCCTCAATTTGAATTTCGTATTCAATACCCAAATCCTGTATTTTTTCAAGCTCTTTTGGGATTACATAAGCTATAATATGGTTATAAGCCGGGCCATAGAAATCAGTGTTGAGCTTTAGTGCATAAAGCTGTTGCGCTTGTTCGGGACTGTTTACCTGGATTTTGACCTGCATCTCTCCCGGACGCCAGCCGTCGGCGAAGGATAGTGTAAATGCGAAAACTAAGAAAATACTTAGTAATAGTTTTTTCATAATATCTACAAATTAAATGACGAAATTGTACCGGATTTAATATAAAACTTTTAAAGTATCAAATACTCAGTAAAAATATAACGAATATTCGAATGTTACCGTATTTCAGGCGATTTTCAAAAAGACATTTCAATTGTTTGAATGGTTGCATACATTATTATATATATCTGTTTATTAACTCAAGTAAATTGTCAACGCTTACAGGCTTGGATATGTAATCGTCACATCCGGCTTCCAGACATCTTTCTTTTTCATCTGACATTGCATAAGCTGTTTGAGCAATAATGGAAACATTTTTATTAAATTGTTTTATTTGTCTGGTTGCAGTACAGCCATCCATTTCAGGTAATTGGATATCCATCAGGATAAGGTCAAAATCATTTTTTTTACATAATTCAATAGCTTCATTACCACTGATTGCCCTTTTCATCAGGATTTGTGTTTTTTTTAAAACAGATTTAAAAAATAAAAAACTCTGATCATTATCCTCTACTATCAAAATTTTTTTGTTTTTCCAATTATATATTTTCGAAGTAGTTTTTTTATTATTTTTATCATAATATCCGGCTGAAATATTAACAGGATTATAAGGTATTATAAAATAAAATGTCGATCCCTGACCGGGGGTTGATTTAACCCAAATCCTGCCACCTAAAATTTCGACCATCTTTTTAGTAATGGTCAAACCCAAACCGGTTCCTCCGTAAATTTTTGTATCAGATATATTTGCCTGCCGAAAACTTTCGAAAATAATCTCCAGTTTTTCTTTAGGAATACCAATACCCGTATCCCTTACATAAAATTGAATTTGCGGATTTTTTTTATTGAAATCTGTTGAAAATCCGAATTCAACCAATCCAAAATCAGTAAATTTAATAGCATTGCTAATCAGGTTTCTGATAATTTGCTTGAACCTGTCGATATCAG
The DNA here is from genome assembly GCA_016783885.1 of Bacteroidales bacterium. GTDB lineage: Bacteria > Bacteroidota > Bacteroidia > Bacteroidales > JAADJA01 > JAADJA01. Next base: position 1,310 of record JADHVR010000037.1, read on the forward strand.
TATATATCACAACCTTTTCACCTCCATCAGGTTTATTGTATTTTAGTTTCAGCCCGGTTTTATCTTTTTTGGTTTTTACAAATTCATTGTATGAATCATAGATTTCAGATAAGATGTTATCAAGAAAATACTGTGATTTGAATACCTTTAATTGTCCGGCTTCAATTTTTGAAATATCTATGATATCATCAATCAGATTTAAAAGGTCATTACCGCTGTTTTGAATAAGGCTAATGTAATGTTCTCGCTCATCTTCGGTAAGTTGATAATCGGAAAGCAGTTGAGAGAAACCGATAATGGCATTCATAGGTGTTCTTATTTCATGCGACATATTTGCAAGAAATGCAGATTTAAGTTTATCAGATTCCTCTGCTTTTTCCTTTGCATTGATGAGGTCTTGTTCCATTTTTTTCCTGGCGGTAATATCTTCTTTCATTGCAATAAAGTGCGTAATTTCTCCCTTATCATTTTTTAAAGGGAATATATAAGCAGATTCCCAATAAATCTCACCATTTTTTTTCATATTACGGAATTCACCATGCCATTCTTTCCCCGAAGTAATTGTTTCCCAAAGAGTAGTATAGGTTTCTTCAGGAGTTTTTCCCGATTTAAGAATTCGTGAATTTTTTCCGATCACCTCGTCATACGAATAACCTGTAATTTCACAGAACTTAGGATTCACATATTCAATATTTCCATCCAGATTTGTAATTTCAACTATTGTCGGGCTTTGTTCAACAGAACGTGATAACTTCCTGATTTCTTCTTCCGCTTTTTTTCGTTCGGTAATATCCTGGGCAAAAGCGATCACTACTTCCTGCCCGAAATATATTCCGTTATTAAGTCTTACTTCTTTAGGAAACACCCTGCCGTTTTTATCAATGCCCCAGAACTCGAATCTTTGAGGTTCACCTGCAAAAGCCTTTTGTACGTATTTTATAATTTCCTCCATATTATTTTTACCCGGCGCCGACAGAAACTCCGGTGTTTTGCCAATGAAATATTCCCTTGGGTATCCATACATTTTAACGGCTCCCTCGTTTACATCGACAAACCTACCTTCAGTATCCTGAATATAAATCGCATCAGTAGCATTATTAAACAATCCCTTGTAACTCTCTTCGGAGTTTTTCAGGTCTTCTTCAGTTTTTTTTATTTCGGTTATATCTCTTATCGTACCTATTATTCCTGCCGGGTTACCCGTTTCATCATTAAAAAGTGTGTTTTGCATTAGTGAAGGAAAAACAGAACCATCCTTTCTTACATGCCATATCTCCCCGCTAAAGCTGCCGGATTCTTTAATTTGTTGATTGGCTGCTTTTACAGCCGGCATCTGTTCGTGTGTATGAAATATTGAAAGATGTTTTCCCAACAGTTCCTTAGGTGTATAACCATGCATCAAGGCGAAGGCATTATTTATGAAAAGAACAAAACCGTCAAGATCAGTCAATGCCAATCCCTCGCTGCTTTGTTCTACAACTGATGATAACCTGCGTAATTTTTCTTCTCTGATTTTTCGTCCTGTTATATCATCTGCAACACATATTATACCTACTTTTCTGTCAGGCAGTATAATTCTGCTTTCACGTAATTCCATATAGGAGAACGAACCATCTTTTCGGACACTTTTTTCAATGTGTTTTAATATTTTGCCGTCAAGGATTTGCTTAATGTTTTTATCAACCCGGGCCAAACTCTCGGAATGAGCAAGGATGTGGACTTTTTTCCCGATAAGCTCATCATATTCATATCCTACGGTTTTACAATAAGCCGGATTTGCATCTATGATGGTCCCGTTACTATCTTCAAGCATGATTCCTCCGGGTGCTATATTAAAAAGAGTGCGGTATTGTTCTTCTTTTTCTCTGATTGCCAGTTCTGCTTCTTTTCGTTCAGTAATATCTTCAACAATTCCATCATAATATATAGCTTTACCTGTTTTATCTTTTACAACCACAGTTGAAACCGAACCGATAAAAACAGTTCCGTTTTTTTTCTTTAATTGTAATTCCTGGTTTTTAACAAATCCTTTTTTTTGAATTGTTTTATCGAATTTTGCCCTGTCATCAGGGTTCATATATAAATCAGAGACATTTATTGAAAACAATTCTTCTTTGTTTTTATAACCGAACATTTTAATCAAAGCAGGATTTACTTCAATAAACCAGCCTTTTGTACCGGGAGTGCTTCTGAATAATCCGACATTCAAATTATTTGTAAGTGTTCTGTACTTTTCCACTTCGGCTTTAGTTGCTTCCTGTGCAAGTTTTCGGTCGGTAATGTCTCTGCATATTATTCGCATCTCATGGATTTCACCTTTATTATTAAATACTAATTGAGTGCGTTCATGTACGTTTATAACAGAGCCATCTTTACGGACTTTCCGAAAATCTAATTCACTTCTCTCAATCTTTTTATTAATTATTTCCGAAATCCTTTTTCTTACCTTGGATAAATCATCCTTATAAACCACAACCCACACCGGTTTTCCAATCAGTCCTTCTTTTAAATAACCAAGATATTCGGCTCCGAATTTATTCACTGAGATAATTGTTCCATCCGGTTTAACAGAATAAAACATATCAGGAGCATTATCATAAAGGTCAATATATTGTGCCTCTCTTTTTTTCAATACCTCAAAAATTAACTTTGTATCAGCAATATTTTGTTTATTACTATTTTCCTCTAATTTGTCTATTCTGCATTGCAATTTATCAAGTTCCGTGAAAAGTTGTTGTTTTGTCATCTTATTGTAATCCATAATTAAAATGTGTTATGTGCAGTTAAAATAATAATGATTTATACAACGAAATAATAATTTTCAAAGGTTATTTAGAGGGTTTAATAAACAAGTATTGAGTAAGCAATACAAGCAACAGGGTGAAGATAGTACTGTAAATAACTCTTTGTAAAGTACCGAAAAAATCGGATAATCTGAATACTTCAATATAGAATAAAGCAAGGTTATGAATAAAAATGAGGATAAGGGCATAAGTAAAGAACCATCGAAAACCCAAATCCCTGATTGAGGGCTGCATTCCAGCCTCGTATTCTTTTTTGGAGGCAATGCTTTTTATAATCATTGGCCTGAAAAAAGCCATTAATACAGAAGAAGCTGCATGCATTCCCGGAGTGCCCGAAAACATATCAACTCCCATTCCTAATAAAAAAGAAGATATCAGGAGAAGCCAGCCAGGTGTTTCAAAAGGAAGTAATAAAATGAAGTAAACATATAAGTATGGATTTATATACCCGCCAAAATTGATTCTGTTGAGTATCAAAACCTGCAATAAGATTAAAATGAAAAACCTGAGTATGTTTTTTAGATATAAATTACTCATTATTCTGTAATGTTTCCAACTGTGTCTGTTCCTCTTTCATAAGGTTAATGATTACATATACAAAATATATGTTGTTGTAATCAACGGCAAAATTAATTCTGGCTTTGTTGAACTTATCTCCTTGTTTTGAAAAATATTCTTCAACTGTTCCTATAATAATTCCTTCAGGAAAAATATGTGAATTACCGCTTGTAATAATGGTATCTCCCCTATAAAGCCTTACATGTGTTGGAATATCGGTTAATAATCCTTTTCTGTAATATGAGCCATCCCATTCAATACTTCCCAGATGCCTGTTTTTTTTAACACGGGCATTGATTTTATTATTAATATGAAGCACTGATATTACAATAGAAAAATTTTTTGAAACTTCAATAACCGTTCCCACAATACCTGCAGATGTAATAACTCCCATACCGTTTCTTATTCCATGAATACTTCCTTTATTTAACATCATGTAATTCTTTTGTTTGTTCACGGAATTATTTATAACTTTTGCGTTGATATATTGAAAAAGAGTGTCTTTTTGATAGTAAATCAAAGTATCAGTAATGCGATATGAATCTGATAATAAATCACGTAAGCTTGCATTTTCTTCTACCAAAGAATAATTAGCCTTTTTCAATGAAAAATATTCATCAATGTTGTTGGAAGTATTAAATATCGAACCGGTAATTTTGTTGGCAGAATTAATGAAAGAAGCCTGTTGATAATTGTTTTGTACAACGAATGAAAAGGAAAAGGCTTCCAGTAATAAAAAAAGGAAAAAGAAATAATGTTTTAGTATATATGCAAACAGATGTCGCACTTCTTAATTTATTAAACTAATATCTTATTTTATAAGGAAAGTAAATTTATCAAAGTTTTTCAGTGCTATTCCTGTTCCTCTGGCGATAGCCCTTAGCGGGTCTTCTGCAACATGAACCGGTAATTTTGTTTTCAGATGTAAGCGTTTATCAAAACCTCTTAACATAGATCCGCCGCCTGCTAAATAAATTCCTGTTCTGAAAATATCTGCCGATAGCTCTGGGGGTGTCATTTCTAAAGCATGTAAAACAGCAGCCTCTATTTTTGATATTGACTTATCAAGGCAATGCGCTATTTCGGTATAATTAACTTTTATCTCTTTCGGGATTCCGGTAAGCATATCGCGCCCATGTACGGCATATTCATTAGGCGGGTTTTCAATTTCAGGCATAGCAGCCCCAACCTCAAATTTAATCCGTTCAGCCGTTCTTTCCCCGATGTTGATATTGTGTTGTTTGCGCATGTATTCCTCTATATCTGTATTAAAATCATCACCTGCAATACGGATGGATTTATTGTTTACGATACCGCCCAAAGCAATTACAGCAATCTCACTTGTTCCTCCTCCAATGTCGATGATCATGTTTCCTGTAGGCTCCAACACATCAATGCCAATTCCGATAGCAGCAGCCATAGGTTCATGAATCAGTTTTACTTCCTTGGCGCCGGCTTGTTCTGCTGAATCTTTAACAGCTCTTTCTTCTACTTCAGTAATCCCCGAAGGAATACAAATAACCATTTTAAGAGCCGGGGGAAATAAAGGTTTTTTTGTCCATACCATTTTGATCATTTCCCTGATCATATATTCAGTAGATTGAAAGTCAGCAATTACACCATCCCTCAATGGTCTGATTGTTTTTATGTTTTCATGAGTCTTTCCATGCATCATCATTGCCTTTTTACCAACAGCAATTATTTTGCCTGTATTTCGCTCTAAAGCTATTATCGAGGGTTCGTCCACAACTACTTTGTCGTTATAGATGATAATGGTATTTGCCGTACCTAAGTCAATCGCTATTTCTTTGGTTAAAAAGGAAAAAAGACCCATGATTATTATTGATTATTGTTGATTGATTATTAACATATAATTTATAACATATAACAAATAACTTTAAGTATTTTCGCTCATTCCAGTCATTTCAGTCATTTTCAATGTTTAAAATGACGTATTCCGGTAAAAATCATACTCATTCCATGCTTATCGCAAAATTCAATTGAGTCCTTGTCTCTTATCGATCCTCCCGGTTGAATAACAGCCGTAATCCCTGCATTATGTGCAATTTCAACTGAATCGGAAAACGGGAAGAACGCATCCGATGCCATTACTGCCCCTTTCAGGTTAAACCCGAATTCTTTTGCTTTTGTCAGTGCTTGCTTCAGTGCGTCAACCCTTGATGTTTGTCCAACCCCGCTTGCACACAACTGTTTATTCTTTACCAACACAATAGCATTTGATTTTGTGTGTTTTACAATTTTATTCGCAAAAATAAGTTCAGTCTTTTCATACTCGCTCGGGAATGATTTTGTTACAACTTTTAAATCCGCCCCTGTTTCTGTCATTAAATCCTTGTCCTGTTCAATTACTCCATTCAGTATTGATTTGAATTGTTTTTCAGGAAAATCATAAGATTTCTTCAGCAAAATTATTCTATTTTTTTTAGACTTAAGCACTTCGAGTGCATTTTTATCATAACCGGGCGCTAAAATAATCTCAAAAAACAATTTATTTATTTCTAAAGCTGTTTCTGCATCAATAATTTCGTTGGTTATCAGCACGCCGCCAAAAGCTGATACAGGGTCGCCTGCAATGGCGTCTTTCCAGGCATTTATCAATTTGGGTCTGCTGGCAATACCGCAGGCATTATTGTGTTTTAGAATCGCAAATGTCGGTTCGTCAAATTCATTGATCAGGTTGATGGCGGCATCTAAATCGCCAAGGTTATTATAGGAAATTGCTTTTCCATGCAACTGTTCAAATACATCCCCAAGCTCTCCGTAAAAAACACCTTTTTGGTGCGGATTCTCACCATAGCGCAAAACCCTGGAAGCTGTTATGCTTTTTTTGAAAATATCTTCTTTGTCTTCATTAAAATAATTGAATATGGCAGTATCATAATGTGAAGAAATATTCAAAGCATGGGTGGCAAAATATTTCCTGTCTTCCAGATTTGAATAACCCTTTTTCCCTTTTAAAATATTAATCAAATCGTCATATTGATTAAAAGAAGGGATAATTAATACATCTTTGTAATTTTTCGCAGCAGCCCTGATAAGGGAGATACCTCCTATATCTATTTTTTCAATAATCTCCTGTTCATCATCAGTTGATGCTACTGTTTTTTCAAACGGATAAAGGTCAACAATAACAAGGTCGATTTCCAGAATATCAAATTCTTTGAATTGCCGGATGTCGCTTTTGATATCCCTCCTTCCCAGGATACCTCCGAAAATTTTTGGATGTAATGTTTTTACTCTGCCACCTAAAATTGAAGGATAGGATGTCAATGATTCCACTGTAAATGCTTCGATTCCTAATTTGGAGATAAAGTCGTACGTGCCTCCGGTAGAATAAATTTTTATTTCCAATTCGCTAAGAATTTTTACAATTTCATCCAACCTGTCTTTATGAAATACAGAAATCAAGGCGTTTTTAATCTTCTTCACAGTATTGTTTATTATTGATATACAACTTAATTTTAAAGATCAGTACAAAGTAACAATTAAATTCGTTTACATAATTACAAGTATTTATTTAATTTTACACACTGAATATAGAACCTAACGACTATGAAAATATTTCTGAAATTATTACGGGAAAGTTTTGTTTTTGCATTTCAGTCGATCATTGTTAACAAAATCAGAACTCTTCTTTCACTTCTGGGAATTACTATCGGTATATTTTCGGTAATATCCGTTCTTACAATTTTCGATTCCATGGAAATAGCTATTCATAAAAGTATTGATCAATTAGGTGATAACGCTCTTTTTGTTCAAAAGTGGCCCTGGGCAATGGGAGGAGATTATCCCTGGTGGAAATACTGGAAACGACCTGAGCCTACTTTACAAGACCTCCGTGAAATTCAGCGAAGAAGTACAGCTTCCGAAGCCAGCACTTTTATGTTTTCGGTGAATCGTACTGTAAAATACAGAAACAACAGCATTGAGGACATAGATATTATAGCTGTTTCACATGATTTTGAAAAGGTTATGCCTTTTGATCTGGAAGACGGAAGATATTTTACACCTATTGAATCAAAGGCTGGAAAAAATGTTACGATATTAGGTAAAGATATTGCAGAAAAATTATTTGCCGGCGCTTCTCCAATAGGTAAACAAATAAAAATATTTGGAAGTAAGCTCGAAGTAATCGGCGTGATGAAAAAAGAGGGTGAAGATATGTTTGGCAGTTCTTCCGATGACCAGGTGTTTATTCCAGTTAACTATGCCAGAAATTACATTGATATTCAGAATGTCGGCACCACTATTATTGTACGGGCAAAACCCTTTGTTTCGAATGATGAGTTACGCGATGAATTAGTTGGTATCATGCGTTCTGTCAGGAAACTTAAGCCAAAGGCAGAAAACGATTTTGCTATTAATGAAACCAGTATAATTTCGAAAGGATTTGATGAATTTTTTGGTGTCATTGCCTTAATAGGTTGGATTGTAGGCGGTTTTTCTTTGCTGGTCGGTGGATTTGGTATAGCTAATATTATGTTTGTATCGGTAAAAGAGCGTACCAATCAAATTGGGATACAAATGTCGCTTGGAGCCAAAAGATTTTTTATACTTTTTCAATTCTTATTTGAGGCAATATTTTTATCACTTTTTGGAGGAATTGTCGGTTTATTAATTATTTATATCATTGTCCTGCTTTCCCAAAATTTTCCTTTTACATTGCAGCTTACTATCGGAAATATTATTATCGGGATTTCTGTATCGGTTATTATTGGCTTGATAGCGGGGATAGTACCTTCTTATTTAGCTTCACGTCTTGATCCGGTTGAAGCTATGAGATCAACTTTTTAAACATACAAATAATATTTTCTTATTTAAAACTCTAACAATCAAAGAATAAAAATTTTTGTTAAAAATTCTTTTAAAATCCCTTCGATATTTACTTATCTTTACGCGTTAAAAAAATTTTATGGACAAGCGTTGGGTATTAAAGGAACAGGGAGAGAAAACCAAAATTCAGCATCTCACTGAGGTATTGAATATTGACAACAATCTCGCTAATTTGCTTGTCCATCGCGGAATTTCAACTTTCGAAGAAGCTAAATTCTTTTTCAGACCCTCCCTTGATGAACTCCACGACCCTTTCCTGATGAAAGATATGCATAAAGCTGTACACCGTATAGAAGTTGCCTTGCAAAAAAATGAAAACATACTTGTGTATGGTGATTATGATGTTGATGGAACAACAGCAGTTTCACTGGTTTATATGTTCCTGAAAAGCTTGTACGATAACGTGGATTTTTACATTCCCGACAGGTATGAGGAGGGATACGGAATTTCCTATAAAAGTATAGATTTTGCTGCGGAAAATAATTTTTCGTTAGTGATTGTTCTCGACTGCGGAATTAAAGCCGTTGAAAAAATAGCTTATGCAAAAAGCAAGGGTGTTGATTACATCATTACTGATCATCATCGACCGGGCGATGTTCTTCCGGATGCTGTTGCAGTTCTCGATCCTAAAAGAGCAGATTGCGAATATCCTTATGATGAACTATCAGGTTGCGGTGTGGGTTTTAAACTTGTTCAGGCTTTTGCTAAAAGAAATGGAATCCCTTTCGATAACCTGAAAAAGTACCTCGACCTTGTTGTGGTAAGCATTGCATCTGATATTGTAGAAATTACAGGCGAAAACAGGATTTTAGCATATTATGGCTTAAAGCTGGTAAATACAAATCCGCGCCCCGGCATCGAAGCCATCCTTAAATTCAGCGGAACTTCCCGTAAGAATAATGATATTAATAAGAATACCGGATTTGTTTTTAGCAAAAATTTAACCATTAGCGATTTGGTTTTCCTTGTAGGACCGAGGATAAATGCTGCGGGCAGGATTGAAAGCGCTAATAACTCCGTCAGATTGCTTATCTCTGAAAATCAGGAGTCAGCAGCAAAACTGGCAGAAAGGATTGATGATTTTAATACTGAAAGAAAGGATCTTGATGCCCAGACCACACAGGAGGCAATGGAAATGATATTGCATGACGAAAGTTTATTAAATGCACAGACAACAGTTGTTTATGATCCTTCCTGGCATAAAGGGGTTATCGGCATTGTAGCCTCTCGTTTGATAGAATCGTATTACAGACCAACAATAGTATTGACAAAATCAAATGGTTTTATTACCGGTTCGGCAAGATCAGTTAAGGATTTTGATATATATGATGCCGTTGATGCCTGCAGCGACCTGCTCGAACATTTCGGAGGACATAAATATGCAGCAGGATTATCATTAAAACCTGAAAACCTGATTCCTTTTAAAAAGAGATTTGAAGAATATGTTGCGTCACATATTGAGGAAAATATGCGTACTCCTGAAGTGGAAATAGATTCTAAACTCTGCCTGAACGATATTAATAAAAAATTCTTCAAAATATTAAAACAATTTGCTCCTTTCGGACCGGGTAATATGGCGCCCGTTTTTATAACTGACAATGTAATTGATACCGGTTTTGCAAGAGTTGTCGGGAAAAATCATCTGAAGCTCGAAGTTGTACATAAAAATATTCGTGGTTATCCCATCCCCGCTATTGCATTTCAGCAAAGCGGACATCTTGAAAACATAATAAAAAACAGACCTTTTAATATTTGCTATCATCTGGAAGAAAATGAATGGAACGGCGTGGTTAATCTGCAATTAAATATTAAAGATATCAAGCCTGTTCATGAGGATGATATGTACTATTAAAACCCCCAAAAAACTAAATTCCCTTCATGGATTTCTTCAACCGTTAACTTATTTTTTCTTTCTTTTTAAAAACAATGCTCGTCCGGATTTAAGCGATTGCCTTGTGGGTGGATAATCCGGGCGATAATAATTATAGGATCCCAGCCTGCCACGGATTATCATAAGTAAGGCTGGCAGGTGTAATCCGTTTTAAAATGAAAATATTCGTCCTTAAAAACCTGACAGGTTTGGCAAACCTGTCAGGTTTGACAAGGTGCTTTTTCCATCCTCCAAATCCAAAAAAGCCCTGGGTAGTCGTTTTTGAATAGGTATATGGGTTGCTATGAGTTGCCCTGTCCTGAAGGTCAGGGTAGCAATAATGAAATCCAAAAACCAAATAAATCTCAATTTTTTAATTTCCAATAACCAATAGTTCTATTTTTGCAGAAAATATTTTAAACATGAAATTGAACTTTGTTGAAGAATTGCGTTGGAGAGGCATGATCCACAACATAATGCCCGGAACCGAAGAACAGTTGCAAAAGGAAAAAACAACCGGGTATATCGGTTTCGATCCTTCTGCCGATTCATTACATATCGGCAACCTGGTACCGGTTATGCTGCTGGTCCATTTTCAGCGTTGCGGACACAAACCGGTTGTTTTGGTCGGTGGCGCTACAGGAATGGTGGGAGACCCTGCCGGGAAAACCGAGGAAAGAAAATTATTATCGGTTGAAGATATAAATTACAACCTTGAATGTCAGAAAAATCAGTTAATGAAATTCCTGGATTTTGAACAAGGGGAAAATAAAGCCGAAGTCGTGAACAATTACGACTGGTTCAAAGATTATAATTTCCTCAATTTCATCCGGGACATAGGAAAGCACATTACCGTGAATTATATGCTAACTAAAGACTCGGTAAAGAAAAGGCTTGAAACGGGTATGTCGTTCACCGAGTTCACTTACCAGCTTGTTCAAGGATATGATTTTTACTGGTTGTACAAAAACAAAAACTGCAAAATTCAGCTTGGAGGTTCCGACCAGTGGGGAAATATTGTTACAGGAACAGAATTGATCCGGCGTAAATATTTCACTGACAAAGGAAAAGAAGCCGAAACTTTTGCACTTACCTGTCCGCTTGTTACCAAAGCCGATGGAAGTAAATTTGGCAAGAGTGAAGAAGGCAACGTTTGGTTAGACCCCAAAAAAACTTCTCCTTATAAATTCTACCAGTACTGGCTGAACATTTCGGACGAGGATGCAGAAAACTTTATTAAATTTTTCACCTTACTTTCAAAAGAAAAAATTGAAGAACTGAGCAGTGAGCATAAAAAAGCTCCCCATCTCCGTGTTTTACAAAAAGCATTGGCTAAAAATGTTACTATCAGGGTTCATTCGGAAGATGATTACAACATGGCTGTTGAGGCTTCACAAATTTTATTTGGCAAAGGAACTACCGGGACTCTGAAAAAATTGTCGGAAGATATGCTTTTATCTGTTTTTGAGGGCGTTCCCCAAAGTGATGTTACAAGGACTGATATTGAAGCCGGAGTCGGGATTATTGATTTCCTTGCTGAAAAAACCAATATTTTCAATTCCAAAGGGGAAGCCCGTAGGATGTTGAAAGATAATGGCGTGGCTGTAAACAAGGAAAAGGTAAAGGATGATTTTCAAATCGGAACCAAAGACCTGCTAAACGATAAATACATTTTGGTTCAGAAAGGGAAGAAGAATTATTTTTTGGTTAAGGTATCCTAACCTGATGTGAGTTTTGCATTATACTTAGTGGTTTTCTGTTGCATCAGATTTTGTACAAAAATAAACAACTTCATCCTTATTCAAGGTATATTTATTTTGCGCACCGCCGAAAACAGGGTAGTCTTTCCACTTGAATTCATATACTACAAAACCCGATTCTCTTAATCTTTGCGTATAATCCTTGCCATAAATCCTGACATGGTCTTTCTGCCCAAACACCTTTTCTCTTTCTTCCGGAGTAATAACAGTGGCATCTTCAAACGTCTTTTCTAATGTTAACGAAACGGGAACCTGTAAAACAGCCCAGCCTCCGGGTTTTAAAACACGTAACAGTTCTTTCATTGCTTTGCTGTCGTCAATGATGTGTTCCAGAACATGATTACAGATAATTGCATCAAAAGTATTGTCAGGATATTGAATCTTTGTAACATCTATTTTTACCATAACTTCTTCAGGATTTAAATCGGCGGTCAGATAATCGATGTTTTGACAGTTCGCAAATATCCTTTTTAAATTTTTTTCCGGTGCTATATGAAGCAACCTGATATTTTCAATGAATATATTAGTCCTCTGATGCAAAAACAGGTACAAAAGCCTTTCCCTGTCCGACGATCCACATACCGGGCACATCGCAAGCCTGTAGCCTCCGCCAATAATTTTTTTTTCATCAAGTACAGGTAAATCAAGCCCCAAAGTAAACATACATCTTACACTTGAATGGCACAACGGGCAATTATATTTATACCCAAAGTAAAAAATACTTCTGAAAAAATGTTTAATATCAGGACGGTATTCTTCAGGAATAACCTTTTTCAGCAATTCTTTTATTTGTAAACTGATGTTTGGTGTTTTTAAAATCAATCCAAGGAAATAATTTATTTATTTAGCTGTGAACGGTTACTTAATTATTAACTTCCCTTTATAATTTTTATCCTTTATCGAAAAGTTATAATAATATATTCCTTCGGGCAAACCGGAAACATTAACTCCAAATTGTTGCTCTTGAGATGGTTTGAATTTATTTCGGTAAACCATCTGCCCTTGTGAATTAATTAGTGTAAGTGAAATTTCTTCATCTAACAAATCATATATTTCGAAAAACAGCTTTTCGGAGGCAGGATTAGGATAAACTTTGTGGTTAGTTTCTGTAATATTTTCATTAATTGCTACGGGAGGTTTGTAGGTTATTTCCAGTGCATCCACGTATAATACACTACCAAGTGCGTAATAAGCTGAATCTTCATCAAAATTACCCGAACCGAATGCAATGTTTACGGTGTCACATTCAGGCAAGGAATAGTAATCAACTTGCAATTCGAAATATGTATAATCATTTGCGGGCGGAAGTTTAATAATATTATCTTCCAGTATCACTGTATGTCCGAGATTTGGATCGTAGTAAAAAAGAGTAACTCCTGCTATGGCTGTATCAGGTCCGACAGGGAAATATTTGTAATAACCCGTAAGTTTATCCGGTATTTGAGAAACCGGCATTCCGCCTATTGGTCCGTCGTCTCCAAGATATCCGTTTGTAACAAATGCTAATGTGTCGTCCAATAAGGTAAATGAGCTTTCGATACGAACGGCATAATTTCCTTCATAGCTGTCTTCAGTTTTTGTTACTGCGGTATCACCGGCAGCAATGCTGAGAACATTGGAAGAAAACCAATTGTCCGGCTCTTCTGCAGAGTATTCATTCCATTGTTCAAAATCCCCGTTAGGATAAGGAGCAGAAGCTCCGGCGAACTGGATATTATCAACAATGATCATGCTGCCGGGAACAGGTTCGCCAAACATAGTAGAACTTAAAACAGCAGTAGCCAGCGTATCGGGAGAAATTACCGGAATCAACCATTGAACCGGTGCCGAAAATGGTTCATACTCAATTTGTGTACCTGTAAACCGGACGAAACAAATTCCCAGGGGAGCACCGAATATTTTAAACAATGCTATAACATAGGCTGTATCTCCATCAGGAATATCATATTTGGCAAACCCTTTTATCGAATCAGGACGTTCGGTATATGGTATTCCGCCATAGATACCATCTTCGCCGAGTTCACCAATAAAAATCGCACCGGCAGCAGAACCATCACTGATAGCAACAGTTTCGAGCCGTACTGCATAATTCCCCGATTGCGACTCTGTTGTTTTTGTAACATTTGGCTCGCCCAGTGAAGCATAAATAAAAGCATTAGTTGAATAAAACAGATCAGGCTCTTCATAAAAAGTTTTATAAGACCAGTTCTCGAATCCACTGTTGGGAATTGACTGGGCAAAGGCTGCTGAACAGAATATGCTTAATCCTGTTATAAGGGCAATTAATCCTGGCTTCATAGTAATAATATTTTGTTGATTTAACCTTTTACGAAAAAAAAGTAAATAGTGTTCAAAAATAATAAAAAAATAGCAGAAAATAAATTCCAATCCCGTCCCGAAGTTTCAGGATTCGGGATTGGAATTTCCGGTTTACCCCGTTGGTATTTTTATATATTTTTTTAAAAAATGACAGATTATCCTACGGGGTTCATCCGGCTTAGGTATTATTCTTCAATGCTCCATTCAGACCCCTCTTTAGTATCTTTGATAATAATATTAATCTTAGCTAATTCATCACGGATTTTATCTGAAGTGGCAAAATCCTTTTTTACCCGCGCCTGCTGCCTTATTTCGAGGATAGTCTTCATCAGGTCATCTGCCAGTTCATTTCCTCCTCCTGTTTCTTCATCTCTCAATCCTAAAATATCAAATACAAAATCGTGAAATATTTTTTTTAATATTTCAAGGTCTTCTGCTGAAATAGTTTCTTTTTTATCTTTTATAGAATTAATGATCCTGACTCCTTCAAACAGGTGTGAAATTAAGACCGGGCTGTTAAAGTCGTCGTTCATTGCCTCATAGCACTTATCTCTTAATTCTTTGATATTTGAAGTGGATTTGTCGGAAGCCACAAGCTTATCGAGGGTATGACCTGCTGCCAGTAACTTTTTTAATCCCTTTTCAGCCGACTGAAGTGCCTCATTCGAAAAATCGAGAGTGCTGCGATAATGAGCCTGCAGGATGAAGAAACGAATGGTCATCGGGCTGTAAGGCTGTTGAAGCAATTTGTTTTCTCCTGTGAAAAAATCCTCCAGTGAAATGGCATTTCCCAATGATTTCCCCATTTTTTTGCCGTTGAGAGTGATCATGTTGTTGTGCATCCAGTATTTTACAGGCTGCTTACCATTAGCTGCGACCGATTGTGCAATTTCCGATTCGTGATGAGGGAACAGCAGGTCCATTCCGCCACCGTGAATATCGAATTGTTCTCCAAGATATTTTGTACCCATCACAGAACATTCGAGGTGCCAGCCGGGGAAACCGATACTCCAGGGCGAGGGCCAGCGCATGATGTGTTCGGGCTGAGCTTTTTTCCATAAAGCAAAGTCGGCAGGATTTTGTTTTTCTTCCTGTCCCTCAAGCTCACGTGTAGTCGTAATTAAATCTTCAAGTACTCTTCCCGACAGAACTCCGTAATTGTGCGATTGATTGTATTTCACCACGTCAAAATAAACAGAGCCTTCCGTTTCGTAAGCATAGCCGGCATCCAGTATCTTTTTTACCATTTCAATCTGCTCTATAATATGCCCCGAAGCGCGTGGTTCAATACTTGGAGAAAGGACATTAAGCTGGTTCATATTGGTATGAAAACGGTCGGTATAGTACTGAACCACTTCCATTGGCTCTAATTGCTCCAGCCTGGCTTTTTTGGCTATTTTATCTTCTCCCTCATCAGCGTCATTTTCAAGGTGACCCACGTCGGTAATATTTCTTACATACCTTACTTTATATCCGATATGCTGAAGATACCTGAAAACCAAATCAAAAGCAATTGCCGGACGTGCATGACCCAAATGAGCATCGCCGTAAACCGTAGGTCCGCAAACATACATTCCCACAAAAGGCGGGTTCATTGGTTCGAATAATTCTTTTTTGCGGGATAATGTGTTGTATATGTTTAATTTGTTTTGCATGTAACAGTTTTTATTTATTTGTTTTGTCATAAATCAGTAAGTTCAAAATCAAAGGGCAAAAGTAAAAAATATCTTTGTTTTACTATCCTATTGCTGCTTCGGATTTGGACGACGGATATGCACAAGCTAATCCGAAGCATTATAACCCGGGATTTGTAATCCGTGTAATACATTAATAATAAAAGAGGAGGTGGTGATTATGGAAAACAAATTCCACTACTATTTATTTTCGGATTAGCCAACACACGTTGCCTTCGCCTAAATCTGAAAAAGCTATGGGGTTAGGGTATGGGATTGTGCCCCCTTTAAATACATCAAATCATCTTAATATATTCTTCAATATTATTTATATTAGATTCACGAAATTGATTTACAAATTCTTTTTCTTTTGAATTTAAGAATTTGAAAGCTACAAATGGATAGAACTTAAAATGATCTCTAAAAACCAAAGATTCTTCTGCAATATTTTCTAAAAAATTATAATAATTCATCCAATGAAAAAATTTAGATCTTCTATGACTATCATGTGCATGCTTGCTAATTCCATTATAAAACAACACACTTAATTGATCATTCGATAATGATGCTTCTAATATTGATAAATATTTTTTTCTTGTTTCATCATCATTGAAGTTTTGAAATGTTAACTTAAATAAATGATATACCATTCTGCAATAATGCCCGAGATATTGCCCATATTGACTAAATAAAAATTCATACTTCCATCTAAAATATTGCACTGGCTTATTTTTTTGTATTTCAATAATATTTTTTGTATCGTTAAGATAATGTGATCTAATAAACATATTAAAATCTCTCTTCTGATGAAATTCAATAAATTCCATTGCCTGAATAATTGCACTAAAAAAATCTATCCCTTTAGCTTCAATTTCATAATTCAAATCATTAGGATCATCTGATAAATAAATGAAAGTATTAATACGATCAGATGCTTCATGTATTAAATTTAAAATATTAAAAAAAGTACTTTCGAATTGCTGAATTTTTAATGTTTTAAGCTGTGCATTCAGTGCTATCTGTGCTTTATCCTGGGCATCTGAAGATTTACTAAATTCTATCAATGTTTGCTTATATTCTTTTTTTTGAATTATCAATGTAAAAATTAATAGGATTACAGCTATTCCAGAAAAAATTGAAGTCATCATTCCAAAACTATCCCCAAATTGACCTCGTGATTCAAATTTGTCAATAAAAAGAAATAGTATTAAGGTATAAGCAATAATTAATATTAATAATACAATAATGCTTTTTTTGAAAATTTTAACTTCATTTAATCTGCCAAGGTCAAATTTACTTTTGTTTTTCATCTTTTTCCTTTAATAAGAATTTTGCTTTTTGCCATCTAAAGGTGTAATAATGGAATATTTTTATCGAAACCATGAACTGCATTTGCAACTCTTGTTCTATGACATTTTTTTGGCAAGGCTTCAAAACAAGTTAATGCCACCCTGCAATAATTATTTAACAGATCCGAAATAAACTTCAATGCTTTTTGTTGATTCGGAATTACAGATTGCTCGTACTCAGCAAATAAATCATCATAATCACTTTGAGAATTCAGGTTTCTTCTTTTTTCAGAAATAATGCCAAGTTCAGGTAAGTGATAATATCTAATATTCACAGATTCACATGCATTTTGTAATGTCTTTTTCGAAAATCCGTATTTTCTGCTCAACGGATTTTTCCTGACATCGCATAAAACATTCACATTCTTCTGAATTAGAATATTTAAATACGATTCTAAACTTTTTCCTTCGTAGCCAATCGTAAATAATTTAATTTTTTCGTCTTTTGGTTTGAATTTTTGAATTACTTCCAATTCATCTTTGGATAAATATTTTGTGGCAATTTCACTATTGATTGCATAATAGGGATAGTGCAGATAAACATATCTTATCAATTCATTAGTTGTAAAATTGGAAAATCTTAATTTAAGTTGCTGTAGTTGTTTTCTGTCAGATTCATTTAACGTGCTAATAAAATTCTCACTTCCAATTTTTAATGACCAACCGGTCGAATTTTCTAAATAACCTTCTTTTATAAGGCTTTTCTTATCAGCCGATGCCTGAAAAGAAAAACAACCAAATTTATAGGGAACAAAATCGAATCTTCTTTTTGTCTGTTTTACAGAGAAAATAAATAATAGCTTTTGAAAATCAGTCGTGCTTAGTTCCCCTCCGAACAATTCTGTAATTGCCAACAATATCTTTTTTCTGTAAAACATTACCAAACTTAGTATTTAGAAATACAAATTTAATATATTTATAAATAATAAAACGTTTAATCTTCATATTAAAAAAGCCTGATACAATAGTTGCATCAGGCTTTTCATTAAAATCAATATAATTTATTTTATCATACCCAGCTCTTTACCAACCTTAATAAAGGCATCAATAGCTTTATCAAGATGATGTTGTTCATGTCCTGCCGAAATCTGAACTCTGATTCTGTCTTTACCTCTTGGCACAACAGGGAATGAAAAAGCAATTACATAAATTCCTTCGTCGAGCATTTTATCGGCAAACTCAACAGCCAGCTTTGCCGACTCAGGATATTTACCAAACATAATCGGCACAATAGGATGGTCGCCGGGGATAATATCAAATCCTGCAGCAGTCATTTTTTCACGGAAGTATTTGGTGTTATTTTCCAGCTTATCGCGTAACTCGGTGGATGAAGAAAGCAAATCTATTACTTTTATTGAAGCCCCCACAACAGCGGGTGCAACTGTGTTTGAAAACAAATACGGACGGGCTTTATTACGCATCCAGTCAACAATTTCTTTTCTGCCGGAAATACATCCGCCGGAAGCACCTCCAAGGGCTTTACCGAAAGTAGTAGTTATAATATCAATGCGACCCATTACATCGCGATATTCATGAGTTCCTCTACCTGTTTTTCCCATAAATCCGGTTGAGTGACTGTCGTCAACTATTACCATGGCATCATATTTTTCAGCCAAGTCGCAAATTTCTTTCAGCCTGGCAATATCTCCGTCCATGCTGAATACACCATCGGTAGCTATCATCCTGAACCGGCAACTCTGTGCTTCTTTCAGGCATCTTTCCAAACCTTTGCCTTTTTTACCGGTTGAAGGATCTTCTTCTTCCACATCACGCATATCACTATGATTATAAATCCAGCGCTGGGCTTTACATAAACGAATTCCATCGATAATTGAGGCATGGTTCAGTGCATCTGTAATAATAGCATCTTCCTTTCCCAACAAAGGTTCAAAGACCGCTGCGTTGGCATCGAAGCAGGAGGAGAACAGAATGGTATCTTCCATACCAAGGAAATCCGAAACTTTTCTTTCCAGTTCCTTATGAATATCCTGTGTGCCGCAGATAAAACGAACAGAAGAAAGTCCATATCCCCTGTGATCGATTTCACTATGGGCAGCTTTAATTAAATCGGGATGTGAAGAAAGTCCCAGATAATTATTAGCACAAAAATTCAGACAAGATTTGCCTTTTACTACAATCTCGGCGCCTTGCTCGCTTTCGATGATCCTTTCATGTTTGTATAAACCGGCATCTTCAATATTTACCAGTTCTTTTTGCAGATAATCTTTTATTTTACCGTACATGTTTTTATGTTTTAAGTTATTATTGATTTATTATTTTGATAGATTTTAATACTTCCATATAAATTGTAAATAGGTATATAAGATATAAGGTGTATAAGCATTTAAGTTTATAAGGAAATATTCCCTTATATACTTATTTCCCTATTCCACATCTTCCTAATTTATTTTTAAACTGATTATAAATAAGGCATATAAGCTTTATTTCATTTTGCAGTTAGCAAAAATATATATTTTTGCCACAAAATTGTTAATTAATAAACACTAAATTTTTAAACGATGAAAAACATACTGATAATTGGCTCTGTAGGGCAGATAGGCTCTGAACTGACAATGGAATTAAGAAGAAAATACGGAAGCGAGCATGTTATTGCAGGATTCCGTAAAACTCAACCTTCGGAAGAACTGGCAAATTCAGGTCCGCTTGAAAGAGTTGATGCTACTGATGTTGAAAGGTTAAACGAGGTAGTTAAGAAATATAATATTGATACGATTTATAACCTGGCAGCCCTGCTTTCTGCCGTAGCTGAAGAAAAACCACAGGCAGCATGGAATGTTGGTGTAAATGGAGTATTCAACGTGTTGGAAGTAGCAAGAGAACATAATTGCGCTGTTTTCTTCCCAAGCTCTATCGGAGCATTTGGTCCTACTACACCCCTGGATAATACACCCCAGGATACAATTCAACGACCAAATACCATGTATGGCGTTACTAAAGTAGCCGGTGAATTATTGAGTGATTATTATCACAAACGTTTCGGAGTTGATACAAGGGGATTACGTTATCCCGGGATTATCTCCAGTGTAACATTGCCAGGTGGCGGTACAACGGATTATGCAGTAGAAATATTCTATGAAGCCATTAAGCATAAAAAATATACTTGTCCGTTAAAAGCCGGGACATTCCTCGATATGATGTATATGCCCGATGCTTTAGATGCTGCCATTGACTTGATGGAAGCCGATCCGTCAAAATTTAAGCACAGGAATGCTTTTAATGTAACGGCAATGAGCTTTGACCCGGAGATTATTGCAGCCGAAATCAAAAAACATATCCCTGAATTTGAATTGAGTTATGATAACGATCCGATGAAACAAGCTATCGCAGAAACCTGGCCAAATAAAATGGACGATTCGTGCGCACGTGAAGAATGGGGCTGGAGTCCGAAATATGTGTTAGCTGAAATGACAAAGGATATGCTGGAAAAAATTGCTGTTAAGCTGAATAAATAATAAATAGGTTGAGGCTGAAGGGAAAAAAGAAAAGAGACTGTCTTAAAAATGTCATTTCGAACCCCAAAAAATGAAACATTTTTTAAATTCGGATTGGATTTTGATATCAAAATCCGAATTTAATTCATTTTTTGCAAATCATCAATTCGGTTCAAACCATCAATGGCTTTCTCATAATTAGCGGTTATCTCAAGCGTTTTTTTGTAATCACTTTTCGAATTCTGCACCTCTCCCAACAGCTCATAACTAAATCCCCTATTGTAATAAGCATCGGCATATTTGGGGTTGATCTCAATTACTTTTGTGAAATATTCAATGGCTTGTTCAAATTCCTTTAGATATACCAAATTGATATAACCGATGTTATATAATGCAAAATAAAACTCCGGATTATTGACCAAAA
Source organism: Bacteroidales bacterium (assembly GCA_016783885.1). Lineage (GTDB taxonomy): Bacteria > Bacteroidota > Bacteroidia > Bacteroidales > JAADJA01 > JAADJA01. Next base: position 22,373 of record JADHVR010000037.1, read on the forward strand.
TTGTATTGTATATTTGGATGGCTTTATCATATTCTCCGGTTTCCTGGTAAAACATAGCAAGGTAATAACTCACTTCCGTATTGGATGGTTCGATATTTAAGGCATTATTGAAATAATCTATGGCAAGTTTATTTTTCTTGTCGGCATATAGCATCCCAAGCTGCAAATGTGAATCAAAATATTCCTGATCAACATCAATTGCTTTTTGAAAATTCCGGATTCCCCGAATGGTATCCCCGTTTTCAAGCATAATAACTCCGCGCAGGAAATATCCCTTCGATTCCAGTTCATCTGTTTTTAATGCTTTGTCAATGTAGTTCAACGCCTTGTCATAGTCCCTGAAAATAATACTGATCTCAGCTAATTTTAATAAAGCATTTACGTTTTTCGAATCCAGTTCAATGGCTTTATCGAGCGCTTCAACAGTAATTTGTAACTTACCCATACCGAGATAAATATCGGATAATGTAACATAATAGTCTGAATATGTTGAATCGATTGCCAAAGCTCTCCCTATATCCTTCAAAGCCTCATTATAATCCTCATTATCGGTATAAAATTTTGCCCGGTCATGATACAGATCACTATTTTCAGGATCATTACTGATATTCCTGTTCAATTCATCAAGTCTGGCTAAGGCAGTATCATTTACTTTCTGACTATCTTTAGTTTGCTTATTATCTCCACAACTTATAATAGCTACTAAAAGAATTAAAATCATCAAAAACTTAATACCGGTTTTTTTCATCTGATATTGATTTATAAAAAGAAATAACGTTCATATTGCATGAACGCTATTCCCGAAATATTATTTAATTCTTATGAACTCTTAGTTTATGTTTTAGCAATTTTTTCTCTGACCAACCCTTCAAGCTCTTCGGCAAGTTCAGGATTATCCGCCAAAAGATTTTTAACTGCATCACGACCCTGACCTAACTTTGTATCCTCATAGCTATACCATGACCCGCTTTTTTTCAGTAATCCCAAATCTACTCCCATATCAATTATTTCACCCATTTTTGATAATCCTTTACCGTAAATAATATCAAATTCGGCAGTTTGGAAAGGTGGTGCAACTTTATTTTTCACAACTTTAACCCTGGCTCGGTTGCCAATTACTTTTTCACCATCTTTTATCTGTCCAATCCTTCTGATGTCTAACCGAACAGTAGCATAAAACTTCAAAGCATTTCCACCTGTTGTTGTTTCCGGATTACCAAACATTACTCCTATTTTCTCTCTGAGTTGATTAATAAAAACGCAGCAGGTTCCGCTTTTACTTATTACAGCGGTTAGCTTTCTTAATGCCTGTGACATCAGTCGTGCCTGAAGTCCCATTTTAGAATCCCCCATTTCACCTTCTATTTCGCTTCTTGGTGTAAGTGCAGCAACAGAATCTATTACAATAATGTCTATTGCTCCTGACCTTATCAGGTTCTCGGTAATTTCAAGCGCCTGTTCTCCATTGTCGGGCTGGGAAACTAAAAGGTTCTCGGTATCCACTCCCAGATTTTGCGCATAAAAACGGTCAAAAGCGTGCTCTGCATCAATAAAAGCAGCTATCCCACCCGCTTTTTGTGCTTCTGCAATGGCATGAATGGCTAAGGAGGTTTTTCCTGATGCCTCCGGTCCATATATTTCAATAACCCTTCCCTTTGGCAGTCCCCCAACTCCTAAAGCCGCATCCAATCCAATAGAGCCGGTGGAAATGGCAGGAATGCTTTCAACAGGAGAGTCTCCTAATTTCATAATAGTACCCTTGCCGTACGAGCGTTCAATCTTGTCAAGGGTAAGCTGTAATGCTTTAAGTTTTTCTTTGTTTAAATCCTGGTTTTCTTTTGCCATAATAAAATCTTTATTAAACTATAAATTATTTTCTTTTTATTCAGGTTTTGATGTTTACGCAAAAGTACTTAATTTTTACCTTGCCGTATAAAGAAGGAATAAATAATTATTAACAATTAAATTCTGCATTCAATTTTTCTCAGCATAATACATACAAAACTTTTTTAAACCGCACTCATCACATTTTGGTTTGCGCGCCCGGCATACATACCTTCCGTGCAATAACAGCCAATGGTGCGCTATGGGAATTTTTCCCTCCGGAATATACTTTACTAATTGTTTCTCTGTTTTCAATGGCGTTTTGGAATTAATGGTCAAGCCAATTCTTGCTGAAACCCTGAAAACATGAGTATCTACGGCTAGCACAGGTTTATTAAAAACAACCGAAGCGATTACATTTGCTGTTTTTCTGCCAACACCCGGTAATTTCTGCAACTCATTAATATCTGATGGAACTATACCATTGAATTTTTCAACAAGCACCTTTGCCATACCGATAAGGTTCTTCGTTTTATTATTTGGATAAGAACAGCTTTTAATGATCTCGTAAACATCTTCAGGCTGAGCATCGGCAAGGGTTTTCTCATCAGGAAAAGACTTTAATAACGCAGGAGTAATTTTATTTACCCGTACATCGGTACATTGAGCAGATAAAATAGTAGCTACAATTAATTCATAAGGTGTTTTGTATTTTAACTCCGTTTCAGCAACCGGTTTATGAGTTTCAAAATACTCAATAACTTTTTTAAACCTTTCTTCCTTTCTCAATTTTAAAATGTAACTTTTTTAATTCATTAGGAGGTTGAAATTACCTGCCCTCCTTGTTTTGAAAATAGAAAGCGCTCTTGAGTAACTCATTATGTTACTTAAAATTCTCTTATTGGGTGAAATTAATGAACTATCAATGCAATACTTAATACCGATTATACTTTTATATTCATCCCTCAATTGTTGGTTAGTTTGCATTGTTTTAAATAATTTTTGTTTTTCAGGTTCTTTTGTTTCATTGTAAGCAAAGAGAATTAAATCATTAAGGGTAAAGGAACTTTTCATACGCAATTAAATAAATCTATAAATAATTTACAAACTACCTAACGAAAAAATTCCAGAGAATATTTTATTAAAAGAAAAAGAAAAATTTTCTAGTGGATATTAATGTTCCCGGTTATTGAGAACATTCCTCTAAAATAAAGGAAAAAACAAAATGAATTATATGAAATTATTTTTAAATCAATGCGTAAGCACAATATTCTTCTCCGCTATAAACTTGCGCAGATTTATCAGGGCATACCGCATCCTTCCTAAAGCAGTATTTATACTGACATTTGTTACTTCGGCTATATCTTTAAAACTCATCTCGGCGTAATGCCGCATGTACAAAACTTCTCTTTGTTCATTGGGCAAAAGTTCTATGAGATTTCTGACATCTTTGTGTATCTGCTCTGTAATCATCCTGTCTTCAATTGATTCATCCATTATGTTGAGCGTATCAAAGATGTTAAAGTCTTCATTTTTGCTGTTATCAATAACAGGTATCCGGTTCGATTTCCTGAAATGATCAATTATCAAATTATGAGCAATCCTCATCACCCATTGCAAAAACTTACCTTCTTCATTGTAAGACCCTGCCCTGATGGTATTTATAACTTTGATAAATGTATCCTGGAACAAATCATCTGCTAATTCCTTTTTCTTGACGATCATAAGGATATAAGCATATATACGATTTTGATGACGGCTGATAAGAATTTCAAGGCTGGCGTGATTACCTTGTAAATATCTACCTATTAGCTCTTTGTCGCTTAACATCTGAGCTTTCATACGTACCTCCTTTTTTATGTTAGGTTCAAAAGGTAGATTTTACTTCTATAGGCTCTCCTCCTTATATTTTGAGTAGTTAAGTAAAAAGATTTTTGAATTGTTTTATTACAAATAATATGCAAAACTAATACAAAAAATTTAGAAATGCAAATATAATTGATAATTTTGACCGGTGTAAGGTTAAAAAATGTTAAAGAAGGATATATCAATACTCAATCCGAGAGATAATATTATTATTAAGGGAGCAAGAGTACATAATCTTAAAAATATTGATCTTGCCATCCCTAAAAACAAATTTGTAGTCATCACAGGGCTTTCAGGGTCAGGGAAATCATCATTGGCTTTTGATACTTTATATGCAGATGGTCAGCGTCGCTACGTGGAGAGTCTCAGTTCGTATGCACGGCAATTCCTTGGCAGGATGAGCAAACCGGAGGTAAATTATATTAAGGGGATTGCACCTGCCATAGCCATCGAACAAAAGGTTAATACACGTAATCCGAGATCTACTGTCGGGACATCAACTGAAATTTATGAATACCTTAAATTGCTTTTTGCACGAATCGGCAAAACTTATTCACCGGTTTCAGGTAAGTTGGTTGAACGGCATACAGTATCACAAGTTACCGATTTTGTATTTTCTAAAAATACTGGAGCGATAATTCTTATTTACAGTCCCATTGAAAGCAACAAAGAAAGGTCATTAAAAGACCAATTGTCTGTTTTACTTCAACAGGGTTTTAGCAGGGTGCTTATAGATGGAGAAATCAAACGGATTGAAGCATTAATAAAGGCAAAACTCACTTCCACAAATAAGATATTTATTGTAATTGATCGTCTAATTATAAATGAAAAGGATCCCGATTTACGTTCCAGGGTGGCTGACTCGGTTCAAATTGCATTTTATGAAGGACACGGTACCTGTATTGTTCAATCAGAAGAAAATGGGAATAAATCCATAGAATCCTTTTCCAATAAATTTGAAGCGGACGGGATTACTTTTGAAGAACCCTCGGCAAACCTGTTCAGCTTTAACAATCCTTACGGCGCTTGCAAAATATGTGAAGGATTCGGTAGTGTTATCGGAATTGATGAAGGCTTAGTTATTCCAAATAAAAATCTTTCAGTTTATGAAGAGGCAGTAGCCTGCTGGAAAGGGGAAAAAATGGGCGAATGGAAAGACGAATTAATAAGAAATGCCTACAAATTTGATTTCCCGATACACAAACCGATTTATGAATTAACCTCCAAACAACGAAAACTTTTATGGACCGGCAATGAACACTTTTACGGATTAAACGACTTTTTTAAATATGTAGAGGAGCAAACCTATAAAATTCAGTACCGTGTGATGCTTTCAAGGTATCGTGGCAAAACAGTTTGTCCTGAATGTAATGGCGCCCGGCTGAGAAAGGATGCTAATTATGTGAAGATAGAAGGCAAATCCATCAGCGAGATTGTGTTGATGCCAGTGAGCAATATTATCAAGTTTTTCAATAGTATAAATATCTCTGAATTTGAAAAAAAAATAGCCAAACGATTACTTATTGAAATTGTAAACAGGTTACAATACCTTGAAGATGTCGGGCTAGGTTACCTAACTCTGAACCGGTTGTCAAACTCATTATCAGGAGGCGAATCACAGCGAATAAATCTTGCCACATCTCTTGGCAGCAGTTTAGTCGGGTCTTTATATATTCTTGATGAACCCAGTATAGGTTTACATCCGAGAGACACACACAGGTTAATAAAAGTACTTAAACAATTACGCGATGCAGGAAATACTGTAATTGTTGTGGAGCACGATGAAGAAATCATTAAAGAAGCCGACGAAATAATAGATATTGGTCCTTATGCCGGTATTAACGGAGGCGAGCTAATGTTCCAGGGAAATTATAATGATCTTGTAAAATCAGAAAAAAGCCTTACTGCCAAATATCTAACCAAAAGACTTAAAATAAATTTACCTTCAAGACGAAGGAACTGGAAAGAATACATTGAAATTACCGGAGCAAGGGAAAACAATCTGAAAGACGTCTCTGTTAAATTCCCGCTTAATACCTTTACGGTTGTTACCGGAGTCAGCGGTTCAGGTAAAACATCTCTCGTAAAAAATATCTTATATCGTGCATTGAAAAAAATGTTTGGCGGATATGGAGAAAAGACAGGCAAATTTGATAAATTAAATGGTGATTACCGCAGAGTATCAAATATTGAATTGGTCGATCAGAACCCTATCGGCAGGTCGTCCAGGTCGAATCCTGCAACTTATGTAAAGGCTTATGATGACATCAGGGCTTTATTTGCAAGCCAGCCTTTGGCAAAAGTCAGGGGATATAAACCGGGTTTCTTCTCTTTTAATATTGAAGGCGGGCGTTGTGAAGAATGCGAAGGTGAGGGCGTTGTTAAAATAGAGATGCAATTCATGGCTGACATTTTACTAAAGTGTGAGAGATGCGACGGGAAAAGATTTAAAGATGAAGTGCTGGATATAAAATACAACGACAATGATATCAACGACATTCTGAATATGACTATTAACCAGACAATTGATTTTTTCAACTCATCGCCAAAACAAAGATCAGCAGAAAGAAAGATCATCGGAAAGTTAAAACCTTTGCAGGATGTAGGCTTGGGCTATCTCGGATTAGGACAGCCTTCAAGTACTTTAAGCGGTGGTGAGGCTCAAAGAGTAAAATTAGCCTATTTCCTTTCGAAAGGAGCCAGCGAATCCCCTACCCTTTTCATTTTTGATGAACCAACAACAGGACTTCATTTTCATGATATATCAAAATTGCTCAAGGCTTTTGATGCATTGATTGAGAAGGGTCATTCAGTTATTGTCATTGAGCATAATATGGAAGTTATCAAATGCGCCGACTGGATTATTGATCTTGGGCCGGAAGGCGGTGATGATGGAGGAAATATTGTTTATGAAGGCATTCCAGAGGAATTAGTTACATGCAAAGATTCTTTTACTGGCAAGTTCCTGAAAAATAAATTATAATCATCCCTGACATTCTACCTGTCAAACTATTTGAATGCTTACAAGTGCTTTTATTCTTTGTCCTTTAATATATTCTTTAATTCTTCTATCAGTTTGTACTTTTCTTCTGTGAATATTTTGTAGAATAATTCGATATTACTGAAACAATAGTTACTTAAAAAAGTAAAAAGATGTAGAATATGTTTATCAAATAAGGTTTTTAGTAAAATTCGAATTCTAATTGCACTTAAATAAATGAAACGATTTTTTTTCTACATATCAATTTTGTCATTCATTACCTGCTGCTTCAGTAAAGGATATTCGCAAGAGGCTTATTACAGTCAATTTTATAATGCCCCTGCATATTATAATCCGGCGACCATAGGGCTTCATAGAGGTTTAAAGGTCAGAATGTCATATCGGGACCAATGGCCTCGATATAATGATGATCTTAAAACTTACAATTTTACTATGGATTTGGCAGAAAGAGAAATGCCGGGCGCCGGTGGTATTGGTATAATATTCAGCACAAATAAAGAAGGTAATGGTTTTATCAAAAGAAACATGTTAGGAGTATTAGCTTCGGTAAGGGTTAAGTTGAGCCGGTATTGGTTAAGCCAGTTCGGTATATCGGGAGCCTATGTACAAAAACAAATTGATTCGGATGATTTCATCTGGAGTGATCAGTTAGATGGCAGGCATGGTCTTTTATATCCTTATTCGTCATTTCCCGGTTTCACAAACAAAAATGTTTCTTATCCCGACTTTAATCTTGGTGGACTACTGAATTATGAAAGGCATTACATTACTGCAACATTTGGATTAGCCATACATCATGTTTTAAAGCCTAATGAATCGTTTTTCAATCTCGACATAAGGGTACCGCGTAAATATGTTCTTCACACTAATTTTGTTATATTACAACAAAGCAATCCGAAAAAGGGTTTTAAATTCAATCCGGCATTGTTATTTGAAAATCAGGCAGGTTTTAATACATTTACACTTGGCATGAATATAGCTAAATCAGTTTTATATGCAGGCGCCTGGTACCGTAACAAACAATCTCAGATATACAACCCCCAGTCGATTATTTTACTTGTGGGAATTAATATTCCAATGGTAACTGAAGACTCCCGGATGAAACTAATGTACAGTTATGATTTAAACCTAACCGAAATGAAAGGTACAGGAGGAGCACATGAAATCAGTTTACGCTTTGAATTTGATCACATCCACCTGGTAAAAAGCAAATCTTCATTTGCAGATGATTATCCGGTTATCCATAAGCCGTTGATTTTTTAGTGTGTCTTCGTCAAACCAAAGTGCGCATACTTTTTACCCCCCCGAACGAGCAGCTTGCCTGCATCCGATTCTTCTTAAGCCAGGTTTGCTTTAAGATAAAAGTGCTAGATTTTTGGTTTAAGAGTGAATGCCATTCTGTAATAAGTTTAATGAATTTATCCCATTGTTAGTATTAGAGGCTTAATATTCAAAAGTCAGTTCAGGAGTTCTGAAATTACGTATATTTACCAAGGTTTATCTGACCAATGTAACCGTTCCCTGTGTTTGCGGACTTTCACTTTGGAAAGTTGAGCCTTTCCATACGGAACCGTCTTTGAACAAACCACTTGCCTTCCAAATATACATGCCCTCCGGCATAAGCCTGCCTTCATAATATCCATCCCAACTTTCAACCGGACTGCCGGTGTCGTCTAATATATCCGATTCCCAAAGTAAATTACCTCTTAAATCGAATACTTGTACCTGGTATTCATCCAGGTTTACTCCTTTTGGAGTAAACCTGCTTATCTCAGAGTTTGGATTGTTGGGCGAGAAAGCAGTGGGGAAATATAATCCATTGAAAAACACTAAAAGCTCCAACCTGCTCGTGTCACTACAATTATATTCATTGTACGAAACTAATGTTACAATATAAGTACTGTCCTCTTCATATACTTCAATCGGATTTATTACTTCAGAAGTATTGCCGTTACCGAAATCCCATAAATAATGATCTGCATATATTGACTGGTTAGTAAACTTAGTTCGCCCTTGCACATCTCCATAATCAGGAATAAGTGTAAAACTGCTGTATGGAATTGGATAAACAAGAATACTCATTTTGTTTTCTTTTGGACAACCATAGGTACTGGCAACCATAGTTACCTCATAATTCATTATTCGAGTGTAAGTATGCTCAGGAGAAGGCTCGGTTGATGTTGTATCATCATAGGGATCGCCAAAATCCCAGAACCAGGATGTAATTTCAATTTCTGTACTGTCGTAGTCGGGTATGAAGTATGCAGGTGAATTAAGGCAATTATTTTCTACATGAAATGGAATATCCGGTGCAAAACTAACATAAGATTTATTAGTTATTGTATCAATGCATCCATGAACTGTTGTAATCTCTAAAAATACATTATATTCTCCTACATCATTGTATTTGTGGATAGGATTCTGAACTGTACCGGTATAACCATCATCAAAATCCCAAAACCAGGATGTGATATGATTTCCAATGTCGGAATAAGAAGAATCGATAAATTCCGTCTCAGTTCCTAAACACACACCTTCACTGCTGAAATTGGCTGATGGAAGATTATATATTCTAATTTCTTTTAAAATCGTATCTGAAACAAAATTATTATTGTAGTTTGAAATAATTACTAATTCAACATTATATACTCCTGATGTATCATAATAATGGGTAATAGTGTCAGTTTGTTCGTAATAAACAGTATCTGTTTCGTCACCGAAATTCCATTGCCAGCTTTCGATTGGAGCGGAAACAGGACTGTACGAATTATCAAGAAAGAAGGTAGTATCACCAAGACATATATCGAAATAACTGAAATTAGCAATAGCAGCACACCCCACATAAATCTGTTTAGTCGTATCGTGAGTTCCGCCGTATTTATCTGAAATTTCAAGATAGACATCATAATAGCCTTCCGTAGGATAATCATAATATATGGGATTCTGGATTCCTGAAACAGTATCATCAGTAGTAAACGGGTTGCCAAAATCCCAGAACCAATCTATAATATTTGTATCAGGAGTAGATTCATCATAAAAATTCGCAATTAAAGTTTCATCAGAAGTATAATCGAAATCAGCAAGCGGCATGGCACTAACTATAATAGTTTGACAAATTGTATCCGAACAACCATTATAATCAGTTACCGCAAGGCAAACTTCATATTCTCCAGGTTCGCTGTAAGAATGATATACCTGGTATAAATTTGAATAAGTGGTACCATCGCCAAGGTCCCAGTGCCTTATAATAATAGGTGAACCATGAGCAAGCGAACTATCAACTAATAAAAACACAATACCCATTGCTACTGTATCGGGGAATAAGAAATGCGCTTCAGGTAGTGAGTCAACAAGTATGGTATTAATAACTGTATCAATGCATCCATGTATATTCTCAACAATAAGCTCAACATTAAACATGCCTTCATGGGTAAATAAGTGTTCAGGGGTTTGCAGGCTCGATGTATTATTAACTCCGGATGCAGGGTCATCGAAATTCCACTCCCAATACTGCACTTCCACTCCCTGAGTATCGGTTTCATTTACAAAATACGTTGTATCATTAAAACAACTGGCACTTGCACTAAAAGCTGCTAAGGGAGGATAATCCACATTAATAGTATCAATTTTTGTATTTGCTACACAGATATTAGAATTAATAACCACAAAAACCACCTCATATTGACCAGGATTGGTATAAATATGACATGGATTATGTAAGGTAGATGAGTTGCCATCACCAAAATTCCAATACCTATAGAAAATACTGTCGGCATTAGGTATTGATTCATCGAAGAAACAGGTCTCCCATCCAACACACCCTGTTGTATAACTAAAATCAGCAACCGGCAAAGAGTCAACTAAAACATCATGAATTGTTGAGTCTGTACATCCAAATTCATTAGTAACCTTAAGCTTAACATTGTGGGAACCCTCAGTGCTGAACAGGTGGGCAGGATTTTGTATAGTATCAAAATCTCCATCACCAAAATCCCATAACCATTCAGTAATAGGAACCGTTGAAATAGTAGATGTATCATAAAACTGAGTTGGAATGCCAAAACAAACAGTGTCTGCTATAAAACCTGCAATGGGTTTTTCAACCATTACTTGCAGTGTCGTATCATCTGTACATCCGAAATTATTAGTTACAATTAACTCAACGTTATACACACCACTATTTAGAAAAACATTTTTCGGGTCTTTCTGGGTTGAAAAATTACCGTCGTCAAAATCCCAAAACCACGAAATTAATGAATCTGCATTGTGTACTGACTGATCATAAAAATAAGTGGTATCACCAGGACAACTTAATGTAAAACTAAAATCAGCCACCGGTAATAAATTAACTAAAATATCATGATTTGTTGAATCTATGCAACCCGTATTATCAGTAACAACAAGTTTCACATTGTGAATACCCTGTGTGCTGAATTTATGTTTAGGATTTTGTAAAGTTGAGGTGCCTCCGTCGCCAAAATCCCAAAACCATTCAGTAACAGGAACAGTTAAAAAAGTAGATGTATCAGAAAACTGGGTTGAATTACCAAAACAAACAGTGTCTGCCATAAAACCTGCAATGGGGTTTTCAACCATTACTTGCCGTGTCGTATCATCTGTACATCCGAAATTATTGGTTACAATTAACTCAACGTCATACACACCACTATTTAGAAAAACATTTTTCGGGTCTTTCTGGCTTGAAAAATTACCGTCGTCAAAATCCCATGACCATGATATCAATGAATCGGAATTTGCCTGAGATGCGTCAAAGAAAAAAGATGTATCGTTACAACACCCGAGACTATAAGTATAATTCGATAAGGGATAGTAATAGGAAATTGTATCAGTTATAGTAGTATCGCAACCTGAATCGTGATAGAGGGTTAATGACACATAATATTCGCCTTCAGTTTTATAAATATGAGTAGGATCAGGGATTGTAGCTGTAGAACCATCATCAAAATCCCAAAGCACACTTTCAATTGTACCGCTGATAACATTCGAATTATTAAAAAATTCCAGGCTATCGCAGTATTGATTATAATTAAAATCAGGTTCAACCGGACATTGTGTAAATGCTTTAATACCGGTTATCAAAAAAATTACAACTAAAAATATTATCTTTTTCAGTTTTAAACTATAATTATTCCAGACCATTATCTCTTTTATCTTATTCTTAAACAGATTCATTAATCAGATTTTATACGTTCTAAAACAAATTATGTTATATAAATCTCTAATAATATTGACCATTTTATTCACTGCCGGGTTGCTTTTTTTTATGATAATTTACAAGAAAAGGACGCAGTTGCTCTGTATTTAACCGCTTAGCAATGATATTTTTTTCCCTGTCGAGCAAAAACAATGTCGGTGTCACCCTGATATCGTACAAATCATGATAATCGGATGTAATACTCCGGGTGCCATTTACATTAATCCAGCTTAAATCATATTCCTTTATATGCTTCTTCCATTTTGTTAAAGATGTATCGGTACATACGGCAAAAACTTCCAATCCTAAATCATTATCTTCATACCATGCTTTAAGTTCTTTTATCTCACCCTTGCAATGACCGCAATCCAATTCATAGAACATAACTACCATGTATTGTGCAGGAACATGATGTAACGAAAAGAACGCTCCGTTTGTGTCGATAAGAATAAGTTCGGGAGCTGTTTTCCTAATCAGTATGGAGCGAAGGGCATCGGCGCGTTTTGTCAGGCTTTTTACCACACTCGAATCAGCCCAATAGGCTTCTCCTTTTGCATAATAGTTATCCACCATGTGAACAAATATCTCATCAAACCCCATTATTTTTGAAGTTTCGTATTTATAGGTAAGATACCAAACGGCATATTTGAATGTCTCCTTATTCGGCCGTGTTTTAACCATAAATATGTCCGCATCTTTAACAATGGTATCAGGGTGCTGGTAAAGTACTTTTGTAAAATATTGTTCCAGCTTTCTGTGAAACATGGGTGTTCGTAACAACCGGTCATCCGATACATCAAAATCGTCCCAGTAGTGCTGCTTATAGTATTGATATACATAAACAGAATCTTCCCTGCCGTTTTCTAATAGAGGAACATCCTTTATTTCCGGTTCTTTCATGGCTTTAAATATCACCGTAACGAAACTCTCAGGATGTTCTTCAATGATCTTCAGTTTATAATAACCCAATTCTTTATTTAATTCATCTATCAGATAATTTATAGCTGCAAGGGAGTCGGGTTGTTCTTTGAGTTTACTTAACGATTTTTTTAAAGATTCTATTTCTTTATGCTTTGCCGTATTAAAATTGATGTAATTAAAAAACAAAGTATTATCATTAGAACCTTTGAATTTTATTTTACCTGAAATATCAGAAATATCAGAAGTAACCTCAAACTTCTGTTCCTTATCTATTATCATTTCAAAAAGCCGGTTGTTGCTTTGCCCCGCAACAATATAAATACCTCCTGGCAAGGCAGAATCGCCCTCAAAAACAAATCTGCCCTTTTTATCAACGAAAGAGGTATCAGCAAGATAGGTTTTATCCCCGAAATAATTGGCAAGATAACAAACCGAATCAGCTATTCCGCTAATTTGAATCTTAATTTTGTATCCATCAGAAGAGGCTATTGAATGATTGGAATAGAGTAACAGGGGAATAAGGGATATAAAGGAAATAAGGTTGATAGGGAAAATCTGAAGTTTTGGTTTTATATATTTTTTTCCCCACATTTATTTTATGTTTCTGCAAAAGTACAAATATTTGAAACAACATTTGTAACGAATATTTAAATAGCTGATTATTCAAGGCTTTTACCACGATTGATGATTACACAGCCCACACGGCTCTTTCGGATTTGAGCGCCGGCATAGTGCGTTGGTTAATCCGAAAAAGCCCGGAGATTGAGAAAACACAGCAAGTCGAAGATGGAGTTAAGGTAGGGGACTTGCTTTGTTGAAAAGTTCTCGCTGATTTTTTTTGGATGGGGTAAGTTTCATTTTTTCGACAAGCCAAGTCGCTGCCGCATGGGCTTACTTCGACTTGGCGTGTCTTATGTGCCATAGCTCTTTCGGATTTAAGCGCCGGACTAATGCGTTGGTTAATCCGAAAAAGCCCGGAGATTGAGAAAA
>JADHVR010000111.1 GCA_016783885.1 Bacteroidales bacterium
ATTTTTGAGAAAGAACAAATTTAGGATAAAATCGGATACTTATTTTGTAAACAGAATAAATTTCCATGCCTTTGTTTTAGGAATCACGAAATGTGCTATTTTTGTATAATAATTATTCAATAATTAATTATTATACCGGCTAATAATTTGGATGAACAAAGGTTTTTACTAATATGAAAGCTAAAGAATTTGATAAAAAATTTGACAACGGAGAAGACATATCTGAATTTCTGGATTTTTCAAAATCAGAAAAGAGTAAATGTTGATTTTCCCGTTTGGATGATCAAATTAATGGACAAAGAGGCAAGAAGAATCGTTGTTCCAAGGCAGTCGATAATAAAAGTTTGGATTGGGCAAAAGCTAAAAGAGTTAGCAACTTAGTGCCATGTATATTGAAACGCCCGCCTGAACAAACGGGCAGTCCCGCCTGAATGACGAAGTCGGGCAGGCCCGCCTGAATGACGAAGTCGGGCAGGCATAAACTTTATATTAGTATTTTTACGCCCAAAGAATTCCCTGTGTAGCAATATCATGGATATTATTCAGCAATATTATTCAGAACACAAATCCGTTTTTGAAGAAAACTTCGATAAAGCCCTAAACAACTTCGATGCGGAAGCCATTCACAAAATGCGCACAAGCACCAAGCGTCTCAGGGCATTGTTCCGATTAATCCAATTTTTAAGTCCTGGAAAATTCAAAGCTAAAAAACAACTTAAAAAACTCAGGAACTTATTCAGGTATGCTGGTAAAATAAGAGAAATACAAGTTGAAGAAATGCTGGTTTATGAATTGGAAGAAAAACTTGATCAAAATTTTGTTGAATATAGTGAATATCTTTTAATAAGAGAACATCGGGAAATTGCCAGGTTTTTGAAAAGTATTCCGAAATTGAGCGAACAGAAAAAAATCCTTAATGATGAATATATTTTAAAAACTATTAAATCAATAAAATCCGAAAGCCTGTCTGAAAATGCAAAAAAATTCCTGACAAAAAAAATACTCTCCATTAAAAAACTAAACAGCAAACCCGTAAGCAACGCAAGAATCCACAGGAACAGAACATTTTTAAAGCAGATATATTATCTGTACGATATTTTATTAAATTTAACAGGACAAGAAGAAATAATGAATGTATCGAAAGAGACGATGAGGGAGATAGAGCAGCAAATCGGGCATTGGCACGACAAGGTTAATTCTTTCCATTATTTGAACGCATTTTTTAAGACCAAAAATGGTAAAAAAACAGAAAAATATAAAAACTTAAAATATCAGATAATAACAGACAGAAATAAAATGCGTAAAGAAATTGTGCAAATTCTACGCACATTCGTCTGACCATTGCCTTGGTCGCCAGCCTTGCGCGCTAGTGGTCTGACGAATTTTCTCGCAATCTATATTCTTTATTTCACTTATTTTCCATATTTACCCCACCTACACATCAAACCGCAAAGTAACTCTCCAGTTCCTTCAGTGTGTTTTTACTTCCCTTCAAATCATGAACTATATCGCCTTTCTCAAGAATAACAATTCTTTCACAAACATCAGTAACATGATTCAGGTCGTGGCTGGAGATGAGCATGGTAATTCCATTCTCTTTTTTCATTTGGTTCAGCATGTTTTTCAACCTGATCTGGGTTGATGGGTCTAATCCGTTAAATGGTTCATCCAAAATCAGGACTTCCGGTTTTGCCATCAGGGTGGCAGCTATCCCTACCTTTTGCTGATTGCCATGTGAGAGGTCGCGGATATACTTCTTTTTTCCCACCACTTCTTCATTAAAAAACTCGTTAAAATTTTCGTAAAATTTATCCAGATCCCCTTTCGACAATCCATGAACACTGCTCAGAAATTCAAAATACTCCTCTGGCATAAGAAAATCAATTATAAAGCGCTGATCTAAATAAGAACCGGTATAATATTTCCAGTCATTCGATTTACTGACATCCGACTTTTTTGAGGTTATGAACCCGGAGTTCGCCCTGATCAAATCGAGAATCAGGCGGAAAAAGGTGGTTTTCCCTGCACCATTATTCCCGACTAATCCAAAGCTTTCGCCTTTTTCAATTTTAAGATCCTGAATATTTAATACCGTAACGCCACTGTAAACCTTTGTCAAATCTTTAACTTCTATCATATAGTATATAATTTTTTGCTTTTTAACTTTTATCTTACTTCCTGAACCCTTCCGCCATAACATATTTCCTTTTAAGGAATTGTTTCAAAATAATATTAAGCATTGTTTTATGAAACAACAGACCGGCAACACCCAATGCTCCGATAAAAAGTAATCCTGCTTTTGGAACACCTGCCCAGCTAAAAGGTAAATAAATGATAACCGGTAGTAAAAACGCCGGCAACATGGATAACCAATGCGAAGCGCCAAGTCCCTGGTAGTTGAATGCAGCACCTTTTCGCAAATCCATCCTCTTTTTGCTGAACGTTGCGAAATAGAACAGCACAAACGACAGGAATCCTATGTTATACAAAAAAGTCATTGAGTTGATCAGTAAAATATCCGTTCCGAAAAAAACATACGGGATCGTTAACACATAACATACTGTTGCGATCGAAACAGCAAATAGGTATTTTACCCGGATGTATCGTTCAAAATCTTTGTAATTAGCAAGAATGTTATCAAAATAATTGCTTTCGTAACCGAAACAATAGTTTGTGTAGTTCAGCATCATACCGCCAGTCATAAAAATCCCCACAAAAATCAGGAAAACATAAGCCTCACGGTAAACAGGCTGTGGATAAAAGAAAAATCCATATCCGAGAAAAAGAGGAGCCATGTATATAATTGACCGTGTTCTTTTGTGCCTCCAAAGCAGTCTCAGATCCATTGATATCAGCTGTCCAGTTAGCCCGAGTGTTTTAAGGTATTTGATATTCGAAAGCGAATCGACTTTATCTTTCTTTTTCAGAATAACTTCTTCGGGATATAATCTTGATTTCAGGAAAAAATAATTCAGCGAATATGTAAAAATCAATATCAATGCAGGAACAACGATATACAATGGTTGTTTTAATAATTGTCCAAATAAATAAGATGAAAGAGCTGATAAGGAGATCAAACCAAAATAGTCTAACAAAATCAGCAATATCATAACCAAACCGAAAACACCAACAATAACAGGTTTTCCGGTTAATTGCCGTTTAATATATGTTGCCAGGAAATTATTACTGAAAATTAATAAAATCATGCAAATTATCCAGACCCAGGCTGTTGCTGTTGAATAAGCAGGGGCAATAACTTTAAACGCAAACGGAAAAAACACCAGCCACGAAAGGTAATTCCCAACTACTACAACAGATTTCGAGGCAACATAGTGAACAATGGATGACTTTTTTATTGGTAAATGCAAATACGTTTCAATATTAAGGGTGGGAAGCGATTGCATAAAGAACCGGAGAAAAAATTCGATACCGAGGTAATATAGGATAATCCCGTTAAAGACAACAACCGGATCTCTGTCAGGATATAATTCTTCTAAGATTTTATCAATAAAAAGCCCGAGTATCAGAAGATACAGTAGCATTAGCAACAGAAAAAAACCAAGTACAATATTAATGGCAACATTTTTCTGCCAGATAGATGACCGTTTCATCTCTTTCCATTGATGCCTGATGAACCATTTAAAGATCATATTTCGTTTTTTGAAATGAAGAAGTTTACATTAACAATAAATATGCTATCAAAAGTATAAAACTCTTTTTCAATAAATTAACTTCCTGTATTATTTGTTGGATTTTTATTTATGACATACTTCCGAACATCCGGTGTTCGATGGCGGACAAAAATGTTCTTTTTTGATTAATTTTTTAGTTTAATGAGATTTCTTATAAATTCTTACTCTCCTTATGCTTCCCTGCCATCCCTTTCAGTTTTTATTCATTTGTTATCTTTTTCCTGTGCCTGCTTATGGTCATAATATGTATTTTTGTCAAATTGTAAAAGATACACTAATTATTAATAATGACTATTAATGACGCAAAACAGATAAATGGCAAAAATATTTTCATCGCCAAAACCTTTGCCGGTTTAGAAGGAGTTCTGGCAGAAGAATTATTGGACATAGGTGCTTCAAAAACTAAAATTATAAACAGGGGTGTTCAGTTCGAAGGTAACAAGGAATTGATGTACAAAGCCAATTATTCGAGCCGTACAGCACTTCGTATCCTAAAACCTATTGCAACTTTCAAAGCTTTAAATGAAGATCAGTTGTATAATGAAATTTTAAAAATTGACTGGGAAGAATATCTCGATGTAAACCGTACCTTTGCCATTGAAGGAATAACGAGTTATTCAAATATTACTCATTCAAAATTTCTGGCGCTTAAAACCAAAGATGCCATAGCCGACCAGTTCAGAGAAAAAACAGGAAAGCGCCCCAGCGTTGACACTTATAATCCCGACCTGAGAATAAACGTAAGGATTTTTAAGAATGAAAGTACGGTTTCGCTTGACAGCTCGGGAGAATCACTTCATAAACGCGGTTATCGAATAGCAACCGGTCCTGCTCCGATTAATGAAGTTCTAACTGCCGGAATGATTCTTTTGAGTGGCTGGGATAAAAAAAGTAATTTTATTGACCCCATGTGCGGCTCCGGAACTATTCCCATTGAAGCCGCCCTATATGCTTTAAATATTCCGCCGGGTTTTAAAAGGAAAAGATTTGGATTTGAAGGCTGGAAGGATTTCGATAAAGACTTATGGGAGAAAGTTAAAAAGGAAGCCCTTGAAAAAAGACTTGAATTTAACCGTCAAATAATTGGATCTGACCGGTCAGGCAGGATAATGAAAATTGCAGGAGAAAATGTGAACTCAGCAGGACTGGAAAATATTATAACTCTGAAGACGAGGTTTATTGATGATCTTGAACCTCCGAAAAACGGTGGCGTTATGATAATGAATCCGCCTTACGGTGAAAGGATGACAACAGAAAATACAACTGACCTTTATAAAAAAATCGGAGACACACTTAAACAGAATTATAAGGGTTATGCATCATGGATCATCAGTGCCGATATGGAAGCTCTGAAATTTATAGGATTGCGACCATCGAGAAAAATTAAACTTTTTAACGGACCGCTTGAAAGCAGGTTCTGTAAATTTGAAATTTATGAAGGAAGCAGGAAAAGGAATTAATAGACACGAATTTCACTAATTTACACGAATAAAATTAGTAAAATTCGGGTCAATCACATTTCAGAAATCTATCTCGAGATTAAGCTGTTCTTTTAATTTTTTTAGCGCCGGATTTTTCTCAGCCATACGGTTAAACTTCTCTTGAGGTGTGTATGGTTTGTCATTCGGGGCATGTTCTACAACTTTAACATTTAACTGAACCTGGTAATTATTTAGTTCTTTTCTTAAAAACCCAAGTATTTCCGATTTCTTGTCTTTGAGTTCATTTTCCTGAACCTTATTGTCAACCGTCAGTTCTACTATGTTATCATTTTTTAACTCAGGTTTTCTTCTTGTAAGCGTAATATAATAGTTCTTATCTGTTTTTTTTGTTTCAGCATAATTATTCCATAAGATTTCCAGTTGTTCGCTGCTAAATTTTTCAGCCGGTTTATTATTTAAGTCTTCTTCTGCTATCTCTTTTTTATTTGATCTTTCTTTTACATGGTTCTTAATAGAAATTGTTCGCGTGGCGGAAGCGCTTTTGTCGGATAACTTTTTTTCATAAGGAACTTTCGATGGTTCATTAATTACACTTTTCTTTTGTGTGTATCCGGTTTTATAAGGTTCTTTGGGTTTTTCAGGAATATGTAATGACATTTTATTATTTTGAGGGTCATCTGAGGCGCTAACCGAACACATTTGCATTAAAGCCAGTTCAAGATGAAGTTTTTTATTGTTGCTCGTCTTGTAGTAAATGTCACATTTATTGTTGATGTCGAGCATTTTTAAAAGTAACACCAACGAACAAAGGGCAGATTGCTCCTGGTATTTGCTTTTTATACTACCACCCACCTCGAGCAGCTTTATAGTTTCAATATCCTTGCATACCAACAGATCTCTCAGGTGATCTCCAAAACCTATAATAAAATGTTGTCCGTCAAAACCGTTGTCGATAATTTCGTTAATTATCAGGAGGGCACTCCGAATATCACCGTTTACAATTGATTCGGTTATTTTAAAATAATAATCGTAGTCGAGGACATTCAGATTTTCAATTACATTTTTATATGTGATGTTTTTACCTCCAAAACTAACAATCTGGTCAAATATAGAAAGTGCATCACGCAAGGCACCATCCGATTTTTGAGCGATGATATGCAGGGCATCGGGTTCGGCAGTTACACCCTCCTGTTCGGCAACATAAGCAAGGTACCCGGCAATATCTTCGACGGTTATTCTTTTGAAATCATATATCTGGCAACGCGAAAGAATAGTCGGGATGATCTTGTGCTTTTCGGTGGTTGCCAGGATGAATTTTGCATAATCGGGAGGTTCCTCAAGGGTCTTCAGAAATGCGTTGAATGCGGCTTGCGATAACATGTGTACCTCATCAATAATGTAAACCTTGTATTTCCCTACTTGTGGCGGTATTCTTACCCTGTCAACAAGGTTCCTGATGTCGTCAACAGAATTGTTGGAAGCGGCATCCAGTTCATGAATATTGAAAGAAGCCGATTGATTAAAAGAGACGCAGGATTCACATTGATTGCATGCTTCTAAATTTTCAGAGATGTTTTCACAATTGATTGTTTTGGCAAGTATCCTTGCACAAGTGGTTTTTCCAACTCCTCTCGGACCACAAAATAAAAATGCCTGTGCCAGATGATTGTTCTTTATTGCATTTTTAAGAGTTACCGTAATTGATTTTTGCCCGACAACAGTGTCAAAAGTCTGCGGTCGGTATTTCCTTGCTGAAACTATAAAGTTTTCCATTCGGTTTTATTAAATGTTGAATGCTCTTGTAATGATCTTCCAAAATTACTAACTTTTTAATATGGCAAACGACATTTAATACTAACAATTTTATTATTATTATTCTATCGTTTATAATATTTTAAAATATTAAATTAGCAGATATTTTTTATGCTTTAAATTTTTAACAAAAATTAAATACTTACATCATGAAAAAGATAAACTATTCTCAGCTTTCAGTAAATTTTTTTAATAAGACAAGCCTCTTTACAATCATCTTATCAGTATTGTTAGTTTCTGATGTTTTTGCCGGTTCCGATAAAACAGCAAGTCAAAGCAAGGATTGGACGATAGTAGCAACTTACACTATTCCCGGCAAGGCATCAGGTTTAGCTTTTGACGGAACGTTTTTATATTTCGGGATATATGGCGCTGATGGCGATCATGTTTATAAATTCGATCCTTCAAACGGAACTAATGAATTGCTTTTTGTCAATCCGCAAATTAATGATTCTTACGGAATGACATTCGATGGAACCCACCTGTGGATAACCGACCATGGTACCAGTTCTTCAGTACCCGCCTATGCATTACAACTCGATTTTTCGGGGAATATTTTGTCTCAATTCGACCTTCCTGACCACTACATGTCGGGTATTGCTTATGATAATGGAGATTTTTGGGTAGCAACATATTATCCTGATCCCGGAACAATATATAAAGTGGATAATACAGGAGCAGTCCTTATCCAGATTCCTTCACCGGAAGAACAACCCTGGGATTTGTGCCTTCAGGGAGATGACCTGTGGGTAGCCGATTATTATGCCTATATGCTCTATAAAATTGATCAGTCAGGGACTATTCTCGAAAGCCATGCATGTGAAAACGAGAGACCGGCAGGTGTGGTTTACGATGGTCAGTATCTGTGGTATGTTGATGGTACACTTGGCGCAAACAGCACGCTTTACAAAGTCGATCTCGGAGGCACAGGAACACCGCAGATAAACGTTCCCGTTACAAGCTACAATTACGGCAATATAGCGGTTGGTGATTCTGCCGTTTGGTATTGCGATATTAGCAGCACAGGAACAGCCGACCTGATCATAGAAAACCTGATAATTCAAAGTGCAGTTCCGATATTTGTTTACATGAGTTTTCCACAAACCATACCTTCAGGTAGTACTTTACAAATACCATTTATTTATAAACCCACAGAAACCGGAACACTAAATACAATTGTAACTGTCGAGTCAAATGACCCGGTCAGTCCGCAGGTGGATTTAACCCTGGAGGGTGAAGCTGTTTACGACGGGCCTCATATCAATGTACCCGTAACATCGCATAACTACGGGAATATCAGGATGAATGCAACTACCCGCTGGTTCGTTGAAATCGAGAACGACGGCAGCCAGCAATTGGAAATAACAGATATTACTATTGACGACCCACATTTTTATTTGGATGATAATGTAAGTTTCCCAATTTATATTAATGTATTGGAAATTGCTGAGGTGGGTATATGGTTCAATCCCGACCAGGCAAATACATTCAGTGCTATTGCTGAGATCAGCCATAATGACCTGTCGCAGGGACCTGTGCAGGTTAGCTTATCCGGCACCGGTATTGACCAGGAATATCCTATCGGAGATAATTTATGGCATTACACAATCACTACCAGTTGGGATAATAGTGTAAAAGCAATAACACCTGTTCCCGATGTTACAGGCGATGGAGTGGCTGATGTTATTGTATGTTCTGAGGATGATTACGTAAGATGCTTCAATGGTAACTCTTCAGGTTTGGCTGATATTATTTGGGAAAATGAAGCCGGTAAAGTCTATGGGCAGAACGGTTTGGTTATTATTGAAGATATTAATAATGATGGATATCACGATGTTATCGCCGGATTAGCATGGGGTGTGAGGGCTGTTAAAGCATTATCAGGCAAGACCGGCGAATTGATATGGATTTACGATACTCATGTTTACGGAGACGGTGGATGGGTTTACCAGGTTTGGACAGGATATGATTATAATGATGATGGCATTGATGATGTTCTGGCTTCTACGGGTAATGATGGTAACAATACCGGACCGAAGAGGGTATTCTGCTTAGACGGAACATCAGGTAACCCGGTTTGGGATGCTTATACCGACGGACCTAACTTTTCAGTTATCGGAGTTGAAGATTTTACCGGCGATGACAAACCTGATGTGATAGGCGGGGCTTCAGATAATTATGAAACCGAAGGAAAGGTTTATGGAATCAATGGCGAAACAGGTTCAATAAGCTGGACTTTTACCACAAGCGGCACTTCGGTCTGGGCTTTGGAACAATTAGATGATATTAATGGCGATGGAATAAAAGACATCATTGCAGGGGATTTCGCAGGACATTATTATTTGCTGAATCCTGCAAATGGCAGTACGATCAATAGCGGGACAATCGGCACTTCAATAATATTAAGATTTGAAAGGCTCGACGATGTAAATAATGATGGATACGCAGATATAGCGGTGGCTCATAGCGGTTCCAATGCCGTTGTTATAAACGGATATAGTGGTCAAAATATATGGCTGACTGCCCTTGCTGACAAATGTTGGAATATTGACAGAATAGAAGACATAACCGGTGATGGAATCAATGACCTTATTGCAGGAACCCTGTACTCAAACAATTATTGCTATTTCTTAGACGGAACCAACGGCGACGAGATATATTCCCTGAACTTTGGTGAAGCGGTTGATGGAATTAGTGCAATCCCGGATATTACAGGAGACGGGTCAATGGAAATGGTTGCCGGCGGAAGGGACGGTAAGCTGTATTGTTATTCGGGCGGGCTAAACAGTGTAACATTAATTGCAGATTTTGTTGCCGATACAACTTTTGGGCATGTACCGTTCGATGTTCATTTTACCGATTTAACAACAGGTAATGTAACAAGCTGGGAGTGGGATTTTGATAATGACGGAACAATCGATTCATATCAGCAGAATCCGACCTATACATATAATTTGATGGGAACTTATACAGTTATGCTGATTGCAAGCGACGGGACTGTAACTGACACAGCAATAAAAGCAGATTACATTACAGCCGATTCCACCGTGAATATCCAAAATTCAAAAGAACACTTTGAATTAAAAATTGCTCCCAATCCATTCAGTGATGGAACTACTATTTCATTTTATATCAAGGAAAATTTTCCTGTATCCCTTGAAGTTTATAATACAGAAGGAGTAAAAGTTACAACTTTAATTTTATCTGAAAACCCGGGAATTGGTTTACATTCTGTTTACTGGGAAGGAACTAACAATAACGGACAACGGATTGAAAAAGGTATTTATTTGGGACAATTGAAATATGGAAATAAAACGGTTGTTACAAAGCTGATTCTCGCACATTGAAGTTTGTAACTGGTGTGATTACAATTGGATAAAAAATTGTTAATAAATCACACAAGTAATATGTAATTGTTTTATCTTTGCATCATAAAAACAATTTATATGTGCAAAGAATATAAAACCTCAAACACACGGCTT
>JADHVR010000112.1 GCA_016783885.1 Bacteroidales bacterium
ATGATAATGGCACTATCCAGGGAAAGATTGTTTTGGGAATGCCCATCAAAAGCCAATATTAAAATGATAAATATTGTTAGGACTTTCATGAAGACTAGTTCCTTGTTGCTGGTTGCTGGTTGCTGGTTGCTTGTTGCTTGTTGCTGATTATTTCCATTTATTTTCAACATATTGAATAAATTTATTAATCATTTTTCCTAAATGGTCATATTGATTAATCAAATCAATAAGAGGCTCATCAGGAAAATGAATATCGCTGATCATATTTAATTGTGATAATACCTCATCGCAGGAAGCCTGGGCAAATATTACATATCGAATAAATTCAACTTTATATCTTCTTCTGCCAAAACCCTCCGCAATTGTATCTTTAATTCTTTTACTGGATCTTCGGATCTGGCTTCCCTGTTCATATAGTTCATATTTTGGTAGCTGAAGACTCATATGAT
The DNA here is from genome assembly GCA_016783885.1 of Bacteroidales bacterium. Lineage (GTDB taxonomy): Bacteria > Bacteroidota > Bacteroidia > Bacteroidales > JAADJA01 > JAADJA01. Next base: position 450 of record JADHVR010000112.1, read on the forward strand.
GAACTTCAATAGCCAACTTATATGCTAACTTATAAATCTCAAGGTCTTTATAACTTTTCTTTTCATTCACTTTAATACTCTTTTTGTCCAAAAACTAGAAACAAGCAACCAGAAACAAATAACAACATAATCCATTTTAATCAATTGTCCTCTTACTATGAATGATGGCTATTTCCACACTTTCCCTTGAAGGTACTTCAGAAAGTTTTGCAGCAATTCTTGGAGGAACCTCACGCTTTGGATCTCCACGTAATACCCATAAGTTAATCCGGTTATAAATCCATTTGGAGTATCGTTTTGAATCATTCAGGGTCAAAATGATAACCGGAAAGAAAATGAGGATAAAACTGGTTCCGACAAGTACACCATAAGCCAGTGCCACTGCCATAGGTACAAGGAACTGGGCCTGAAAACTACTTTCAAAAATAATTGGATACAATCCCACAGAAGTTGTAACAGTAGTAAGTACAATGGCCCTGAAACGGGCAAGCCCTGTTTCATAAACAGCTTCTTTCACCTTTTTTCCTTCCCGCAACAATGAATTGTATTTAGAAAGAAAAACAACAGCATCGTTAATAATTACCCCGGAGAGTGCCAGCATACCCCAAACACTTAACAGTGAAACAGAAACGCCTTCAATGCCATGGCCCCAAATGGCTCCCAGCCATGCCAGCGGAATCATCGAAATAATGATCAATCCCTGAGCCATTGATTTAAAATGTAAAATTATAATGAGGAACATCAGTAAAAAAGCCGGTATGAAGAATTTTCGGATTTGCGCCATGGTTTCGTCACTGTCCTTTTTCTGTCCGAGATAAGCCACATCTATTCCCGGATACCTTAACAGCAATTCGGGTACAATCTCATTTTCAATTTTTTCCTGAATGGGTATGACCGGGGTATCATAACTTACCACATTGGCATCGATCCTGATTTCCCGGGCACTGTTATAATGTTTGATACTTACCGGTCCGCGGTCAATGGTGTAGGTTGCCAACTCAGATAAGGGATATTCACCAACCGGGGTTTTGATTCGCATTGCCTCCAACTGGCCTAAACTGATCCTGTCAGTTTTCGGATACCTGACCCACACACGCAATTCGTCTTTTCCATGTTGAAGCCTTTGTGCCTGTCCGCCAAAAAATCCCTGACGAACCTGGTTCGTGAGACTAACCTGATTAAACCCTAAGAAATATGCCAGTGGTTTCAGTTTCAATTGTATTTCACGCATCCCGGTCGGATTTACATCTGCAATATTATTCAGGTCTTCGATTTGTTTCAGGCTTTGAATTAATTCTTCTTTTGCATTATTTAATACAACCTCATCTTTACCCAATAAACTAACGGAAATCGGAGTTCCAAAAGTAGCCCTGCCCTGGATTGTAAGTTTTTCAGCTTCGGGCATATCACCCACCTTTTTCTGAACGCGTTTGACAATTTCATAACTGGATGTCCCGGTATTATCAAGATCGCGTAACAATACGAAAATATTTCCGGCATGTGACCCGCGTTCTTTACCGTTAAAAGCAGACCCGGTAGAAAGGAAACTATAATTGACAAAGTTATTAGTATCTCCCAATTTTTCCATGAGTTCATCATTCACCGCCCAGATAGCGTCATCAATACGTTTGAGCGATTCGAGTGTTTGTGCTTCACCGGAGCCGGGTTTATAAGCAATGTCCACATTAAACTGGTCAAATGGGATTGCCGGGAAAAAGGTTGCTTTGATTAACCCGCCCTGAAATAATCCCATGGTGATTAAAATTAGAAAGATAGGGGCAAACAAAAATACATATCTCCATTTAATAACAAACTTTAAGGTTCTTCCATAGATTTTAACCCTCATAAAATCCACAGCCCTGTCAAGTGCATCCCTGATTTTTTTTCCGGTATTTTGACGAACATTTTTTCTTAGCACCCAACTGCTACCGAGGTGAGCTGGCAAAACGAAAAAAGCTTCAAGCAATGAAAATGCAAGGCTGAACACCACCACAAAAGCCATTTCATACATAAACTCCATCCTGCCTTTTATGAAGAAAAGTGCGGAGAAAACAACAATGGTTGTTGTAACGGAAGTTAAAACCGCAGGCAGTACTTCCATGGTCCCATCAAGGGCAGCTCTTCGTGGTGACTTTCCTCTCTCAAAATGGGTATAAATATTTTCAGCAATTACAATACCGTCATCCACCAAAATCCCTATTACCAAGATCATCCCAAAAAGAGATATCATATTAACAGTAACCCCATAGAAGATACCAAGAATAAACATAGCACCAAAAGATGCCGGGATACCAATTGCTACCCATAGTGAAAGCCTCAGACTTAGAAACAAGCCCAGGGTAATAAAGATCAGCAACAGGCCAATGCCACCATTTTTATAAAGAAGGTTTAGCCTTGCACCCAATAATTCCAAAAAATCATACGTAACATATAATTGGGCATCAATATGTGTTTTATTCCATTCATCGGCATAATTATTACAAAATTCAGCAATGGAGGAAAGGTCTTCTTCCGGTAATTTAAATACTTGTATAAAAACGCTTGGTTTTTTATTCATTAGGGAAGTGCTGGCTACATCGGCAAATTGCATATTTACAGTCCCAACATCGCCAATTTTCAAATAGCTACCGTCAGGATTACCACGGATAATGATCTGTTCGATTTCTTCAGGTTTAACTGTCCGGTAACGACTTCGTATCATTATCTCCTCTTTATCCGACCGAATTTGCCCTCCTGAAATATCCTGATTATTAAGTGCTATTGCCCTGGAAACCTCATCGAAAGTCAGGTTGTAACGGCGGAGGTTTTCTTCGGATATTTCTACCGATATTTCAAGATCGGGAAATCCACCAAGGGTAATTTGCGAAATAACACCCGAGGTATAAAGGTCAAACTCAATTTCGTTGGCATATTGTTTTAAGATAAGCATATCAACATCTCCTGAAAGGCCCATAAAAATGGCAAAGGTTGAGGATCTTTGCTTGTTGACAATGGGTTTTTCAGCATCCACCGGAAAAGAAGTAATACCGTCAACAGCATTTTTTACTTCCATTAAGGTTTCATCTATATCATACTCACCGGTTATCTCAACCTGAATACTTGCCATATTTTCGGAAGAGGTACTGTTTACCTCTTTGATGCCTGCAATGCCTCTTAACGCTTCTTCAACCCTGACGGTTATCCCCTCTTCCATCTCTTTGGGCGATGCACCCGGGTAAAAAACAGAAACATTGATGTACCTTTCGGTCCGTTCAGGGAAAAAAGACCTGTTCATCGAAACAAAACTAAATGCCCCGATTCCCAGGATTATAAATAAAATAATATTGGCATAAAAAGGAAATCGAATAAAAACGGATATAAGTTTCTTCATGGCTAATTCAATATTTCAGCGTTAAATCCTTCTTTGGCATTCACAAGGGGTTCAACAACCAGATTAACGCCTTCGGGCAAGCCGGAAAAAATAACCGTTGTTTCGCTGGTCTTCAATATCTCAACCTGATTCTCTTTCAACTTTCCGTTCTCCACAGTAAATACCCTGTCTTTATTAAACACTGCATTTCTCGGGATTTCCATACTGCTATTAATGGTTTTGGAAGCAAACTCTGCCATGAGGTATTGCCCCTGGTAAAGTGGTTTGTCTTTTTCAGAGGCAAGTGCGACATAAATGGTAATTGCCTGTGAACTCGGATCCATAAACTCGGATTTACGCACAACTGTACCTGTCCAATGTAAAAGACGATCTTTTGTACTTACCTGCACTTTATCGCCCACCTTAATCCAGTAAGCATCTTCAATCCTGACCGGTACTTCGAGTTCCAGTTTATCCGTGCGGATCATCGATGCAATACGGCTTCCGGGATTTGCAACAGAACCCGGTTCGAGATAAACTGCAGTAAATGTTCCGTTAAAAGGTGCGTAAAGCCTGTATTTCGAAAGCCGCACTTCAGAGCTTTTTATACTGAAATAATCATTCAGAATATTTCTGCTGGCAAGAAACACCTTTTCCTTGTCTGAATCCAATTTTGGAAGCTCCGGCAGAGGCTTGTCAATTTTGATGGAATTGAAAAAATCCTGGTATTTTTGAAAGCTTTCAGGAAAATCTATCCGGATATCAGGGAGGATGGAAGCAATTCCATTCATAAAACGGCTTTTACCGGCTTTCAGATTATTTTTGGCTTCTTCATCAAAAATCCTGATGAGCAATGCACCCTGTTCAAACTTTGTACCTTCTTTTAATATCACTTCACCAGGCAGTATCTGGCCTTGTACTTCCGCACTCAGGTCAACCGTTTGCTGGGAAGACAGACGACCTGTTTCAGTAATTTTTGCCTTGTTTGTTTTATAAGATACTTTTTCAGTTTTCACGAAAAGCTTTATGGCTTCTTTTTGCTTTTCCTCAGGTGATTCGGCCATGCCGGCAAGCTTACCATAAAGTAAATAGGCTAATACAAACAATACCACTATTACCAGTAAGCTTATAATTGATTTTCTCCAGTTCATGTTATACGGTTTAAATAAGAAAACAAATTTAGATATTATAATGCAAACTTCAGGATTTTTGATTTCGGGGCAAATAAAATTTTTCCCAATTGTTATTTTAATATGACGAAATGTGAAGTTTACCCTGCACCTTGAAGTTTGTAACTTCAAGGACATTAGACACCGGGATTCCTGCCTTGTCGGCAGACAGGTACAATCCCAATTAATAAAAAAATAATTTGCAATTACAAATTTCAGTGTCTGCCTGCATTTCAGTTGCAAACTGAAATGTGCAAAGAGATAAATATGTTTCCTGTTAGCTTTTTACGAATGAAACACAAGCAATGGAATATTGGTATGAAACAACATTTTATTAGTAATACTGGGGTTGAACAGCCGTTCGAATAATCGCCGTTTATGAGTAGTTAATGCAAGCAAGTCAATATCCTTTTCGTCAATATAATCCTCTATACCCTGTAAAACATCACGCTGTTCGATTATATCGCAAACCACATTATAATCGTTGTATTCCGTTATAAAATGCTCTTTTAATTCCTCCATTTTTACATTGTCTAACGGATTGGTGGCATCGGAGGCAATGTGTACAAAATATATCTTCATGCCAAACGGTCGTACAAGTGTCATAAGCTTACGAATGGTTTTATAATCCGAATCGTCAAAGTCGGTGGCATAAAGCACTTTGTTCATATACTTTATTCCCATATAAACCGACTTTTCAGGTATGGACAGAACAGGCACTTTTGCTTTTTCAATGACCCTTTTAGTAACACTTCCAAAAATAGCACTGCCTTTTTCTCCCTTCCCTCTTGTGCCAAGCACTATTACACCGGGTTTGTAATTTTCACTAAAATTCAGAATAACCTCTTCTGGTACGCCTCTGTCTAACTCATAAGTAATTTTTACATTGGAAATCTTTTCCTTTTTGACCCACTCCTTTAACCGGTTTGTAAACAATTTCATTTGTTCCTCTGCTTCGTCCTTAAGTGTGCTTAATACATTATCAAGGTTTACCTGGTACGAGAACATTTCATCATAAGGTTCTGAGCTTATAACCGGATTAAAATAGGCGTAAAGCAATTTGATTTCTGCCTTTAGCTTTTGTGCAAGCCCTAAAGCGTAATTACAGGCATTGACAGAATGATCGGAAAAATCTACCGGCACAAGTATCCTTCTGACACTTTTCAATTTTTCAATGGTTTTTTGCTTGGCTTTTCCATATTCCTCTTTTATATCTTCGATGATTCTCATAGCCCGATCAGCATCTTTTTCATTAATTCTGATTTTTACTCCTGATGCTATATCAGGCTGAAGAAGGTTAATATTAGAAAGGAAACACTCTATTCCTTCCGCTTCCAGCCTGCTTTTCAGCAGTTGGGCACGTGAATAAGGATAGGACGCTACGGTAATAATTTTATCTTCCATCACAATAGGATTTTGGGTATATTAAAAACATCTATAAAAATACTAAATAATTTTTAATTTTTCAAAATAAAACTGTATTCAGGAACTTTTTTTAAAAAATGATATGAATTTTTTTTATAATCGAGGTGGCAGCAATAATGGTCTAATCCGTTAGTTACAATGAGATAACTTACTTTCAAAGCCATGTTATACCTGGCAACCTGGTCGAAAACACCCTGGTTGATTTTCACTTCGGGGGCTTTACATTCAACTATCAGCACCGGCTCACCCAGATTATTATAAACAACAATATCCGATCTTTTCTTTCGCTTATATAATTTAAACCCGGCTTCAACAGCCATAAGGGATTCAGGGTAATTTTTTTCAGAGATCAAATACATGAGGAAATTTTGTCTGACCCATTCTTCGGGAGTTAAAGCAACCCATTTTTTTCGAATTCTGTCGAATATCTCCTTTTTCTGACCGGTCTCCCTGATCCTGAAATCATATTGTGGAAGATTAAGATTATTCATAATAAAAATTAGTATCTGAACTTTAAGTATTAACAATATAAATATCTTCAACCAAATCCTTGTACTTCTCAAGTATGATCTTACGACGGAGCTTCAGTGTAGGTGATAGCTCGCCATCTTCTACCGACCAGTTTTTTGCCAGCAGTTTAAATTTTTTAACCTGTTCTGTTTTATCCAATTCTGAATTGAAATCATCAACCTCGCGCTGTATTCTGTTAATCATCTTTTCGTCCTGAATGGCGTTTTCGGGAGTAGTGTACTCATAGCCTTTAATACCGCACCACGATTCGAAGTGCTCAAAATCAGGAATGATCAGGGCGGAGATAAACTGTTTGTTTTCTCCAACTACCATGATATTTTCAATAAAAGAATATTCTTTGAATTTGTTTTCTATTACCTGCGGCGCTATGTATTTACCACCTGATGTTTTAAATATTTCTTTTTTACGATCCGTTATTTTAAGGTACTTCCCGTCCACAAATTCTCCGATGTCACCTGTATGGAACCAGCCTTCTTTATCAATTACTTCTTTAGTCAGATCGGGACGCTTGTAATATCCTTTCATCAAACATGGACCTTTTGTCAGTATTTCTCCATCGTTAGCAATTTTAACTTCTACACATTCCATAACAGTACCTACTGTCCCGAATTTTACTCCGTCTTTTACAAAGGTGCTAACCGCAATTACGGGAGAGGTTTCTGTTAATCCGTATCCTTCTATTATCTTGATTTTTGCTGCCCAGAAAGTTTTTGCAAGCCGCGGGTTCAAAGTAGCTCCTCCGGAAACAATAACATCCAGTTTCCCCCCAAAGGCTTCCCTCCATTTGCTGAACACAAGCTTATCGGCAATTCCCAATTGAAAGTTATACCACCAGCCGTTTTTTTTATTAAATTCAAACCTGTGTGCCAAATTCAGCGCCCAGAAAAACAATTGCTTTTTAGCTCCCTTCAGGCTTCTGCCTGTACTGACAAGTTTGTCGTAAGTTTTTTCAATAACCCTTGGCACCGCACTGAAAATATCAGGATGTACATCTTTCATAAACTCTCTCAGCTTGTCAGTGCTGTCAACATAATATATTGAAACACCCATATTCTGGTACATATAGTTCAGCATCCTTTCGTAAACATGGCAAAGCGGCAAAAAGCTTAATGCTTTACTCACCGGATTTTTACTTATAATATCTGAGGCAGCCTTAAAGTTATTGATGAAGTTCCTGTGCGAAAGTACCACGCCCTTAGGATTACCCGTTGTGCCTGATGTATATATGATGGTAGCAACGTCGTCAGGCTTTATTTCTGATTTGATCTTTCCCAGATTGTCCTTAAAGTTTTTCTTTCCCATATCGCAGATTTCCTTCCAGTGGTTTAACTCGTCAGTCTTTTCGATGGAATAAACAGCTTTAACGGTTTTAGAAGCAGAAATAATGTCTCTGACCCTGTCGTATATTTCGTGATTTGAAACAATCACATATTCAACTTCCGCATCATCAATAATAAATTTATAATTGGCTTCGCTGATGGTTGGGTAAACAGGAACCTGTATGGCGCCAATCTGCATGAGTGCCATGTCGAAAAAGTTCCATTCGGGACAGTTATTGATGATGGTGGCAATTTTATCATCTTTACAGACTCCCATTGACAGCAAACCCAGGCTGAGAGTATTTACGATTTCGATGTATTCTTTTGAGGAATACTTTTTCCATGTACCATTGGCTTTGCCCGCCAGCACATCCTCAATGTCAGGATATTTTTGCTGTAATTGATCAAGAAGGTCGAAGATACGAGTGATTTTCACAGGTCTATTATACTGTATTTAAAACCCTTGCCTTTATGGGCAAGCAGTAATTATGCAATTTCATATTTAACTTTCATATATAGGGATTATTTAAATAACACTTCAATAACATCTTCATATTTCTCGAAAATAAATTTCCTGCGCAATTTAAGGTTCGCGGTAAGTTCCTTTGTTTGTATCGTCCATTCGGTATCCATCAGCTTATATTTTTTTATCTGTTCATAGTTGCCGAAGTTCCGGTTGTATTTATTTATCTCTTCCTGAAACCGCTTTTTAACTTCAGGAAGATTGATTATTTCTGCATTATCGTTGTATTTAATCTCTTTTATGGCACACCACGATTTTATGTAATTAAAATCGGGAACAATGAGCGCCGCAGCAAACTTCTGGTTTTCGCCTAATACAAGTAAAGTATCAATGAAAGGAGACTCCCTGAATTTATTCTCGATATGTTCAGGGCTGATATATTTTCCCATTGCCGTTTTAAAAATAGCTTTTTTCCTTCCGGTGATCTTTAAAAGACCTTCAGGTTCAATCCGTCCGAGATCACCTGTGTGGAACCAGCCTTGCTCATTAATTGCTTCTTTAGTCAGTTCGGGGTCTTTATAATAGCCTTGCATTATATTTGGTCCTTTACAAAGGATCTCCCCGTCGTCAGCAATTTTCACCCCGACATTTTTAAGCGGTTTCCCGACGGTTCCGAATTTCCTTCCTCCTTTATCAAAAGTGTTAACAGCAACCACCGGAGAAGTTTCCGTAAGACCGTAGCCTTCAAGTACCGGTATCTGTGCGGCAGTATAAACACGCGCTAATCTTGGCTGAAGGGCGGCGCCTCCCGAAACAATCACACGCATGTTACCCCCCAGTGCGTCACGCCATTTGCTGAAAACAAGTTTATTTGCGATTTTTAATTGTTGTTTATAACACCAACCGTTCTTTCCATCTAATTCATATTTTAGACCCAGGTTAACTGCCCGGAAAAAAATTGATTTCCTGATACCTTTCAATTTCCTGCCTTTTGCAATAATTTTATCATATACTTTTTCGAGCAGACGTGGCACAGTAGTAAGCATTTCGGGTTTTATATCTTTGAGGTTATCTGCAATGGTTCCCATATTTTCAGCATAATATGTTGAAATACCTAAGTATTGGTAAACATACAGGTTAGTGCGTTCGTAAACATGGCTCACGGGCAGATAGCTCAGGCATTTACATGTTTCGTCAACAGGGAAAATAAAATAAAGAGCCAGAACATTGCTCAAAATATTATTATGTGTTAAGGTAACACCTTTGGGATTTCCGGTGGTTCCGGATGTATAAATAAGCGTGGCAATATCATCAGGATTTACCGATGCTTTTATCTCGTCAAGTTGTTCAGGTACAGGATTTTGTTTACCAAGATCGATCAGTTCGCTGAGATGTTTAACTTCTTCAATATGTTTAAATGTATATAATCCTTTTATCGAATGTATTTCGGGAAGGATATGTTTTATTTTTTGCAATAATTCCTTTCCGGCAACAAAAACGTATTTCACCTCAGCGTGCTTCAGTATGTATTTGTAATCCGACTCGCTAATAGTCGGATATATCGGGACGTGTACAGCGCCTATCTGTAAAATCCCCATATCAAGGAAATTCCAT
>JADHVR010000113.1 GCA_016783885.1 Bacteroidales bacterium
TATCAACATTGAAATGCAACACAAACCTGTCTTCATCCAAACCTTCTCCGGCATTAAATGTATAAACCGGGTTTTCTCTCAGGTTTGTCATATTCCCTGTTAAATAATCTTCGAGGTACACATAAATTAACGGATCAAAATTGTCTAATCCCTCAACTTCAATTGTATATTCCATAGCCGCACCTGTTTTGAGACCTAATGGAATAACTTTATTTTCAGTGATCTCAGGGAAAAGATTAACAGCGAATTTTGTATCATTGATATAAGAATACAATTGCGGTGCTGCTTCAATACCGAACAGCTTATAGGCATCATATTCACTGTCGAAATCCTCTGTTGCTTCGGAAAGCGTACCAATCAACATATTGTCGTTATAACCGTTACCTGTAATGCTGAAATTAAGCATGTCAGGTATAGTACTCTCCGATCCTTTATAAAAAGAATTAGATGTATGGCAACGTTCGCTGTTTGGAATAGTCATAGACGGGCTTGATGCATTAGCTTTTACCCAAAAACCCTGTGTCGGTGGAATTTCACCATTTGGCAGTGTATTAGAGATAGCAGGTAGATTATAGTTCCATGTTTTGTATTGCGTTCCGTCATAAATATAAATCGTAGCATCAATGTTAGATTTGGTCCATGATGAATTCCATTCAACTGCCGAAGGATAAGGATTACCTACAAGGCACCATCCGTGACCTTCACCTGCATTGTTGTTATAAGTCAGATTCGCTACTGTTTGATTACCTGTATTCAGTAAACCGTGGAAGGTAACATCTGTCGGGCTGATGATACCGCTTGCTGACCAGGCAAAGTAACCCTGAGTTATATTTAAGGGATCGGTTATTTGTGTGACCCATGCCCATGTACTGTCCGGCTCGTTCCATTTCTGAAGGTAAATGCCTAAATAAACATTTGCCGTAGCACTTGAAACCGGAGAAGAAATAATATGCCATTGGTCTTGAGTAAGATATTGTTCAACTTTAGAATAACTTCCGCTTACAGTACCGTTAGTTATCAGCGAAGCCATACCGCTACTGCTTGCCTCAAGTAATAGTGTATCGCTCAGAGTCAGATTGCCATCAACAGTAATATAAGAATCATCGGGAATTGTAAGTTTATAAGTACTGCTGCCTGTAAAGTCAACTACCATATTACCAAAGGTAGTACGGTCGGCAGTGGTGCTTTTGAGGGTCATATCACCACTTCCACTAAACTTGATGAAGTTTGTGGAAGAACCTGTTATATAGCCTCCGCTGTTTATTATTCCCTGCGAATAGCCTGTGATTACAAAGCCGGCAAGGAATAAGAACAGGTTGAGGACTATTATTATTTTTGCTTTCATTTCTATATAATTTAGATTAATTGAAAACAATTAGCTTGATTTGTGGATTGAGCAATAGGTTTTTTCAGTACCTAAAATAATATTCAGATTAATACCTGAACTTTGCCAGGTGTAAATTGCTATTTGTTCACCTGCTTGTAAATAAACTACATCGCTTACATTAGGAGCATTGTTGTATTTATTAGCAGGATACAAATCTGGTCCTGGATTCCAGGCACTGTTTTGTCCTATTTGCAAATTATTTCCCTGAGCATACATATTCCAGTTTCCTTGTCCATTTCCTTTATAAATAGCAATCGAAACATAGGCATCGGGTGCTACCCAAAAAAGGTCCTCTTCTCCTCCTAAGTAAAATTCTGTTCTGGCATTTACCTGGTAATAACCTTCTTCTGTAGCAGTGAAGTATGATACAGGAGGTCCTCCTACAGGGGATCCTGCTCCGAGAGTCCATTCGGAATGTTCATCATAATTCATGGCATTGAAATCAATAGGTTGCCATGTGTTTGTTTGGATTAGCTGAACGGTAGAAAGATAAACCCTTGCCCTGCTCTGATTGTTCAGGTCAATAATACCGCTTTGGAAAGCACTTATCATTGATGCTCCATCACTTTGTGAAGGAGGGTTAATAACTGCAGTGTTACATAAAACAAAGTTATTTGTGGTGGGTTCAATTCCCTGTGAAAAATTAACAGCCCCAAATTTATAACCCACTGCGGTATTTGCAACACCGGAAATATTATCTAACAAAATCTGTGGTGTTCCAAATCCGTTGTTGTCAACAATATGCAATAATGAAGTTGGTGTTGAGCCACCAATACAAACCGCACCACCATTAAATAGGCTATTTCCATTGGCTTTTAGTGCAATTCTTTGGGTTCCGGCATTATCATAAAGATTAAAAACACCGTGGCCCAATCCGTCATCATTAATATCAGCATCCATGGTGCCTCCAGAGGTATTCCAGAACTCAACCTGCCCATCAAACCTTGACATTTGTGAAGTTGCTCCGAAAACGTAAAATTTATAACCCGGAGCACTCGTGTTGGTTCCAATTACAACGTTATCACCCGTATTACTTAAATAAGTGTCTGTTCCGCTTCTTGACCAAAAGCTACCGTAAGAAAGTTCTATCCAGGCAGTACCGTTATAGTACTTGTAACTATTTGAACCTGTATCATAATAAAGTAATCCTGTTGCAGGTGAAGCAGGGGCAGTGTTCATACGGGGCACTAACATACCAAGTGAAGTAGAATACACATCTAAAACTGCAGAAGCATCGGCTGTGTGTGTTACATCGCTGATAGCAATGTTTTGTGCATTTATTGTTCCGGAGAACATAATAAATGCGATTACAATTGATAGTAAATTTACTTTTTTCATTACAATTACTTTTTAAGTTAATAATTTATTTAATTTATTTGATTCGACCTGAGGCAATCAAACATAATAACCGGATATAAAGAACCTTTAATAGCTGAAGTAATGAATGAGCAAAGCAAGATTTCCGTATATTCATCGGAGGAAGTTTTTTAAAAGAATATAAATCTTTAATATATGTGGCATGCAATTACAAAGTTAATAACTGGGCAAATATATAAAAAAAATAAAGTAATAAGTCATTTGTTAAAAGTTATTAGTTTTTGGTTTTTGGAATTTCAATTATAGCTCACTTTAAGTATTTTAGTTCATCTCACTCTATCCTGCTTCCTGTCCCTGCATTTGGTTTCCAGTAATCGTCTTTGTCGGTATCATCTACTGTTCCATCCCTGTTAAAGTCGCCAAAGTAGTAACCTGTGTTGCCATACTGAACTAACCATACTTCATTTTTATCTGCATTATCCACCTGCCCGTCGTGGTTTCCGTCGCCGCTTATCATACCCCATACGCCTGGAGCAATTTCTTTATGTGCTGTTGCCCCTCCCCAAACCTGCTCCGGTCCGGAGGTGAAATCATAGGAGTAGGTATCGGACTTTGCTGAAGACAAGGAATCTGCTGACCTCTCCCTCACATGAGATGGAGAATATACAACTCCCTGGACTTTATCATAATCTTTTGAATCTGATAAGATAATACTAAATCTTGGTTTATTAATTCCATCATCATCCGTAATGGACCCATCTTTCATTAAAAAAGCCGCCTGTCTGTAAAACCTGGTTTCTGCTGTGGCCGATGACAGGTCTCCACTGGTTTTTCTTAAATCGATTAATATCCAGTCAACTACATCTGTGTTAGGAATTTCAACTACACTTTCAGTTCCGTTATAATTCCAGGGAGGTTGATTGAATGGCTGGGATAAAGGTAAATAACCGCTGCTGTTCAATTGTGTGTTCATGTCGGTTCCGTTAAAAGGTCCTTCTATATATACTTTTAAATCTAAAAAATACGTTGTTGCTTCTGTGATTTTATTTCCACCTGTGTTTGAACCACCGAGAACAGAACCGGATGATGAGCTTGTAAAAAATTCACCCGGCATTCCTTTAAATTTTAAATCCGCATCATCAATCAGGAAGTTGTATTTATAAATATGCCGCCCTGCAGTAACTGTTACACTGTCAGGAAAAGCAGGATCGATTAATGCCGAAGTAAATGAGCCTGTATTGTATGGTACATCTGTAATAAAATAGTTTAATCCACCGTCATCCGACCTGACAAAAACCTGATCTGACGAAAGGTATATGATATCAGAATTTATCGGATCAATATCTATATCATAAACAGGTAAAGGGATTCCCGTGCCGCCAAAGACAGGTGCATCATTTACTTTCGTCCAGGTATCACCCATATTATAAGAAGACCAGAGAACTCCCGGCACAGGTGTCTGCAGCATGTTGTTGTATCCGGTACCTGAATAAATAACCGGAGGACCACTTGTTCCAACAGCAAGGCAATTTCCCATTTGGAATTCATCGGGGTAATAGGGAGTTACAAGTGTCCATGACAACCCTCCGTCAATCGACCTCCAGATATTACCGACCGGTTGTGAGGGCTGTCCTGCTAATTTTTTAAATTTCATACCTGTAATTGCCACTATAATACTGGAAGTTACAAATTCGATATCCGTAACATAAGGGTCCAGATGAGGATTGGTATTCCAGTCAATAGGTGTAATATAAGTAAAATCAAAAGGTCCGGTAAATGTTACACAAAAACCGCCTTTATAACCGCAGATGACATGCTCACTGTTATTTGGATCAATGGCGACAGCCGTAACCCCCTCTTCATCTCCGGTATTTGGTACCGGGAAAAGTCCGTTGGGAGGTATCCATTGATCATAACCGTTAATCAGCGGATTGAAATACTCTTCTGTATATGCTAAGCCAGCATCGGTAGCAACATAATATATACCTTGCGATTGAGAGAACTCATTTACGTTTACGCTTGTAAAACCGATATTTTCTGCATTACTAAAAGGACCATAGATGCCTGTATGGCTTACAGCAACTCCAACATTATTTGATCCGACAATCAAATCGATATTTACAGGATTTGTGGCAATTCCATAATCCGATAATGCAGTCCCCTGCCATGAATCACCCATATCATCTGATAATAAACCCCCAGGTAATGATAGCCTTAAACCATTACTTAATGGCATCATGCTTATCCAGTCGGGGCTGAAATCAGCGTCAATAAGAGGTTGTTGTAACCCGGGCATCGGTGTTATATCTTCCCATAAAAAGCCACCTGCAAAAGAGCGGAAAAGGAATATTTCCTGGGTATTAACATCCCTGCAGCTTATAAATACCGTGTCGCCGGCTATTTGTCCGGGATGTGTAAAAACGTTAATTACATTCAATTCAGGAGGCAAAGCATTCAGCTCAATTAAAATACCTTCGTAAAAAACATATAATTGACTGTTTCCTAAATCATCATCAATCAAAAAATAAACAGGAAAACCTGTTGAATCGTTTGTTGCAGCGATCCAACTGATATAAGATCCCGGCATATATCCCGGTAAAGTATCAATTTTAAGGATGAACTGATTCATTCCGAATGAAGTTGTATCATTCAGCCTGACAAGGTACTTACCTAATGCAGTAAATAAATAATGATCACTCAAAGCTATTGCAGATACGGGCTGGCTTTCGGAAGTTAATATATTCAGCAAGTACGGATCAAAGGCTGTTTGAAAAGTATTTCCATTATCATAGCTGATAACAGCCGATGAAAGGTAGCCGGTTGAATAACCGGTTTGTACGGCAACCCATCCTTTTAAATTGGATAATACTCTGAGCGCTCCGCCACCCCATCCTCGTGTTTCAAGATCGTATTCCAGCGAATCAAAAGGAAAAGCGGGATTCCAGGTCTTACAGGTATCATCCGAATAAAATAATGTTGCAGGTGAATGTATGGCAGCAAATATTCTTTGATTTGTGTACACATAAGTCAGATCATCGGCAGGTCCGCCAAAAATACCGATATTCTCCCTGTCGCCAATGGAAGAAGTAGGTCCCTGTGCCATGTTATCAGGATTTATAAAAACAATCAAAAAAACATGGAATGTTACTAATAACAACGATTTAAAATACATAGAGTGCTTTTTCATGATTATTAATATTGATAATTATAAGAGACTGTTTAAATTTATAAAAAAATTTATTCAAAGATAGAATATTAAATACTTAAAAACAAGTGTGAATTATTAAATGGAAGTTTTTTTCGGTAACCGGCAGTATAAAATTATTTAACGGCAGAATCTTTTTTGTTGTAATTTTATATCCGGTTATTTAGTCATAGTATTATGAAATATAAAGTTAAACCCGT
Organism: Bacteroidales bacterium; assembly: GCA_016783885.1. Classification (GTDB taxonomy): domain Bacteria; phylum Bacteroidota; class Bacteroidia; order Bacteroidales; family JAADJA01; genus JAADJA01. The sequence continues at coordinate 6,110 of JADHVR010000113.1, forward strand.
TGAAAAGGAATTTGCAAAGATTATTGAATATAAACATACAGATATTCAGCTTGTTAGTTGCATGATATTTTGCAAACCTTTTTTCTGCGGGTTTAATTATAAACTGTACTTTTTATTAGTACTTCTTTTACTGTTTGGTAAAGCTTTTTCTCAAAACACCGTTATTGACAGTTTGAAAACAAGATTGAATGAGGTTGAAGGCGAAGACAAAATTAAAGTGCTGATAGGACTATCATATAATTATTTAAGGATTTCAGCGGATAGCAGTTTAAAATATTCAAACCAGGCACTGGATTATTCGAAAGAAACAGATAACCAACGAGGTATTGCAAGGGGGATGCTAATGATAGGCAGTGGGCATAATGCAAAAGGGGAGTATTTTCTTGCCATTGAATCTCAACTCCGTGCCCTGGAAATATTTGAAGAATTAAATGATACAGCAGCTATAGGCATTACTTATAATAATTTGGGCACAAATTATCATTATTTGGGGAATTATAAAGAAGCCATTAATCAATATCAGAATTCTATTGAAATTGCAAAAAGAATGTCTAATAAACAAGCCCTATATTTTGCCACAAACAATATCGGTATAATTTATTCAGAATGGAAAAAGTTCAATTTAGCCCTTGAGCATTACAGAAATTCATTAATGATTGCACAAGAAATTAACAATCTAAGTTATATTGGATCATCATTACAAAATATAGGTATCGCTTATTTCGACCTGGGTGATTTTGAGAAAGCACTCAAATATCTTGAACAATCGCAAAATGTCAGTGTGCAAATAGGTGATAAAAAAGGCATTTTCAACACATTAATAAATACCGGAGATATTTTTGTTAAATTAGATAATAACCAAAAAGCGATTGATAACTTCAAACAGGCATTACAAACAAGTGAGGAATCAGGAAACAAAGCGAATATTGCACTGGCTTCTTTAAAACTTGGAGAGGTATATACATTAGAGAAGAAATATGATAAATCTGAACCTTTATTGAAAGAAGCCCTGAAACTCGCTAAGGAAATCGAAGAAACAAAACTTATCAAAGATGCTTATAAGGCTTTATCGGATTATTATTTCAAAGTGAATGACTATAAAAATGCTTATGCAAATTATACTGAATATACTGTTTTAAAAGATACACTCTATAACCGCGACAGCCGGCGCGAAATAACCGAAATGCAAACTTTATATGAATTAGACAAGAAGGAGAAAGAAATAGTAATTCAGGATCTTAAGATTGAAAAACAACAGAACCGCTTTTATTATATCATTTCTGCAGTTGTTTTACTGATCATCCTGGCGCTGTTGCTGTTTAACAGTTATAAGCTTAAGCAAAAGCATTATCGTATCGAGCTGGAAAGAAAAAACATCGATATCGAACAACGATTGTTACGTACTCAGATGAATCCTCATTTTATTTTCAATTCCCTGAATTCTATTAACAGCTTTATTACTGATAATAACTCCGATTCGGCGCAATCATTTTTATCGAAGTTCGCCAGACTGATGCGGTATATTCTTGAAAATTCACGTAAAACTTTTGTTCCGGTTGAAGATGAAATCAATACCCTTGAACTGAATATGCAATTGGAACAACTAAGATTTGACAATAAGTTTGATTTTGAGATTAATGTGGATGAAAAAATTGATCAGGAATATACGTTTATACCGCCCATGCTTATCCAGCCGTTTATTGAAAATGCCATTATTCACGGCATTGCAGGTAAGTCCGGCAGGGGAAGGATCAAAGTTGAACTTAAACCTGAAGGTAAGTTAATGCAATGTATAATAGAAGATAACGGAATTGGCAGAAAGAAGGCAATGGAAATTAAGAGAAAATCAGGTAGTAAAAAGCACAGGTCATTGGGAATGAAGGTTACACAGGAAAGACTTGATATTCTGAATGAAAAAACCGAAGAAGATGTTTCGGTGAAAATTATTGATCTGAAAGATGAATCGGGTAATCCAAGAGGAACAAAAGTGGAATTACGGATACCTTTTGAAAATGAATAAAGATTTTGTAATTTTGCTCTGATAAATGAAGCATTGATTCTGAAAAACAAGATCAACAAATTAAAAATGTATGTTTAAAGCGTTAATCATTGATGACGAAAGCAAAGCAAGAAATGCTTTAAAAAATGTACTTAAAAAGCATTGTGAAAATATCCAGGTTGTTGATGAGGCAGATTGTGTAAAGGCAGGGGTTGAAAAAATTGAAAATCTTAATCCTGATGTTATTTTCCTCGATGTTCAAATGCCCGATGGTACCGGCTTTGATTTGTTAGAGCAACTTCCTGAAATTAACTTTAAAATCATTTTCGTTTCTGCTTATGACAAATTTGCCATACAGGCGTTTAAATTCAGTGCCATAGATTATATACTTAAACCGGTAGAGCCTGAACAGTTAATTGAAGCATGTTCACGATTATCGGAAGATGATAAATATTCGGAGATAAATAAAAAGCTGGAAGTTTTGCTTACCAACAGGAATAGCTTTGAAAAAATCACCCTGCCCACAATTGACGGGATCATTTTTGTAAAGATTAAAGAAATTACCCGTTGCGAATCGGATAATAACTATACCAACATTTTCCTGAACAATGGCGATAAGATAATTGTATCAAAGACTTTAAAGGAATATGACGAGATGCTTACTCCATTCAATTTTTTCAGAATTCATAAATCTCATCTTATAAATCTTACATACTTAGAACGTTATAAAAAAGGTGAGGGCGGTTATGTAATTATGGAAGACGGAGCAGAGTTAGAAGTATCGCGCAGAAGAAAGGAGGATTTCCTTGCTTCGTTGAAATAAAATTTCACAATTTTGCATTATAGAAAAAACCTAAACATAACTTATATACATAATGAAAAAAAATGTTTACAAATTCATTTTGCTCTTTTCGTTAATAATATGTAATAGCGGATTATATTCACAAAATTACCGGTTAATTAATTTAAATAAAGAACCTGTTGAGATGCCGGACAAAAATTTTTTTATTTTGGACGTTTTGGATAATCGTCAGATGAAGTCCGCTATTGGTATTGTTAAGTCCGACGAAACAGGTGGTAATGTAATGCTCGATTTCACAACAAAAATGCCTGAAGAATTAATGTCTTTTTTCAAATCAGCTTTTCCGCCTGACAGTGGTCAAATACCTATAATAATTAGTGTTAATAAACTTTGGGTTACCGAATTAGAAAAAGACAATTCAGAAATAAGTAAATGCGAAATAACCCTGAAATTTCTTACTCCTGATCATCAGGATCTTTATATAAGTGAAGTTGTAAATAAAATTGGCTTATCTTCGATACAAACAACAAATAAAGAAAATATCAGGAAATCAATCATTAGGTGCATGGATGATTTTAATGATTCGGAATGGCAAATTAATTATTTTAAGTCATTAAAAAATAATTACAATAGAAACTTAGAACAACAAAGACAAGATACTATAAAGAATCTTAAAACACAAAGGTATTATCCTGATTCGGGAGAGATTATTCAAAATATATTCCCAAAATTCAGGTTTGCTCTGCAGGGAGGATACAGTTACAGATTGGCAAAAATACTAAGCGGGGTGGACAAGGAATTTGAAGATTACATTAGAGGGCTAAAAAGCGGATACAACATCGGTGGTGACTTCAATTATTTTATTAATGAAAAAAACTCATTGGGAGTTAACATATCTTTTTCCCAGGCAAAAAATACTATGTCTGGTGTAGCACTGTTTGACAGTTATGGTAATATTATTGCCGTAGGTGATATGAAGGACGATATTCGGCTTTTTTACATAGGACCTTCTTATACTATGAGATCATCTTCTAATGAAGGGAAATCGTACATTTTAGGCAGCTTTACTTTGGGTTATTTGTCATATAAAGATAACGCATACGTTGTAAATACAGAAATAGATCTTGACTTTGACACGATTTTATAATTGAAGTCCTGTATCCCTTGATATCATTGATTTGATTTTTCATTTTGGTAAAAATGTAGAGCGAATACAGGCTTGTGTACTAACATTTCCCCCTGTATCTTTGCCCTCGTATGG
>JADHVR010000038.1 GCA_016783885.1 Bacteroidales bacterium
GTTCTGATTGTGTAACCACAACCTGGGCAAACTCTTCAATTTTTAAAGTTGCAAAGTCAAGAGCCATATCATCCAGCCTGTGGACTTCCTCCTTGTTTTCTAAATATATCTTAACAAGCATTCTCTGACTGATTTTAATTTGAGCAGTTACTTTTAAAGTAAAAATAACTATGATAAAAAGTGTTGCTGCAATTCTAAGTATAGCTCTCATATTGTTCCTTAGTTAAAAAATAGTCGCCTTATACAATGATTTACTGTTTATATTTCTCATGTATTAAACAGGAAACAGCAGTGTAATCTAAGTAATCACCACATCAGGGATAAGACTTCGCTTTAAACTTTATTAATGGACAAAAGTATAATAAAAAGGAGACCTTTGCAAAACACTATCCAGATTTTTTTCTTTTAAAATTTCCGTCATTTTGAGGGCTTTTTCGGATTTAAGCGAGAGGAAGTGGGGATAGCTAATCCGAAAAGGAATAATTTCATGATTTGTAATCCTTAAGATATTCTACTAACTTCGCCACTGCCCTACCCCTATGGCTAATTTTATTCTTATCATCCAAATCCATTTCGGCAAAAGATTTTTTATATCCATAAGGCTGGAAGATCGGATCATAGCCAAAACCTTTTTTGCCATGTCTTTCTTTTAGAATTGATCCGTTTACAATGCCTTCAAAAATGGTTTCATTTCCATTGATAATAAGTGAAATAACTGTCCTGAAACGGGCTTTTCGGTTTTCAACATCTTTAAGTTCAGAAAGGACTTTATCCATATTTTTTTCATGGTCATGTTCCTGCCCGGCGTAACGCGCAGAATAAACTCCGGGCTTTCCGTCAAGAGCTTCTATTTCTAAACCGGTATCATCAGCAAAACAATTTTTTCCGTACTTGTTATAAATGTACCAGGATTTTTGAAAGGCATTTCCTTCGAGGGTATCGGCAGTTTCAGGGATTTCGTCTTTACAATTAATGTCATCAAGAGAAAAGATTTTAAAGTTTTCTCCGACAGCCTTACTTATCTCTTTTAGTTTGTGAGGATTGTTTGTGGCGAAGACTAATTCGATCATAGGCTTTAATAAAAAATATATTCTAATAAAAAAGAATAATTAATTCTCTCATAAATATTTGATTATGCTGGTAAAATAGCGGTCGAAAGTAGTAAAATTTTAAAACAACAAATGCATCTTACTTCGTTTTCTCCACTCCGCTGAATATTTACTGTCAACAAAACAGACAAGCAGATCGGCATCATACTTTGATTCGGTGAAATAAATTGTTTTGTCGGCATCGTATTTACTTTCTGTAAAATACCATAAACCTTTGTTTCCTTCAGCCTCGTATTTACTGTCAACCTTATAAACCAACAGATCAGCATCATATTTGCTTTCAACTACAAAAACTTTTACATCAGCTTCGTACTTACTGTCGCACGAAAATATTTTTTGAGCATTAGCAGTTGAAAACACAGCGATTGAGAAAATAATTACGAGGATTTGTAAAGTAATTATGTTTTTCATAATGAGATAGATTAAGATTAGAATTGATAGAAAAACTACAAGAATAATTCCAAAAAACCAGGATAATATTAAATATGCAAATAAAAATCCTTTGTCAGATCAATGTATGCTTTGGTAAAGGAATTATCGGTATTTCGGATGGTTATTATTGATTCTGCAAAATCTCCAGTTCTAATTTGAATTAATTCCAGAATAGTCCGGTGAATTTTTTTTCCTCGCTTTGGGATAATATTAAACTGCTTTAAACAATATAAATTTTCAATTAATGCCTGTTCTTTAAATTTAGTGATTTCGGAATATGGCAGTATTACGCAAAATCTCCCTCCGGAGTTTAATAGCTGTTGTACACCGGCGAGCAATTCTTTATGCATTAGTGTATCATTATGCTTTGAAAGTGTTTTTGAATGTGATGGAGATTTTAAACTGTTTGAAAAAAAAGGAGGATTACTTACGATCAGGTCATACTTTTCAGAAGAGTTTTTAACATACTCCTGTAAAGATATATGAATTGCATTCAGCCTGTTTGACCATGCGGAATTTTGAAAGTTATCCTTTGCCTGTTCAAATGAGTCTTTATCAATATCAATTGCATTGATTGTCGCATCTGATCGTTGTGCTATCATTAAAGCAATGATCCCTGACCCTGTACCTATGTCGAGAATGGATTCTGCGCCGGCAGTATCAACCCATGCACCGAGAAGAATAGCGTCAGTGTTGACTTTCATGGCGCTTTTTTCGTCTGATACGCTGAATTGCCTGAAGCGGAATGGTTTTCTCAAAGTCATCTAAAATAATTAGTGTTTGGTTTACATGTAAATATCAATCAAGCCTTCCGGTGTTTCAACCTCAATTGTTTTATTTTTCCGGTCAACCTTTTTAATAATATCATCCGAAACCGGTATCAGTATTTCTTTTCCGTTATTTCTGATCACAAAAACAGCCTGGCTCGTCCGATCCAGGATTTCCCGGATAGTACCAATTTTTCCATACTTTTTATCAACGACAGAAAATCCGATTACTTCATGGAAATAAAACTTGTTTCCTGTCAGGGGCGGGAGAAAAGCTAATGGCAGGTAAAGATTACAACCGACAAGTATGGCAGATTCATCTTCACTTAAAACGTCTTCTAATTTAACAATAGCAGTATTATTGCTTTTAAACTGTATTTTTTCAATGGCAAAAGGAATCAGGTTTTCACTGACTTCGATAAAAACTGCTTCAAGGCTTTCATACCGGCTGATATCGTCCACATCAAAAAAAAACATCAGGTTGCCTTTGTAACCTGATGTTTTTATGATTTTACCAAGAAAGTAATAATCTTCCTTATTCATAAGCCAAAACTTTAGTGAATGTTTATTCAGTCGGCTTTTCTTCCTCTTTCTTTTTTTCTTCTTCTTTTACTTCTTCCTCAGCCTTAGCCTCTTTCTTAACTTCCTCTTTCACTTCTTCCTTCTTCTCTTCAGCCTCAACCTCAATTTTCACTTCTTCTTTCTTCTCCTCAGTCTCAGACTTTTCCTCAATCTCAATTTTCACTTCTTCTTTCACTTCTTCTTTCTTCTCCTCAGCCTCAACCTTTTCCTCATCCTCAATTTTCATTTCCTCTTTCATTTCTTCCTTCTTCTCCTCAGTCTCAACCTTTTCCTCAATCTCAATTTTCACTTCCTCTTTCACTTCTTCCTTCTTATCTTCAGTCTCAACCTTTTCCTCAATCTCAATTTTCACTTCTTCTTTCTTCTCCTCAGCCTCAGCCTTTTCCTCAATCTCAATTTTCACTTCTTCTTTCTTCTCCTCAGCCTCAGCCTTAGCCTTAGCCTCATCCTTAGCTTCCTCCTCTTCCTTTTTCAATTCTTCCATCCTTCTATCCGCAAGTTCTTTAGCCCTTTCTTCGTTAATTTTCTTTTCAGCCTCAAAGCGTTTTTTCTTTTCATCTTTTTGGGTGAGGATAGTTTCTTTCACTTTACCGGCTATTTTGTCTTCTTTTTCTTTAAGCCAGGCATCAAACTTTGCATCAGCCATTTCCTGTGTCAAAGCACCTTTTTTCACTCCTTTTAAAAGATGGTTTTTGTATAACACACCTTTGTAGGATAAAATAGTTCTGACTGTGTCGGTTGGCTGCGCTCCGGTCTGGAGCCAGTAAAGCGCTCTGTCGAAATCCATATTGATGTCGGCAGGTTTGGTTAACGGATTGTAAGTGCCAATTTTTTCGATGTATTTCCCGTCACGTGGTGCACGACCATCCGCAATTACTATGTGGTAAAAAGGCTGCGCCTTCTTACCTTTTCTCTGCAATCTAATTTTTGTTGGCATAGTTTAATAAATTGTTGATTTGTTGAATTAATAAATTGTTGAATTAATGAATTATTAAAAACTAAACTTTTGTATTTTATCTTTTATCTTAAAAAAGGGGTGCAAATATCTGATTTATTTTTATAATGAAAAAATATTTTATTATATTTCGTAAACATATTCAGGATTTATACTCTTTTTTAATACCGAATAATTTGTACTCTAAAAACAGGCATCCTTAAAAAGCTTTGTTTTCGTTCGATGATCTTAATAATTATGGGTTTGTGCAACGTTTACGCTTGTTAGCACCTGCTTTATTCAATCGTTCTTAATATACTTTCGCATTAATAACGTCCCAACCTATTGAATTTACGTTTTTATAGTTTTCAATTTTTAGTTCAAACTTTTTAACAGAATTTGGAGGAAATACTTCATAAATAGTATAGTCATCACTTCCTAACACAGTTTCTGTTTTAGAATAATAGGTAACTCTTATTGTTGCGTCTTTATAAGTTGCTACTGTGGCTGAATTGGTAATTTTTCCGTGAACATTAATTTTGTCGCCCCAAAAATTTTCATTGTAATTGCCGTCTGCATCCAAAAATTTAGTTGGTTGTGACTGTTCAATTTCTTCAACCGTCATCACTTTCTCGTAATATGATTCAGAACCGGAACCACTTCCACTATGATTTAAATTGTCAAGAATTGCCAATCCACCTATAATAACAGCAAGAACAATGACTATTATAATTATTATCTTCCCAACTTTACTTTTTTTCTTTGGTTTTGTAGAAGAATTTGTTTGTTCAGGTTTTGATTTTTGTAATGGAGGTGGTGTTTTCTTTTTCTTTTCATTAAATGGAGGCGGAGATGTTAGTTTGAACAAGTCTTTCAACTCTTCAATTTTATCCGCAGTTATCCAATCAGAAAGACCTTCATACCATACTTGAGTATTTTTGGTTAAATTTTTAGTTTTTAGGTCCTCAATGTCAAATGGTCCTTCTTGTTCTGTTCCGTTGTGCAGATAATATTTTTTCATATTTATTTATTTTTTTAGTTATGTGCAGGCAATAAATTCAATCTTCATGTATTATTTTAAATTTTCCGTCGCTTAAAATCCACTCACTGTAAAATCCTCTAAAATTCCTTTCAATTTTAATTCTATCTTTATCAACTAATGCAATAGGTTCTCCACTTATATCTTTTCTTTTTGTTGTTCCAATAATCTCCCATTTTTTATCGAATGGAATATATTTGAAAATATTCAGTTCAACTCCACTAAAATATTCATCTTTATCTTTAACTGCAATTACCAATTCATAAAGATTATCATCATTAAAGTCATGAAGTCCTATTTGATATATTATATTATCTTTCTCCCAAGAAATTTCTCCATCACTTTCTTTGCCCACTGTAAATTCAGTTAAGATAAGTGTTTTAGAAGTTTCTGTTTTGAAATAAAAAGCAACTCCAAGTTGATCAAAGTAAAATACAATTTTTCCATTTTCCAATTCATATTCATTTCCTTTATCAGCTTCTTCTTTTGTATATATTTTAGAATTTGAAATACCTTTAACAAAAAATGCTGAATCTTCTTTTGAGCCATTATTATTTTGAGCAGTCAAAATGTTTGTTATTAGAATAATACATAATAAGATGATAATTCTTGTTTTCATAATATTTAGTTTTTTAGTCTTTAAATTGCTTGCACATAACGTAATGGTGTTTTAAGCGAAATTCAAAAATAGGTAAAAAGTTAGAATATTTGGGGAAAACTAAAATTAATGTTGCAGAGGGGGTTACACCCGCCTGCCACCAATAAGCTAATATATAGGTGGGCAGGAATCCAATAATCTGTTTTACTTTCTATCCCTTAATATTACTACTGTTTCGCCTATTTTTTTTTATATATTGTTGGTGTTTCGTAATTTATTCTCCGAGTTTCTTTTTTTTATCTATATAAATTTTATCATTTAGTTTCTTCAAAGCTTTCATAAAATCCTTTTCGTTTAGGATTGTTAATTGATATGTGCTGATTTCTTTCAGCTTTTCAAATCTCATTTGCTTATCAATACTTGATTTTATCAATTCGGCATTTAAACTTTCAAGGTTGGATAAAACTGCTAATTCATTTATGCTTGCTATATCTCTAATATTCATCCCCTGTTCTGCATATTTGGGATTTGCTTCACGCCAATCTTTTGCCGTACAGTTGAATAAAGCAACATTTAGTAGATCTGCTTCTTCGGCATAAATTAACCATTCTTTATCTTTATCGTAGTTTTTATCAGGTAATATGTAATTTTTTACAGCGTCTGTATGAATATGGTAATTGGCTTTGCTTATAATTCTTTTAAAATTCCATTCAAGATTGTATTGATTAGTTTCAACTTCTTTAAGTCTCTGATATTCGGTTATTAGATAGAGTTTAAATGTTGGGCTAATCCAAGTTCCAAACTCAAAGGCAATATCTTTATGTGCATAAGTTCCGCCATATCTACCTGCTTTTGAAAATATCCCAATTGCATTTGTTTTTTCAGTCCATTCCTTTACGCTAACTTTAAAACTATTCAATCCAGATTGATTTCTAATTGTGGCGAATTCGCCATAATTAAAATTCGGATTGTTTATCTTTTCCCAAACACTTAAAAATTCAAGTGTGTTTCTGTTACGTAACCAGTCTGTAATAAAGAAACTTCCGTCTTTTGCTTTTAACATATCAGTCAAGCAAATATAATCTTGTTCATCTTTCTTAATGATTGAGATTACTTTGTTTTCAACTTGTATTTTTGTCGTTTTACTCATATTTCAAATTTATCTACGACAAATTTAACTCATATTTCGATTATTCTGAATTCTATTTTTTAACTGCTTGATTTACAATTTTAAATCCGTTTCCATTCTTGTTAAGCATTTATAAACGTTTATAAACGGTTATTTATTCTTAACCGTTTAATGTTTTAAAAATCAAAGTAATCATCCCGCACGTGTGGGAAGCGAAATTCAAAAATAGGTAAAAAAGTTAGAATATTTTGGAAAAACTGAAATTAATGTTGCAGAGGAGTGATTACACCCGCCTGCCATCAATAAGCTAATACAAAGGCGGGCAGGAATCCAATAATTATTTTCATCGGGATTATCCTTCCCACTTTACTGCAACACAAATCCCGATGAGCAAGGGTTCAAACATTTGCCCAATGTGCATGGCTCTATACATCGGACAAGTCAAAGATAAAAATTTGTTTACATTTCCTCAACTTCCTTCAAATTATTTTCCCTGTCTCTGTCAATCAAAACAACAAAGGGATCGATTCCGGCAAAGTATGGTTTTTCGTTAACGATGATTTCTATTTCGGTTTTGTTTTGTGTGAACTTGTGCTTTTTGTAATAGATCTCTTCTTTATCTTCATTCAAAATGCCAACATAAATATAATCGTTTAGAGGTTGTTCTGTTTGAGTTCCTATGCTGTCGGCGTAGAATTTTGTTGCTTTTACATTTATACTTACTTTGTATTTTTCATTACTTAATATTTCGCAATATGCCGATTTGGTTTCGTTTTCATAAAGGGTTATTTTCTCAAAAAGATCAGTAACAAGATATTGTAAGCTGTCGGGGGTGGATTTTTTTATTTCGCTAATAAAATCAACTGAAAGCGGATAATTTAGGGTTGATCCATATTTGTTCACAAGGCGGCTTAGAGCAGCGCTTAATGAATCCAAACCGATATAATCGTGTAGCGCATACATAACTACTGAACTTTTAGGATAGTTCAGATAATCCTGAACAGGCAGTGACCGAAACATCGGTCTTTCGCCTTCATAGTCAGTTTTACGACGACGTAAGTATCTTTCCATTTCATCTTTAAGGTGTTTTCTTGACATCTTCTGTCCATATTTTTCTTCGTTGCACATTGCCTCTACATATTGAGCCATTGTTTCGGTGAGCATAAATCCACCTTCAGCAAAGGCAGGGGTAACAACATATCCCCACCACTGATGAGCCATTTCATGCACACAAATTCCAAACATCATATCCACTATATCCGGGTCATTAAAATTGTTTGTAAATCCGGAACCTTCGCACCAGATAAAAACACCCGGCTGCGAGCGGGCAGCTCCTCCGGTCAAATAATCAGGGATTTCTACAATCCTGATATTATTAAACGGAAAATCGCAATAGTTTTTTGTATTAAAATCAAATGACCTCTTTACACCGTCTATCATTCGCTGAACATTGTACGGATGCTTTTTATCATAATAGATTTCAATATTGATGTCCTGATATTTATCCCTCGCTACTTCATACCTTCCGGATGCGAAAATTAGCTCATTCTGCATTGGGATATCCGAATGATAATGGAAATAATTTCGGTTACCTTCTGTCCATTTCTTAATAAGTTCCCCGTTTGAAACAATGGTCTGGTCGCTGCTTGTGCTGATTACAGTATTAAACTTTACATTGTCGAGGTTAATAAAAGGAACTTTTCTGTCGGCATTTTCTAATGAAGGAAATGCAGAAAGTTCATCCAGCCCGTATTTTCTCCTGTCATTGTTATCCATAAGAATGAAAAGATTATTATACCCGATTATCGGAAAGAAAGGGGATTCGCCACCTGAGAGCATCAAACAACTTCCATTTTCAACAATTAAATCTTTTGGATGGTTATCGTCGGTAAAGCCGGTTGTCAGTATCTCGTAATCAAACAGCAATTTGATTTCATCTCCGGGTTTTAAAGGTTTATCTAGTTTGAAAACTTTAAATCCAGCTTCTTCTCCCTCAATAATCAATTCAGCAGGAGCACTAAATTCAAACTTATTAATATTATCTATTAACCTACCCTCCCAAAGATTAGTGCAAATTTCGTCAAGGTTTTTATCTGAATTATTTTTTAATAAATAATAACCCCGGATCAAAGCTTCTCTTTTATCCGGAAATATATCAATTTCTAAATCAATGTTTGAAATGTCGGGTTGCGTAACATCCTTGTATTTACTATATTTTATTTCATATTGGGCTTTTATATTCTTGTAAGTCTTTTCCGACATATACGAATTCAGAATATATTTATTGTAAAAAATAAAACTACCGGAGCTTATAAATAAAATAATTAGAATTCCCAATGACACTTTCTGAAATCCCGTAATATTTTGTTTTGCAATTCTAAACCGGAATTTAAGGCTGGTCTCATTATTTCGTCGCCACAACAATGTGCTTATCAGGATTAAAATTCCTCCGAGGAAAGCCCAGTAAACCGTGTACCATATAATGGTTTCGGTATTAAACCCAAAACCATTCATGCTTGAATAAGTAAACTTAGGAATTGTCCCATATCTGAGCAATAAATGGTCAACTTTAAGAATAATAAAAAATACGAGATCCAGCACAAAATAAAGAGCAGATATAAAAAATCCGAGATATTTATTTGGTGTAAGATTTTGAATTAATAAAACAATAATTGCCATAAACCAGTAATTGAGCAAATCAATTCCATATAAGTGTTTAATGTATAAGCCAAAATTAATATCTGTAAAGCCGAGAGATAATTGGGTGATTATTCCGCCAATCATCGCAAGAGTAATAAAAAGGAACTGAATGCCCATGAGCGTAAAAAGTTTTGATAGATAGCTCATCCAATTAGGGACAGGTAAGGTGTCATAAAATTCGTTTGAGCCGTTATCTCTTTCGCGCCATACTAAAACTCCTCCAAAAAAGATAGTCAACGGTATCATATATATCAATAAATGATCGGTATGTTTCAAAAATTCCGAAGTAAATGGATATACCCTTGAACGGTCGGACATAACATTACCAAGGAAGTTAGCTATTATTTCACTAATTGCAAAGAAAGTAAGTAACAGAAAAGCCGGATGAAAAACAATTCGTTTAAACTCGATAAAAACAAGCCTGAAACATTTTTGTAACTGAAATGTAAATGTCTCATCAATACTTGAAATTGGAATTCGCTTCAGAATACTTACTGTTTTTGCCGCTATTTCGCTTGAAACTCCCAAGTATTTTTTCTTCTTTGTTTCAAGCTGTGATACAAATTTGAATTTTTTCCAGGTGTAAAATAATATCCCGAAACTTATACACAGCCATATTATCCTGTTCAGAATAAATACACTATTAACAGGCATTTGGTTGGCATTCATATCGGCAACTGTCCAGAATTTTGCCTGAATGTTAATGGCTAAAATTCCAAAAGGATCAATTAAGGTTTTTACAGTTTCATTATCCACAGCCGTTAATCCACCCATCAATAAACCATAAATTCCAAGAAAGGCTATGCCGGCAATGTATGTCATTATCATACGGCGGCTTAAAGTTGCAAGTGCGAAAAATATACTGCCAATAAAAATCAGGTTGGGTATTAATATTAAAATTATCGGAACAACAAATGCCTGCAATTGAAAAGGTCCGTAATATTTATCATCAATGCTGAGGCAACCGAAAATATATCCCAAAACCACACCTGCAAAAATTAAAATGTTTGCAAGCAAAGCTCCGCTAAACCTGCCTCCGAGATATGCGAATTTCGACATTGGGGTTGTAAAGAAAAAATCGTGGATGTTTGCCTCAAAATCTTTGGCAACAGCACGCCCCACTATTAACATTGTAAATAAAACGCTGATAATACTGAAATTTGTAAATATTTTCGCAATGTTTATTGCTGCATTGTTCCATTCTTTACCAAATCTCATTCCCATCATCATTGTGTTTGGATCGGTATTGGAAGACCACAGATAAGCTGCATAAAACATTATAGCCGTAAAAATATAAAAGGCAATGCTTTTCAGGTTTTTCTTTAATTCGGTGGTGAATATTGTTGTGAACATAATTTCAGAGCTTATTTTATATTAATTCTATTATAATAAATTGCAAGTAATGGTTTAAATACATTTCTAATATGGAATGATGGAAAAGTGATATAATATCAGGCAATTGCTTTTTCCAATATTCCACTGCTCCATTATTCCAATTAAATATTTAAAACATATCATTTGTGGTATGATTTTATCAAAACATCAAAATTATTGAGTTCAGAATTTTATCTATTATTTCTGCTTAACCAATAAAAATAAACATCTTCGAGAGTTGTAGGAGATGATTCAAAATTGTTTCCGGGATTTGATTCGGAGTAAATTCTAATAAAAGTTTTACCTGTAAAAAGACGATTTGATATAACATCGTATTTTTTTTCATAATTTTCAATATCAGATTTAAGAATGTCTTTTTCCCATATTTTGCCTTTTAAGGAATTGATAGCATTAGCAGGATTATCTTTAAAAAGGATTTCACCATTATTAATAATAGCCATATTGGAACATAACTGGCTCACATCGGCAACAATATGGGTTGAGAGAATTATAATTATATCTTCACCGATTTCGCTCAGCAGATTATGAAAACGGTTTCTTTCTTCAGGATCAAGTCCTGCTGTGGGTTCATCAACAATTATTAGTTTAGGATTTCCAAGCAAAGCATGAGCTATTCCAAAACGTTGTTTCATCCCTCCCGAAAAAGTCTTAAGCTTTTGCTTTCGTTCATTCCAGAGATTTACACGCCTTAGCAACATCTCAACTTTTTCACGGCGTTCTTTTTTATTTCCAACACCTTTTAGCATTATAAAATGATCAAGCAGGTTGTATGCATTGTCTTTTGGATAAAATCCAAATTCCTGGGGTAAATAACCAAGAATCTTTTTAACCTCTCTTTTTTGGGTCAGGACATCAATATCACCTAATCTTATTTCGCCTGAATCAGCTTCCTGTAAAGTTGCTATTATTCGCATCAATGTTGACTTCCCGGCACCATTTGGACCTAATAATCCATAAAGACCGGTAGGGATATTCAATGAAACATTTTTTAATGCAACTACTCCATTTGAGTATGTTTTTGAGAGCTTTGTAATTTCTATTTCCATAGTTAAATCGTTATTTGGTATTATTTTTATTTGACGAGGTTAAATATTAATTGGTTACAATGATTTTATTATCATTCGTATTTATTCCGATGGTTTGGGGAAAAAATTAGTGTGTGGCAAATCTTTTATGGTCTTGTGGGTGGCGTTTGCCTCTCTCTTGTTTTGAGGTGGATCTTTTTTACGATGAACGCCAATGTAAAAGTATTTTAAGCCCATCTAAGCTCATAAAATTTTCCGAACCAATAATTGTACTCTAAAAACAGGCATCCTTAAAAAGCTTTGTTTTGGTTCGATGATCTGAATAATTATGGGGTTGTGCAACGATTACGCGTGTTGTATGCTGTTGTTTCTTTTTTCTAGTTTCTTGTTCAATCAAGTTTTAATTATTTACGTTTGTTTAAGTATTTCATTCCTTGTGGTAATAACTAACTTAATAAAATCAGAATAAATCCAATCAAAACAATTCTTTTATCGAAATCATAGTTAAATGCTAATCCAGAAATTATGTCTCCAAATACCATTGCTAATCCAATATAACCAACTATTCTTAATTTTTGAGATAGCAAATTAGTTTTCATTTGAGAATACCAATTTCGGTATAAATCATTTTCTGGGTCAATTTTGATAAGTTCTGAGAAAACTTCAAATGAAAATTTATGATTTTTTAAATAACCATTTAATACCCCAGAATGAAATTTATTTTCAATATTCAATTTTCCGTACTGTTCAGATTTATTTTCAATCTTTTTTAATAAGAAGTCTATATGTTCAACTAATTCTAAAAAGCTATTGCTTCGTACCGAAGCTTCGGTATTAAGAATTAGTATAGAAGGTTCGGTTTCCTGTTGCCATTTTTTTAATGGTATATACGGTTGCTAAAATAGACTTTTTTTTATGATGCAAAAATAATTCGCTTTATTTCTTCCCTGCTATAAATGCCCGGCAAATTCTTGCTTTTCATGGGCATGTTTACATCTTCTAAATAATAAGACTGTTTGCTACCGATAGTTATCGAGATGTTCAGTGTTAGTTTATCTAAAGATAAAACCATTTTTTAAAGGATCGTCAGGGTCGAAATAAAATTCATTTTGACCGGTAATAAATGCCGTTCCTGTAACTTCAGGAATAACTGCTTTATGCGGGCCAAATTCAGTTGTTTCAACAACTTCACCATCCATGGTTGTTCCCAGGATACTTTCTATGGTTATTTTTTTCCCTTTAATTAATTCATTTTTTGCATAGTGCAAAGCTGCTCTTGCACTTACTCCTGATCCTGTAGCTGATCTGTCAACTTCGCCTTTGGCAAATATGCAAACATTGCGGCTATGATTTTTTGGATTAAATGCTTTTCCTGTAAATATTGTTCCGTAAAGGAAACTTAAATCTTTTTCGAAAGGATGTTTTATTTCATATTGATCCATCACAGCATATTTTATTTTTCTGCCATAATCGATCAGTCGGCTATAATCCGATTCATTCATTTTTAAACCTAATACAAAAGGAGAAAGATACTTTACTGAAGTTGCACGGACCTTTATGCGGGCTACAACCCTTCAAAAGCAAACTGCCAAGGCAGTTATTTATGAGTGCATGTAAGGCTATGGGCATTATTATCCTGTTTTAAATTAGGAAATTTTTATTTAAAAATTCCTGAAATTTTGATTTGTATTGTTCGCTAATAGGAATATATACACTGTCATCAAAAACAATACGGTTACGTTCAACAGTAGTAATTTTTTCCAGGTTTACTATATATGAACGATGAACCCTCATAAAACTTTTAACAGGCAAATATTCTTCCATCTTTTTCATACTCATCAAGGCCATGACCGCCTTTTGGGATTCAATATGTATGCGTACATACTCCCTCATCCCTTCAATGTATTTGATATCAGATAAATTTATGCGTAATATTTTATACTCCGATTTGATAAATAGAAACTTTTCATTGCTCCCAATCTTTTTAATTGTTGTTTCTTGTGGTAAAAACCGATCCTTTGCTTTCTGCGCTGCTTTTAAGAAATCAGTATAATTTATGGGTTTTAAAAGATAATCAATGGCATCTACACGAAATCCTTCTATTGCATATTCACTGTATGCTGTTGTGAAGATCACTTTTGGTGGATTATTTAAAGATTTGACAAACTCCATCCCGCTCAAATCAGGCATATGAATATCAACAAACATCACATCAATCTCGTTCTCGCTTAAAAATGAAAGGGCTTGCAAAGCACTTTCAAATTTCCCGGCTAATGCCAGGAATGGTGTTTTTTGAATATATCCGGCTATTTGTTTTAAAGCCAAAGGTTCGTCATCAATAGCAATGCAACTTATCATACCGGTATTGTTAGAATTAATTTGTATTCTTCTGATTTTTCTTCAATGTTCAATGAATACTTATCTCTATAAATAATATCCAGTCTTTTTCGTGAATTTTCAATTCCAATACCAGGTTCAGATTTATCTTTTTTAATATCCGGGATACTGTTTACAATTTCAAAGGTTAAATGTTCTGGTTCCAAAGAAAAAGTAATATTTATAAAACTTGAGTTTTGATAGCTGATCCCATGTTTAAAAGCATTTTCAACAAAAGAGGTAAATAAAAGTGGTGGGATTGATTTATCTGGTAATTGTTCAGGAACACTTAATTTTATCTTCACTTTTTCAGAGTAACGCAATTTCATTAGGTTGATATAACTTTTAATAAATTCAAATTCTTTGGACAATGATACGAGTTCGGACTGGGAATCATACAATAAATGGCGCATTAACTTCGACAGCTTGATAACTGATTCTTTTGCTTCTTCCGTATTTACATCAATAAGTGCATGAATATTGTTTAATGTATTCATAAAAAAATGGGGACTAACCTGATTGCGAAGAAAGGCGAGCTGATTTTGCACATTCTCCTTTTCCAATAAAGTTTTTTCCTGTTCCAGTTTTGACCATCTGACCATCATACGCATTCCGGTATCAAATCCAATTATTAAAACAGAAATAATAAACATATTTACAAAAGGTGGAAACGGAAAAGGATTTTTTCTTTGTGGTGGAGGTGGTGGAGCCCCATCCGGAGTCCCTATATTTTCTTGTCTTAGGGATTGTGATGGTGGGTGCTGAAAATTTTCGTTTCCAGGCGGGCCATTGTTTGACCTGGCATCTTCCAAATAATAAAGAGAGAAAGAGAAAACAATTATAAGTAGTAAGGTAACAAGTAAATATATCACTTTTCTATTTTTAAAGAGCAGAAAAGGAACAAATAAAAAATGATTGGCCAAAAACAGCACAAAGAAGGGAAATACACCTGTCCATGCGATAATCACTCTATCCCATATGATAACGTCATCTAGCTGAAATATTAACAATGGTGCTGTAAATATGGCCAACCAGATTGTAAATAGGATCAATGATTCAGAGTATTTTAAGATGCCGGGGTTCATTTTCATGTGTACAATTATAAGTTTTTTTTGATTAGTATATATTCCTCATTAATTTTTATTTAGGAATTAAACCATTTTGAGCGGGTATATATTTTGGATTTCGTAATACGGTTCACTATTTTATTGGCATCCATCGAAATAACATATTTTGATGCAGATTGTTTTCTTAATGAAAATTGAGATATCATTGGATTGAGCCATCCGGGAAATGACCGGTTAAATTTTACTTCAAGAATAAAATGATCGGCAAGTGTGGCTTTGATCCTTTCCTCCTGATAAAGCTCCTGAATAGAAGGGTACCCTTTGCTCCTTAAATTTTTATCAAATGTAATTCGTACAGTACTGTCAAATTTACTAAGGTAAGCTTCTCGCTCATAAATAATAAGCACTACCGGCCGTAGGTTTTTACTAAAAACCTGGTAGAAAAACCGCACTGCATTTTCAGTACCTTTTGGAAAAGTATCTTTAAACAAAACAGAACCATTTATGCTTTTTTCTTTAAGCATCAATTGTGCATCCCTAAAAGTAACCGGCGCCCGGTATTTGACTATTGGAATATCATATTTTCGCTTTATTTCAAAGAATACCGTATTGTCATCATTTTCTTCATCATAACCCCTTAAACGAACTTTCTTACGGTTTTTAATCCCGTCAACTTTTTCATAATAAAAATCATATCCGGGTGTATCAAAATATATTGACCTGACAGTATATTGATTTTTCCCTCCGGATTCTGCAAATTGATCAACATCAACAAAAGGCAGGATCATCTTTCGTAAATGCTCCATTTTGCTATTGTGTACAATATATTTATATTCGTAACGCATTATTTATAATTTCAAAATTGTTCTCCTTTCCAGATACTTATTCGGTTTTTAAAACCTTATGCGTTTTATTTCCAATCTTTAGAAAGTAAATATTTGGTGATAAAAAAGACAAATCAACCTTCTGATTATTCGAAAATATAACTCCTTTCATAATCCGTTTACCATGGAGTGAAAACAATTCGTACTCTAAAGGTTCTGAATAATCAAGTTCAATAAAAATGTATGAATTTGTAGGATTTGGATAAACATTAAGACTAAATATATTATTCTGGTCATACGATTCTATAGTTGTAATACCAGAATCATTTTCCATTCCAAAGGTTGGAAGCATAAGAACAAAATCACCGGTTCCATTGGGAAACCTTCCCGTTGTTGTATCAGCATATTGTTGCCCGAAACTTACTTCATCCACTATATTCAATCCGGGATCGGATAAAATAATTGATTCACCTGAACTTGAAAGTTTAAAATTGGCATGTAAACCTTCCTGTTCCTCATCATTATCTGCCCAAACAATAAGGTATTCACCAGGTGCAACTGTAGTATCGGGGAAAGTCCATTGATCCGGCTCGGCAGCATCATCCGACAGAAAATATCCTTCGAGGGCCAAAACCGATTGTCCATTATTATAAAATTCTATCCAGTCGTCATATTCTCCATTCGGATCTGCCACTGTGGTTTCATTATCAGCCATAAATTCATTGATCACTAAATCGCTTAAAACCGGAACAGAATAAAATTCATATTCTGCCCGAACAGGAGAAAAGGAGGCTGCATTATTATTATCTGCATAAATGTAATATTGAATTTCATTATAGCCAGCGGTTAAAGAAACACCAAAAATACCATCTCCAGCACTTCCATCATTATGGTTTCCATCATCAAACATTTCTGTTTTTTCAAAAGCTTCGGTAAAACTATACCGGTAACCGAGGAAAACCTGGCTTGCATATTCAACTTCTGCATTGAACCACACTTCGGTATTCGGTGCTACTTGCTCAGGACTAAAAGTAACATTTGATATTACAGGTGCCTGTGCCTGGAAATCTGATAACCCGGAAATATAATTTATCCTTGCTTCCATAAGTTGAGTAATTCCAATAATTTGATTGTTGGGCGGTGGTCCACCACCTACAGAATTGTTTATGTTGCTAAGAAAATTAGCATACGAATAGAACTTATTCGGGTCAGCCTGTACGTCTGCATCAATGATATCCTGTAGTTCCAGAGCTCTTGTTAAATACAAATTGTTCGAAAAATTTTCCTCGATTATGGTTTTCATGTGCGCTACATACATATTCCGGAAAGTATTGTTAGTAAGTATTTTACTGATTATCGGAAAGTCACTAGCATTCAAATTTGCAAATGGACTCAATTGCTGTAGCTGTGTAGTGTTCAAATTTCCCAGCGTTTGATGCATCCTGAACACACCAAAACACTCGTTCAAATCCCAGGGAATTGGATTGAACCGTCCGGCATCATCTTTAAAGATATAATAGTTTTGTGGATTGTTAATGGGGCCATCAAGATTAACCAATAAATTTGAAAATGCCAGAAACCATAGGTGACGATCTATATTCAAAACCTGCTCAACTGATTCATTATGGTTATTCAGGGTATCCAAAAACCAAATCAGATTCTGCCAGCCAAATTCAGATTCCATGGCATATTTACTATAATAACTACTTGAATCCTGACCATAATACTTCCAAACACCTCCCGATGGGCCACTACTTTCTCCTTTAACCCTTGTATTCTCATCACTACCGAAATGAGTACGCATAAAAAACTTATCCACATCCTGAACGCTGGTATAGAGCCCAAGATGAGTCCCGTTGATATATACATTGGCATAATTTGCAAGGCTTGCCGGAAAATAATTCCTGGCGATTTCATAACTTAAAGTTTCACGTACAAAGCTGGGATCTTTAAATCCATTGGCAAGTTTTAAAGTGCCATAACCTTCTATCTCCTGGTCAGCAATTATATAATCTAGTTTAATATTCAATGGGTTTTTAACCTGGTTGGGATTATAAGAACTGTTTCCTTTATATCTCACACCAACACTATCGTAAACCACTCCATTTATTGCTACTGACCCCATAAGCCTTTCTTCCTGACCGGCTGCCACAAGCTGATCGAGCAAATAATCCCAGTTCGATTCTACGAAAGTGATTTCGATGGTATTGATGGTATTGATGTCGTAAAAACTTTGGCTGCGAATGCCAACGGTCATTCCAAAAACAGCCCATAAAAAGAAAAAAAATTTTTTCATATCTATTGTTTTTAATATTGTTGTATTCAATCATAAATTATCTTTATGTATACTGAATCTTTTCAGGTATGCGAAGCAATAGCTGATTAGATTCAGTTATACTCGGAAGTAACAGGTTTATTCTTTTGCAAACCTGTTACGCATCGGTATAGTTAGATTCATCACGTTTCTTATGGTTTAAATCTATCTATTATCAATATGATAGCGATTCTAACCCGACCTGTTACTTAACAAATCTTCCGGAAGAAATACCCATTGAACTGCTTAAAGTTAATATATATAATCCGGATGGTAAATTACTCACATCAACTTTCACATCTGTTTTATACAGAATATCCTGGCAGTAAACAATTTGTCCATGTGTATTATGTATCTCTAAAGTTCCGGAAGTACTTTTATCAAGGTCTATTGATAGTACATCTTTAACAGGATTCGGATAAATATTTAAATTATTTTCATTTATTTTCAATTCATTATATCCACTAGAAGTATCTGCATCTCTAACTAGGCGTACATAATTAAATATCCTGACAACATCACCCTGTGGGCCATGGCCATACGGGAAATTATCAGGATCACCGACTTTTGGATCACTGCGTTGAGAACCTGCACCATGGACATCCATTAGAGTATAATTACCGGAACCCGGAGGTGGTGCTTCCATCCAACCGAGGGCTTCACCAAAACATACATAAGCACCCCATCCACCTGGCGCATCTTCATGCCAACTGGCATGGGTAGTTCCGCTCCAATAAAATGGATAATTTAAGTTCCCACCTTCATCGGTAATTTCGGAGCAATTAAAAATGGAATCAATAGCGGCAGAATTTGTGGCAGAGGGAGCACGCGTATAATCAATAATACTTTGAAGCTCTTTAGCATTAGGAAGCCGCCAATCGTCAAAATCTGCAAAATCAAAGTTTTCGGCATAACTTAAAGCGTCTTTCCAAAGCATACCTTGTCCATCATCATCCTGTGTCCACATCAGGCCGGTAGCATTGTCGGTAATGGTTCCATCACCATTGTCTTCAAAGTAATTTATACCATATTCTTCACCCCTCACATACATTACATAAAACTGTTTATCTTCTGTTTGCCCTGGCATAGGGCCGGTTCCATAACCTTTTATACGGCCGTCAGCGAAATTCACTCCGAACATGGTTTCGTCACCCATCATGGTTGTACCCACATAAAGATTGGAAGATGCCATTTGTGCATCAATCAATCGCTCATTTGCTGACAGGTCGCCGTAGGCAAAATCAAAAACTGTTGTGTCAATAAACGGGATCAGATCTTCGGTAGATGTACCTTCATAACCACTTGGATCTTTTCCGCTGAATAAAATAAGTGAATACATCTCCTTGATGGAAGGAAGGTGCCAATCAGAATAACCCGCCAGGTTGAAAGTTGTTGCTCCGGCAACTGCTTCATCATACGACATTTTATCTTCATAGTCAATATCACCATCCCCGTCCATATCCGGGCTTTTTTGCCACATCAATCCGGTAACCAGGTCAGTAACTGTTCCGTCACCATTATCCTGGTAATTAGGTTCATTGCCTGTATAATGAGCATCTTGTCCATAAAATGCGGCACCGAGACCTGGTTCCGGTATTTCTATAATGGTATCGTAAAAAATTTCCTGGTCGGTATCGACTATCGGGTAACTAAGTGTATTTTGAGCTATACCATAGTTTATTTGGGATTGAACCAACATTATAATTAGTATCAGGGAAGTTTGATATTTTAATACTGCTTTTTTCATTTTTGATAATTTTTTTTATGACTAAACTAAATTTTATTAATGCTTACCGCCTTTCGGGGGCTTTTGATCTCTTCTGTGTAATTTCACTTTATTAACATAAATTTCATATTTCTTTTTTTGTTTTTCTTTTAATAAGAAATTAACCTCTTGTTCAAAGTCTGCATTTAATAGTTCTATTTCTTTTCTAACTTTACTATTTGAATATTTAGTTTTTTCTGAGATGTTTTTCACATCTTCAAAATGCTTAAAGTATAATTTTGAAATTTGTTCTTCCTGTTCTTTGTTCAATGAAAGTTCAATGGATAGATTCTTTACTATTTCCTTTATCGAATTAGTGTCGGGAATTGGTGGCAGGATTTGCCTGCCGTTTTTTTGGGCAGGAGCAATATTTGTTATAAATAATGATGCCAATATCAGCCATAATAGTTTCGTATATTTCTTCATCATTCAACTTTATAATAAATTAATAGAACTTATGATTGGACAAAGAAAAATGTAAAAGGATTAAAGAAAAAAAGGAATCAATGAATTGGGGGATTTTATCAACGAATCAGAATATATCAAACCGGCCAACTGCCAAACGCCTGCTTTTCTAACTTCATTTCACCATCATCACCTTTAAAAATATTGATCCATGCCTGCCAGTTTTCATTATCCATTTCAGGATAATCGAGTCGGTAATGGCTGCATCGGCTTTCCTTGCGCATGATGGAGGCTTTGAGTTTCATTTCAGCACTGATAATCATATTCCTGGTTTCATGAGCCAGACGTAACTCATGCATATCCGCAGCCCTAAGCATAGGCATATGATGGTCCCTCAGTTCTTCGATGTAGGCTAAAGCTGCCTGCATTAGTTTTTCTTTTTTAATATATAGAATAAAGTTTGGAATCATTATTCCCTGCAAAGTTTGCGTAACCCAGGCAGGACTATAACCTGATTCTCTTTTTAAAGGAGCAAGGATTTCTTCTTGTATTTCATTCATTTTAACTGGTAAAATAGTTTGCATTTCAACAGTTTTACAATATTCCGCAGCAGCTTCACCGGCAATACCACCCTGAACCGCAGACCCTGCAAGGGAAGAGCCTACTTGTGTATAAATCGCACCGGCCATATAGGAACCCAACGCATCTCCTGCAGCATACAAACCTGGAATGTTTGATTCGCATTTATCATTGATGGGAACCAATCCTTCTGATTTATGAATAGCCATGCCAGCCGAAGAGCCACCCACAGAGTTGCCGCCCATTCCCGGAGGCGTTCCTCCCTTTTTAGGTGGCCTTTTGCCTTTAGGTGGTTTTGGTGGCTCTCCGGCATGTCCATTTCTACTAAACTCAGCTGGCCTACATGGGCCACCTGAAATATTGATATTTTCTTCTGATCCCGGAGGTCCCATTTTAAACGGATTGCCTTTCATATAAGCCAGATAATTCATATCCACTCCCAAATCGTGATGTATTTCAACACTGGTGAGTTCTGGTTTCCTTTCAAACATATTTCCCCAGCCATCAAAACAGGCTGCGGGATTTTTTGCCTTGCCTGGATGACCATCGTTCCATTCTTTACCGGTAACTTTTGCACCAATTTGGTAAGCCATGATGGTGCCGTCATGGGTAAGGTCGCAAATTGGAAAACCATTGGGTTTAAAACCTCCGGCTCCTGTGCATAAAATGACACTCTTAGCCTTGAAAAGATGAATCGTTTCTTCATCCAGGCTGAAACCTGCTGCTCCAGCAATCCTGCCATTTTCCTTTACAAGGTTTGTAATCATAATCCGTTCAACAACTGGGATATTCCTTTGTGCCATGGGTTTGCAAAATGGCTTGTTGTATAGAACGGAATCAAAAAATCCCCATTCCTTCAATTCATTTACCCTGGCCAGTGAATGTTCAGCCATTTGCCGGGTATATACCGGGTTGTTGGTACCCAATGCAGAACGTGAAACTTGCGCTACAAATTCATCAAGGTTGACTTCTGAGGTTTTCGAATCGTAAGCAAATATACCTTTGGCAAAAGGCGTTTGCCCCGATGAACCCAGACGGCCTTTTGAAACCATGATCACTTTTGAGCCGGCATCATGTGCTTTTACAGCAGCAAACAAACCTGCCATACCGCTGCCAATTACTAATACATCGCTAGAATGTTCTTCGTTCATCATTTCTTCAGTATTAAGTTCTGTTTCGTTTTTTCCCCATCCGGAATAAATTCCCATGGAACCCAAAGCAGCCAATCCAGCTACACCCCCAGCAACCGTAATGAACTTACGGCGCGTCATTCCTGTGTTTGAATCTGAATTGTTCATTTGGTTGGTTTTGCAATTTTGGGTTTCAAAATATAAACTTTTAAGAGGAGCAAAATTCCAGCTATGGTTATTGCAATAATAAAAAGTGATAAGGGTGTATTAAGGTGACTACCAAGATCCAGTACATGCAAATTTGCAACAGTGATAAACATAACAGAAAGGATTCCATGAAATACACGCCATGTTCTATAGTTCATACCAAGTCTGTTCCGGAAAAGGGTTGTCAATCCAATTATTACAATTAGAATCCAGGCAGAAATACCCAGCAAAACACCGATACTATTAAAAGTTGTGATCATGGTAATGAATGCTTCTTTAGGTTCAATCCCTGCTTCAAAATACCGGGGAAAAACAATAAAAAAAGGATGGAACACTAATATGGGTACGAATACGTACCCAATAATTTTATGAAATTTTGCAACCTTCGTTGTCTTTACTTCTTTTAGAAAAACCTTGTTACTTCTGGCCAGGAAAAATTGCCCGATCATCAAACTGAAACTAATAATAATTAAAACAGAAAGAGATTCTTTTAAAACCGTATCTTCATGAAAATCACCAAGTGACCAAAAAAGCAAGGGCAATCCCACAAACAACAATATATATCTGATTAGTTGTGTTTTCATTTTTACCCCCACGATACGATTACTCGAATTGATTTTTCAGGCGAAATGGTAATGGCATCTACAGGGCAATACATACGGCAAAGATGACATATCTGGCAATCGGCAGGATATTTTATAATTGCCTTACCTGATTTGGGATCCAGGCGAATTACATCGGTGGGGCATGTTTTTACACATGTCCCACAACCGATGCATCCGTTTATTTTTTCGATGGACATAATGAAAGAATTATTTTATCAAGACATAATTAATTAGAAGCATTTCGTACCAGTCGGACATAATTATAGATTCTTACAGCGTCACCCTGTGGGCCATGGCCTTCTGCATATTCTTCCGGATCGCCATTTTTAGGATCACTACGCTGGGCACCTGCTTCATGGATATCTATCCATCCATTCATATTTCCCAAACAGCGGCCAAATGAGAGGTAAACTCCCCAGGCACCTTCGTTACCCTCGAACATATTACCATGGGTTGTACTGCTCCAATACCAGGGATAGTCTGTTTCTCCGGCTTCATTCGTAATTTGGGTGCAATTGAACAGAGGGTCTATAGCTGCTGAGTTAGTTGTAGCCGGCGACCTGGTATAATCAACAATACTTTGAAGTTCTTTGGCATCGGGTAGTTTCCAGTCACTATATCCAGCGTACTCAAAATTTTCTGCATAAGCCAGGGCATCCTGCCATATCATGCCTGTGTCACTGTCGTTTTGCATCCACATCAATCTGCTTGCTGCATCTGTAATGGTTCCATCGCCATTGTCGATAAAATTGTTGATACCGTAAGTAGGGTTTCCACGTACTAAAAGATAGTTAAATGCTTTTGGATGTCCGAACATGGGTAAAATGTATTTTGTCCATAAAAAGCGTCTCCTACAGCAAGGGCTGAAATTTCAGTTGAATTGTTAAAGAATGTTGTTTGATTTGTTCCTACAATGGGGTATCCTGTGATGTCTGGTAAAATTACATTCACACCATTATCATCGGCAGCTTCAGAAGTTGTTTCGTCTTTTTCGCAAGCCGTAAATCCCATCATTGAAATGGCGATTAGCATTAGGATTGAATTCGCTGTAATTATTTTTTTTCGATTCATAATAGTAATTTATTAATGTTTATTTTGAGCAAACATATAATGAGAATGAATCGACAGAAAATCAAATCAATGAATTGAAACTTTATATCTATAGTTGGTGGGTTTTTATCAATGGGAATTTATGCAAATGAAATTAAAGGGAAGAATCCAACTGTGAAACTATATTTCTCCTTATTCCCAAATGATATTATATAGCATGACATTTCTATTCAAATGCTTTAGCTCTTTCAGCTTCAACATCGGTGATTGTTTTTGCCAAAAGTTTTCCTAAAATTTTATAAAATCTTCTTGCATCACTCGTCTTAACGTAAAAAGTAACTCATCAACATTTTCTTTTGAGAATACCATAGGCGGTTTTATTTTTAACACATTATTATCTTTACCGTCCGTACTCATTAATATTCCCAGTTCTTTCATGCGATTTACCAGGTAGCCTGCTTTTTCGGTTAATGGTTTTTTATGTTCATCAGCCAACTCAAACCCAAGGAATAACCCTTGCCCTCTTACGTCGCCGATTACAGGAAATTCCTTTTGTAAATTTCGAAGTTCTGTTTTTAGATAATTTCCAACATTCAAGGCATTTTCCTACAACTTCTCATTTTTTATTACCTTTAACACTTCCAGCCCGATAGCACAGGAAACCGGATTGCCACCAAAAGTATTAAAGTATTCCATGCCATTTGCAAAAGTTTCAGCCACTTCCTGAGTACAAACGACTGCTGCCAGTGGATGTCCATTACCAATGGGCTTACCAATTGTTACTATGTCAGGAATAACATCATGAAGTTGAAACGCCCAAAACTTGCTTCCAACACGTCCACATCCTACCTGTACCTCATCTGCAATGCAAAGACCTCCGGCTTTTCTTACTGATTCGTAAGCAATTTTTAAATAATCTTTTGGGAGTTCAATTTGTCCGCCACAACTAATGATGCTTTCGCAAATATAACCGGCAACATTTCTTCCTATCGACTGAATATTATTGATTTGTTCCTGAATGTGTGCAGCGTATTGCGCACCGGTGTTTGTTCCCTGATACAGTCCCCTGTATGCATCCGGCAAGGGAACAATATGCGTATATTCGGGCGCTCCTTTACCGCCTTTTCCATCAAATTTGTAAGAGCTGATATCAATGCAACCGCCAGTATTGCCATGGTAGCCGATTTCTACAGCAATCATATCCTTTTGATCGGTGTAAGTGTGGGCCATCCGTAGAGCCAACTCATTGGCTTCACTACCGGAATTTACAAAATGTACGACCGATAATTCTTTAGGGAAAGTGCTGAGCAATTCTTTTGCAAACGCATTAATATTCTCATGCAGATAACGTGTATTCGTATTGAGTATAGCCATCTGTTCCTGCCCGGTTTTTACAATCCGCGGGTGTTCATGTCCTACATGAGCAACATTGTTTACCGTGTCCAAATATTTCCTGCCATGATGATCTATGAGGAATGCACCGGAACCCCTGACTATTTTCAAAGGTTTATTGTATGACAAACTCAAACTTTTCCCCAAATGTTTATTCCTGTAAGAAATTATCTCTGAATCTTCTTTTTTGTTTGGAATTTCAAGCTTATGTTCCTTGAAAAATACATTTGGATTTGGGCAAAGATTTTTCCAGGTGTTTACTTGCCGGGGAAAAGCAATCCCGGGAAAATCGTGCCTGTTTCCTAACATATCCAGCATAAGTTGAAAATGAATGTGAGATGTCCGGTTTCCGTTTTCGTAAGGATGTCCAACATAGCCGATCAAATCACCTTTTTGTATCGCTTGCCCGGTTTTATGAAGCTTTAAACTGCTTTCGCTCAAATGTCCGTATAAAGTATAAAAGATGATTTCTTCATTTGTTTTATGTTCCAGGATAAGCGTAGGGCCATAATCTTTGTTTTTGGCGTTGTTATAAATACTGAATACCGTACCCTCAAACAGCGCATGAACAGAGGTTTGAGCTTCAACCCAAAAATCAATTCCCAGATGAACGCTTCTATATTCCGGACCGTTATTACCTTCTTTTTTGTAAGAATCGGTATAATATAAGGGTCTTGTTTCCAAATATCCTCCTGCAATTAAAGTATTTGGATTTTGTTGCTGCAGGCAGTGTAATTTGTATGCCAGTAAATCGTTGTTACGATATTCTGATTCGTGACCCAGCCAGGTGCTTGAAACACTCATATCCACAGAATGGACAGAATCAAATTTCAGACCTGGAAATAAATCATTAAGCGATACTGCCTGCTTATTTGCCCAGGTTGTAAAAGGCTTTTCATCCGGGTGGGGTGTAAAATCACAAGCTTCACGAAAACTGTAACGTGCCAGGCTTTCATTAGTTTGTTTCCATTTTTCAAGCACTTCCCAGGCCGCTTTCTCACTGATCAGCAAATATTTATTATCCAGTTCTTTCTGCTTGTTAATAGCGGATTTGGTTACACTTATCACCAATCTCATCGCTACCAAAGTATATAGCAATTCCAGTTCTTCTTCCAGCAAAGGAAACTGCTTATAATATCCTCTTATGATAGGAAGTGATGCACTTAGCACGTCCGGTTTGTTCATAATCGCATAGGCAATGACGATTGCCAGGTCATTAATAATTTGTGTGTAAACAGCGTCGCCATAATCAATGATAGCTTTTACTTTTGGCCGGATCAAATCCTCTGTAACAATAATATTATTGTCGTTGGCATCGTTATGCACCACACTTTTGCGAAGTGTCTGATAATGCTCCTGTAACTCTTTAAATCTTTGCTGGAAAAATTTGACAGTGCTTTGCTGCTTTTTGTTGAACAGGTGAACATAATCATAAGTCCAGGCAGCCTGGGCAACATCCCATTCAAAAGTCCGGTGTGCTAACGGATGGTCGAATCCCTGTAAGGCTTTTGTAAGTAGTCCTGCTTGTTCGCCCAGACTATAGAGTAGTTCCTCTTTTTGAGGATTAACTGAAGACCACAATCTGCCATTCATCCATGAAAGTAAACGTACAATGCGTGTTTTCCCGGATGCATCTGTTATTTTACTAATGAAATTTCCATTCACATCCGGCAAAGCCTTAGGAGAGTGGATCGCCAGGTTGCTTTTGGAAAAATAGTTTAGTATTTCCTGTTGAAATTCAATGTATTCCTGATCAACATCCGGCCTGCTGATTTTTAAAATATAACTTTCTTTTTTACTATTAATTCTAAAATTAAAATCGAGCTCACCCGCTAAAGCAACTATTTTACCTTTTATTTGATACAACACCTGAGCTATTTCTGCTGCCTGAGCTGCCTTAATTTGTATGGATAAATAATTTACTTCCATGCTATTCATTTATTAGTAATAATAGATAATGTGCGGCAGACCAGCTAAAGTTTTTTGATTCCAGACCTTCACCTGTTATTGGATTGTAGTTTTCTCTGATTGATTTCCCTTTTGACAGCACCCCTTCTGCATTATTTATCAACTTGTATGTTGCTTCGTTTGCTTCCTGATATAATCGTAATGAAACAATCCTCTTACTCCAAAATAAGCCTGATCCAGCCAGAACGGGCTCTTTTTTCTATTGAAAACCAATGTAAAAGTGTTTTAAACGAAATTCAAAAATAGGTAAAAAAGTTAAATCCGTGCGTACAGATAAATTAGAAAATTTTAATTTGAAAATTGTTGCTTTAAGGCTGATGCTGTTCACGTAAGAGATCATTGACTGTCTTTACCGGATTAAAGGTAATAACGGGAACTTCCACAAATATAGTGATCCAGTTTGCCATGGCGCCATTCCATAATCCCGGTAATTCCTGTGCTTTCAGGTTTTTCCCGTCTTTTGATTTGATTGAGATAAATCCGGTTTCATAATCGATAAACTGATGCAGGTCAAAAGGCTCACCTTTGTAATTTTTTACTCCGCATACAAGATCGACAGGATTAAAATGTGTGGCTGATTGCAGAATTGCTTTCTGTCCGGTATTACCCTGATCGATTTGTGAAGACTCAACAATTTGTAAAGAAACTTCGCCTTTTGAGTTTTTAACCCAGAACGGTCCTCCACCGGGTTCGCCCTCATTTTTAACCATACCGCAAATGCGGATAGGACGATTCAAATGTTCAAATAGAAATTTGATTTTTCCC
Organism: Bacteroidales bacterium; assembly: GCA_016783885.1. Classification (GTDB taxonomy): domain Bacteria; phylum Bacteroidota; class Bacteroidia; order Bacteroidales; family JAADJA01; genus JAADJA01. Next base: position 28,158 of record JADHVR010000038.1, read on the forward strand.
GAAGACTTTAAATTCTTAAAATCAGAAGGCAGTTTGATGTTAAGTTCAGATTGAGTAAATTCAGCAATTTCTTTAAGTTTTGTATTCTCCCGTTCATTCTTATCTAACAGTTTTAAATACTCAAATATTTGTTGCTGAAGCTTAAGTAACAGCCCGCCAATAACTTTTTTATAAACGGTAGTTTCGGATTTAAGCCTGTCGGGGACAATGTTATCGATGTTTTTAATAAAAACTATATCCCCCTCCAAATCGTTAAGGTTTTCGATTAAAGCTCCATGTCCTCCAGGGCGAAACAAAAGGCTGCCATCCGCTTCTCTGAAAGGTTTGTTATTCATATCAACAGCTATTGTATCAGTGGATGGTTTCTGAACGGAGAAAGAAATATCATACGAAACATCGTATTGTTTTTCATATTTCTCTGCTGTAAGATCAATCTGATCTTTAAACTTTTTCAAATGCTCCGGAGAAACGGTGAAATGAATTGCAGCTTTTCCATTTTTAACGGTTCCGTACTTGGCAGCTTCAACTAAGTGTTCTTCAAAAGCCATACGGTTATGGTCAATATAACGGTGGAATAACAGGAGTCCTTTTGGAAGCTTTCCGTAGTCTAATCCTTTTTCATTAAGTAAATAATCAATGATAACATCATATTTTTTATTGGCAAGCTTTTCTTCTATATTAATTCCGGCATCAGACAAAATAGCTTTCAGGTCATTGTAAAAGGCAAAATCTTTAATCCTGTTAATAAAATTGTACACCGAATTAAAGCTTTTATCAGAATGAAATTTTTTTAGCTTTTCATCATAATCATTATTATTTTCCAAAAAGCTAAAAAGGGATTTGAACATTCTGCTTGCTGCTCCCGAAGCCGGAACAAATTTTATTACACGAACGTTTTTCGAATTATACTCATAAAATTTTACAATCTTTTCAATGCTATCTTTGCTAAATGTCAGGATTCCATCTCCGGGAGTGGCAGGTTTTACAAGATCAGCACAGGGAAACCCTTTTTTAAAATTATTAATTTGTTGATTAATGGCTTGAATCTCTATGCCTTTTGATTGGATTTGCTCAAAATTTTTATTAATGAACATATTTACACGAATGAGTAGTTAAACTTTTTCATCAAATCTTCATCAAGGTATTCATTAATATGATTTATTTGATTAGTGCGTAATTTCATTCTCCATTGTTCTTTTATATAAAAGTCTTTATGAAATTTTCTACTCTTCATTCCGTGTTTATTTGTAAGTAGATTTTGAATATTTTTAAAAAATATCGACTTCTTAAAACCATACTTATCTGCCATAGAATTAATGATTGTGGCCGGGTCTTTTAATATATCCTCGTATCTGACAATTTCGTGTTTTTCAACAAAATTTGAAAGGTCAACATACGATTGATTCTTTAAATTCCACATAATAACCGGATTTCTGTAATCACCGTACGAGTATTTAATAAAATCCGAGAAGCTAAGTTCTCGCAGACTTTCGTGAAAATAGGGGCGCTTGTGCATAGAAAGCAACCATGAATAAGGATTTTTAACAAGACATAAAAAGAGTACATCCTTTTTAATTTTTTCTGTTAACTCATCACTAACCGGTGCTAAACGGTGTTTCCATCCTACATCGTAAGTTTCCAGTATTTCAGCATCCAGGTTTTTTTTAACAAGCCATTCCAAATAAATTGTTCCTGAATTTCTTTCTCCGTAAATCTTAATAAATTTCATCTAATTCAATGTTTTGGTTGTCCCAAATAGACGGCAAAGATAATAATTTGTTTTTTGGTTAAAGAGATTTTTTAAGGAAAAATAATTGGTTAAATTTTATTTGCAGATTATTGAAATTTATTACTTTTGCCCTCCTATATGCCCAGATGGCGAAATTGGTAGACGCGCATGGTTGAGGGCCATGTGACCTTACGGTCGTGCAAGTTCGATTCTTGTTCTGGGCACTTTTTATTGACTATTGACTATTTATTATTGTCGATTAAAAAATTCGTTTATTTTTTTCAACAATCAATAGAAAATAATAAATCGGTTTGCCCAGATGGCGAAATTGGTAGACGCGCTGGTTTCAGGGACCAGTTCCCGCAAGGGAGTGCAGGTTCGATTCCTGTTCTGGGCACAAAAAATAACTGAGGGGAGTGCAGGTGTTCTGGGCACAAAAAATAGAAGTACTTCAGATAAAAGAAGGGCTTTGTAATATTACAAATTAAAATTTTGTTTTATAAAAAAGTCGTTTAATGTTTTGTACTGCTTTGAGTTTTTATGAAAAAAAAATGTGGAGATTATTAAATTAAATATAATAATTCTGTTATTGCTATTAGGAAATTTTGCTTTTACCTCCGATAAAGTTTACGACCATACCGAAAATAATTCTTTTGTAATTAAATATACATCAGTACAATCAGGCGAACATTCAATTAATAATTTTTTTATTAAAGAAATCGCTAAATATAATCTCTCCGGTCTTTATAATACAAGTTTTACGTTTCATTATTCCGTCCATAACAGCATCCATGAGACTTCTGCCAATACATTCACCGTTAACACCGAATTAATTGGCGAAAAATGCACAGGAGATGTGTATTATAAAAATTTTGATATCTCCGATATTTTAATGCCTGAAAAAGCTGACTTCAGGGTTGTTGTTATTAATGGTGACAACCAGATAGAGAGTCTGAATTTTAAGGAAATCACCCTGAATGATAAAAATATGTTCCAGGTTGAATTTACATTCGAAGCTTTTGAAAAGAATAAAGATTATACCCTTAAACTTGAAAACATTAATTTTTATTCCAATAAAAATGATAAAGAAGCATTTTATAAAAGAATAAACCTGATTGATGATTATTATGCCTCAGCAGCGCTTATGGAGAATGCCCTGAATAGATTTGCCGAAATTGATTTTGAAGCCGGTTCAATCATTGAAACCTATCTTAAAATACAGGAATTAGAAAGAGTATATAATAAAGTAGCATCAGCCGAATTCTCCAGGGTTCTTAACCAGCAAAATAACGATAATGCCGGTTATTATGAAAAACTTGCAAAACTTAATAAAAATATAAACAGGTATAAATCCAATTATTATATCCTGTTTAATTCGATTAATTATCTCAAATTAAATAAGAATCCCGAAAAATATGCAAGTGAATATATTGATGAGATTACTAAATATTTCGTTTTATCGCAAGAAGTTATACATTCGTATTCCTCATATTATTATAATATGGGTAAGGTTAATTACAATCTTTCTCTGGTTAATCAATATCGAAAAGGGATTAACCAAATATTGCTAAAAACAGCCTGTTGCAATGATACGAGAGAAATTATTTCGAACCTTAAAAATGAAATCTTTAAAGCATATATTAACAAGGCAGGAGAATTTATTATAAACGAACAGTATTATTTAGCAAAAGGTATTTTAATAAATGCATGGAGTTTTTATGGAACCTCGATAAACAAGTCATTTCCTGTTGAACTTAACGTATTGATTTCTCAGGCAAACTACGGTATCTATAATTCATACCTGCATATAATCGACAAGGCAATTGAAGTTGGTAATTACGAACTTGCTGAAAACTATATTCACGAAGCCGGGTCGTTTCAAAAAGAAAACAGCACTTCAATCATTTCGGATAAATACATCAAACGGCTTTCAGAAAAACTCGCTAATTTATATATTATCAAAGGAAATCAGTTAAATGAAGAAGAAGAATATAAAGAGGCGTTATATTGTTATGAACAGGCTCACACAATATACAACAATTTAGATGAATATAATTATGATTATGAAATTGAGCAGGGAAAGATACAGGCTCGAAACGGGCTTTATAATAAATTAGTTATTAAGGCGGGTGAAAACCTGGATTTTAAGAATATTTCCATAATTGAAAAATTTATGCATGAAGCATCTGCATTATTAGAGGCAAACAGTACGCAAATAAATCCTTCCGCCGAAGTAATTGAAATACTGCCGATGATTAACTATTATTTGTATAGAAATCTTATTTTTAAAGGAGAAGAACTGTTAGCTTCAGGTAACTATAGCCAGGCTTACGGAAAATTTTTACAGGCAATAGAACTGGAAAAAAGTTCTGGTTTTGACAAGAATGTGGCGCTTTTGGAACTTCTAAAGCAAGCTGCAGCGTCATTGCCTAAATATATTGACCTAAAATGAGCTAAAAACGGTCAATGTTATTCAGGCATGGTCAAAGCGCCTAATAAAAATAAATTATTTGTTAAAAGAATGTAATTATTAATAAAGAATTTGTATATTGGCGACTGATTCTTTTAACATTGATTTAGTTTAAAACTTTAAATAATGAAAATGAGACTGTTATTAATCAGCAATTCCACTAACTACGGGGAAGATTATCTTGAATGGCCAAGGCAATATATTAAGGATTTTTTAAATAAAACCGGAATAAAAAGGGTTTTATTTGTTCCTTATGCAGGTGTTGCATTATCAGATGAGGGAGTGGAAGCTTCTTATGAAGCATACGAAGAGAGAGTAAATGGTGTTTTTAATGAATTAGGTTTTGAGGTCTATTCAATTCATAGAGAGAAAGACCCGGTTCAATCGGTAAAAGATGCCTTGGCAATTATAGTCGGTGGTGGAAATACTTTCCATTTGGTTTACATGCTTCACAAATTAAGATTAATGAAGGTTATCAAAGAGATGGTCGAAAACGGATTGCCTTTTATTGGTTGGAGTGCCGGAGCTAATGTTGCATGCCCCACCATGCGGACAACAAACGATATGCCGATAATTGAACCTAAAAGTCTGAATTGCCTTAACCTGGTTCATTTCCAAATTAACCCTCATTATATTGACGCAACTTTAGAAGGTCATGGAGGAGAAACCCGCGAACAAAGACTTGAGGAATTTTTGGTGATAAATAATAACATTTATGTGGCAGGTTTGAGGGAAGGTACTTTATTGTCGATAGAAGGTGATAAGATAGAACTGATGGGCAAAAAACCTATGAGGCTGTTTAAAGACGGGAGTAGCCCAAAAGAATTCCCTCCAGGTAAGGATATTAGTTTTTTAATGTAAGTAACAACACTCATAGCCCTTACCAACAATAACGGCGAATACATTGTCGAAAAATCCCTGTCGGAACTTATACCATGGTGGCATCAATCAAAGGCTACAACTATTACTCCATCGACGATATACAAAAAACAACGGTATAGCATACGAACCGGATTTTCCATTGACGGTGGTTGAAGGGGTAGGGTGAAAAACATAAGAAATCCTTTAGACGGGTTTGAAATATAAAACAACAAAAGGTTTATATATCCGTAATATTATGCCGGATGTGTACGGAAAAAGTGAGTGCATAAGAAGTTAGACACAACCTTATGACGACATTGCTAATTGAAACATAACAGCTAAATTCGACACAATGGGATGCTATGAACGCTCAATCAAAATTGCATTTGACAAGCTATCAGGAGAAATTCTGGAAGCAGACAAAGTCTTTGACAACAAGAAAGACGCTTTTGCAGTTAGACGACAGTTTCATAAAAACGAAGTTGAACTATATTGTTGCGAATGTGAACAGAAATTAAATGTATCAACAAGCAAGTATGACAGACTACATTTCAAACATCAGCCAAACGCAGACTACTGTATACTTAAAGATGGTAATTTAACACCAGAACAAATTGAGCAATTTAACCGAATTCTTGTAGCAAAGGAAAGCCCAAGACACAAGGAGTTAAAAAATAAAATTGCAGAACGACTTTTAGGTGTTGAAGGTATTGACACTTCCTCAATTGCTATTGACAACAAGTTTATCATCCGAGGAAATGAGAAAAGACGACCTGATGTTTATTGTAAATACTACGATAAGGAATTGGTTTTTGAAATTCAACTTTCGGACTTATCACTGCGCTACATTCTAAGTCGCTACGAGTTTTATAAGAAACACGGAATGTATCTCATATGGATTCTTGACAACTTTGATATTCACAGACAAGCACAATTAGAAAGGGACATCAAATATTTAACGAAGTATGAAAACTTTTTCAAGCTTGACGAAAAGACAGACATCTTTAAACTTGAATGTAAATACAAATTTCCGTTCTTGACAGAGAACAACAAACTTCTTACAAAATGGATTGACAAATCGGTTTCACTTAACCAATTAAATTTTGATTCGGAGAGTTATCAAATTTATTACTATAACTTTGGTGACAACAAAAGCAAAACAGAAGAAGAACAAAAACGCAAAGCTGAGCAAATAAAAGAAGCTGAGAGAATAAAATTAGCAGACGAAAGATTAGCAACCGCCAAATCGAAATCAAAAGAAATCATTCAGGATATTAAGGAACTAAGAAATAGAAAGTCACAAAACTTTATTTCAGTCAATCGCTTAATAAACGAACTTGACAAATATGAATTAGAGATTCTCAATTCAACCCTAAATTTACATAACCGAGACAAATTAAAAAAGCCAGCATTATATAATTGGATTAGTACTGCAACTCAAGACGATGTTGCATTTATTGAGTTTATTCTCAATTGCGGAGACATTAAAATTGACGTGAACGATAAAGATTCAGAAGGCAGAACTGCCTTACAAGAAGTTTATCAAAACAAAGCAATACATAAATATATTCTAGTAAAAGGACTTTTAAAGCGTGGTTACAAATTGACCAAAGAGGATGAGGCATATATTAGCTCACTTTCTGACAGCAACGGTGAAATTAAAAACGATTTGATTATTTATACAATCTGCAGAAACCTCACTGACAAGGATTTAGTTGATTTTGTTTTCCTTCATTCAAAACTCCTATTCATAATTGAGTCAGCAAGACGAAAGGAAATTATTGGCTTTAAATACAAACCCAATGAGTGGATAGCATTTGCAAATAATGCTATTCAGTATCACAGCGACTATTGGGAATACATCGAATTAGCTTTTAAAGATTATGGACTTTGGGATAAACTTATTGAGTTAGACAAGAAAGGAACATTTCAAAAAAAAGTGCAAGCTTTCTATTCGAAAATGCCACGACAAAAATTTGATTTTGACAATGTTTATAGAGACCTTTATCCTGAACTAACAAACTAATATGAAACAGCGGATGAACAGAAAGGCAGCGGCTAAAAATGTATATAAAAAATGGGCGAGATAGCAGTAATATCAAGGCTTGTAGCCCGCTTCAACCTTTTTGTAACTTGAAAGAGAATTACTCCGCAATCGCTTACTTTTCATATACTGAACGTCAGACTGTCTAAAAAGCTAACACCATTTTGTTAATAATTTCATTGTTCTAAAAACAGGAGCTTTTTATAAATTGAGTATCTTTAAAGCATGAAATTTATAACAGGATTAAACAGAAATCAGGCCGCCCTTTTCC
>JADHVR010000039.1 GCA_016783885.1 Bacteroidales bacterium
CGAAAGATTATCCAGAATATTACGCTCTGAACAGTTTGAAGAAGAAGTTCAACATTTAATTGAACTTGAAAAAAATCCATATATAGCTTTTGAAAAAGATTTCCTCAGATGGATGCTTTCTGATGGTGCAGGTGCATTTCTGATGGAAAATAAAAAAAATCCTGATGGAATATCTTTAAGAGTTGAATGGATTGAAGCATGTTCTTTTGCAAATTCAAAAGAACCATGTATGTATATGGCTGCTGATAAATTACCTGACGGCAAACTAAAAAGCTATAAGGATTTCTCTCCCAATGAAATAATTTCCAAATCCATATTAAGCATTAAGCAAGATGTAAAACTGCTTAGTGAAAATATTGTTAAACTTGGATCTGATAAATTAAAAGATATTCTTGAGAAAAGAAATCAAAATGTTGAAAAAATTGACTATTTTCTTCCTCACACATCAAGCTGTTTTTTTGAAGAAAAATTAGCAAATATGTTAGAAATTAATGATATCGGTATCCCAAAAGAAAAATGGTTTACTAACCTTCGTACAAAAGGTAATGTTGGTACATGTTCTATTTACCTTATGCTTGAAGAATTATTCAATAGCGGTAAGCTTAAAAAAGGTCAGAAGATATTATTAGCCGTTCCTGAAAGTTCAAGATTTTCGTATGTATATAGCTTATTAACCGTTTGCTAAATAAAACACCCATGAGAAAAATATCGCACACAGGAAATTCGGTTATATTGGGTGTTTTATCCGTAAAACAACATTCTATTACAAAAATATTAGTAGGATGAAAAAGGAAAATATTCCTCAGGATAAAAGTGCATTGGAAAATTTCACTCGTGAACTTTACTATGTTAAAAATAATAACGGAAAATATAAAACAGGGCTTAGTATTGGCTGGGATATAAAAAAAGATGCCTTGGATAATGCCTGGGGTGAAGTGAATAGAAGAATTGAAGAAGCAAGAAATGCAGTAAAAGAAGGCAGGAAAAGTCCAATATATTTTTTTATAGAGCTTAATCTTATGAATATTTCAATATTATCAGGATATACGGGATTCTGGAAACTATCTGTTAAAAGACACTTGAAACCAGGTGTTTTTAATAAGCTGAGTGATAAAAAATTAGATATTTATGCCAGGGCTTTTGATATTAGTATTGATGAATTAAAAAATTTTAAGGGATAAGATGCTGAAAGACTTTAAGCATATACAGACAGCTCATTGTGAAAATGGAATTACAACAAGCCTGCTGAGATATCATGGCTTGGATTATATGAATGAACCTCTTGCTTTTGGAATTGGTTCAGGGCTTTTTTATATTCAAATACCTTTTATGAAAATAAATAATGGTCCTGCAATTTCTTTTCGAACCATGCCGGGAGCCATTTTTAAAAGAACTTGTAAATCCTTAGGAGTAGATGTTAAAAGAAAAAAATTTAAAGACCACAAAGCTGCCCGGGACTTTCTTGATTTAAAAATTTCCGAGGGAATTCCCGTTGCCTGCCAGGTTGGTGTTTTTCATCTAACCTACTTCCCAGTTAAATACCGCTTTCATTTTAATGCTCATAATCTTATTGTCTATGGTAAAAATCATAATCATTATTTGATTAGCGATCCTATAATGGAAGATGTTACAACTTTATCAGTTAAGGAATTAGAAAAAGCAAGATTTACTCAAGGTGCTTTTGCCCCCAAAGGGCATATTTACTATCCGGAGAATGTTAGCGAACCGGATATTGAACTTTTAAAAAAAGGAATAGTCAGGGGGATTAAAAGAAATGTTCGTGATATGCTTCATATACCCGGGCATGTTGCAGGTGTAAAAGGAATAAAACATACTTCAAAGCAAATCCGCAAATGGCGCGAAAAACTTGGTCCGAAAAAGGCTGGTTTGTATCTGGGTCAGATTGTTAGAATGCAAGAGGAAATTGGAACCGGCGGTGGTGGGTTCAGGTTTATTTATGCAGCATTTCTCGAACAAGCCGCCAATAATTTAAAAGAGGATAAGTTAACAGCTATTTCAGATGATTTTACAAAAGCAGGAGATCTATGGCGTTCAAGTGCTGTTCAAATGGCAGGAATTTATAAAGGCAGGCTTAGCGAACAAAAAGATTTTGATGAAACTGCTGATATTTTATTAGAAATATACGAAACCGAAAAACTTGCTTTTAAAAAGCTTTCAAAACTGAAACTAAGTAAATGATATCTCAAGCCTGCATTCAAATAAATAATCTTACAAAAAGGTATTTTGCTTCTAAAGAAGATAGTTTAAAGCAAGTTAGCCTTAATATTAATGCAGGAGAAAAATTTGGCATTTTAGGACCAAATGGCGCCGGCAAAACAACATTAATTTCAATTCTGTGTGGAATAATACAGTCCACTGGTGGAAGTGTAAAATATTTTGAACAAGGTAAGGAAGTAAGCTTAAAAACTTTCAGAAAAAAAACAGGATTCGTACCACAGGAATATGCTTTTTATCAGGAGTTAACACCTAATCAAAATTTAGAATATTTCGGAGCTTTATATAACCTGTCAAAAAAGGAAATAAATTCACGCACTGAAAAATTATTATCACTGCTTGGGCTTTCTAAAGTATCAGACAAAAAGGTTCAAACCTTTTCGGGCGGAATGAAAAGAAGAATCAATCTTGCAATCGGGATAATTCATAAACCGACAATTCTGTTTTTAGACGAACCTACTGTTGGAGTTGATGTACAAAGCAAGAATGCAATTATCGGGTTCCTGAATGAACTAAATAAAGAAGGCACCACAATTATTTACACTTCTCATCATATATCTGAAGCGGAAGAGTTCTGCAATTATATCGCCTTATTGGATCATGGGAAATTAATTGCTTGTGATAGTCTTACTAATCTTTTGAACCTTCACGAATCGTCAGGTTTAAAGTCTTTATTCATAAATTTAACCGGGGAGGATTATCGCGACAATGTTTAAGTTATGGGCTTCAATAAAGAAAGAATTCTACCTGCTACTTAGCGATAAAGTTGGCTTGGTTCTTATGTTTGTGATGCCCTTATTACTGGTTTTTGTAATTACGATTATCCAGGATAGTGCATTCAAGTTAGTAAATGAAAATAAAATTTCAATAATAATTGTCAATCAGGATAATGGAAACCAGGGAGAAAAATTAGTTGAATTATTAGAGGGGTCAGGTTTATTTGAAATTGAAGAAGATAATAATATCCCTTCCGAAAAGGTTAAAGATGAATTACTGAATAGAGATAAACTTATCGCTCTTTACATTTCGTCTGATTTTTCATTGAAATTGAATGAAAAGGCAGGACAGATAAGCAGCTTAATGATGGAAGATTTAGGATTAAAAGAAACTTCCGAAGATAATAAAGACATTAAGCTTCCTTCACTGACTTTTTACCATGACCCTGTATTACAGGAAAATTACTGCTATTCACTAATAAACATTTTTTATTCCTTTTTAGATGCTGTTGAAAATTCATTAATGATAGAAAAATTTTATCTTGAAATGGGATTTGAAAAAGTACCTGAAAAGTTAAAAGAAAAAATCATATCAAATAAGGTAAATATAATTCAAATACCGGCTACAAGTTCCGGCAGCGATGTATTGCCAAATTCAACACAACATAATGTTCCTGCATGGACAATTTTTGCTATGTTTTTTATGGTGGTTTCACTTGGCAACAACATAGTTAAAGAACGTATTAACGGCAGTTTTATAAGGTTGAAAACTATGCCAACCAATTTTTTTCTAATTTTGGTAAGCAAGATGATAATCTATCTGATAGTTGCAATTTTACAGGTTGCACTTATATTTTCGGTTGGTGTGTTTTTATTCCCTTTTATTAATCTGCCTCAATTGGTTTTGCCATCCAATATCGTTGCATTTGGCACTGTAGTATTGATATGCGGCTTATCAGCAGTAAGCTATGCATTAATGATTGGTTCGATTGCAAAAACACAAGAGCAGGCAAATGGATTTGGCGCCGTATCAATTATTATATTTGCAGCGCTTGGAGGAATTTGGGTTCCGGTATTTGTAATGCCGGAGTATATGCAATTTATAAGTAATTTTTCACCCTTGCATTGGTGCCTTGAAGGGTTTTATGTTTTGTTTCTGAAAGGTGGATATTGGGCTGAATTATATAAAATAATATTGCCTTTGTTTATATTTATTGTATGTTGCCAGTTGATAACATATTTAAAGTTAAGAGTTGAAAAAATCATTTAATAATGGAATTGGAAAAGCTAAAGTGCAAATTAAAGGAACAGATGATTGAGTATCTGAATTTATTGGATATTACACCTGAAGATATTAAAGATGACGAACCTTTATTTGGAGGAAGTCTTGAATTAGATTCGATTGATTCATTAGAATTAATTATTTTGCTTGAAAGAGAATACGGTATTAAAATCAACAGTACGGCAGAAGGAAGAAAAGTATTAACAGACGTAAATACTATGGCTGATTATATAATTGAAAAGTCTAAAGGATAGGGGTGAAATTTCAAACACCATAATAAATACAGCACCATGCTTCAGCATGGTGATTATAAATAAATGACATTATTAATAGTCCGCTTTAGCGGACTTTCTGAACTTTTAAGAATTCTAAATTTATGACTAAGGTTTTTGTTACAGGCATGGGAGTAATTTCTTCCATTGGTAAGGATATAAATGAAAATTTAGAAAATTTAAGAAATGGTAATTCAGGCATTAATAAACCTAAATATTTTCAGTCAAAATATGCTTCTTCATTTTTCTTTGGAGAAGCAAATATTAGTACCAAAATACTTAAAAAACAATTAGGATTATCAGAAGAAAAAGGACTAACCCGTACGGATTTATTTGCCTTTAAAGCTTTTGAGGAAGCTATTAATGATGCAAAACTCTCAAAAGAAGAAATATCTTCTATTGACACAGCTCTGATTTCAGCGAGTACTGTTGGAGGAATGTGCCTTACCGACCAATTATATGAAGACGCTAACTTAAAATCTGAATCTTCGGAGTATTTGGCTTCTTACGGATGTAGTGCTCATACATTAAGATTGATAAAAAAATATAATATCAAAGGTTTTACCGATACAATTAATACTGCTTGTTCTTCTTCGGCAAATGCTATTATGTTTGGCTCAAGATTAATAAAATCAGGACGTGTTAAAAGAGCAATTGTAGGCGGAACAGATAGCCTGGCTAAATATACTGTAAATGGATTTAATGCTTTAAAAATTCTTTCGGAATCGCCTTGTAAACCTTTTGATGAACATCGTTGCGGACTTACTCTTGGTGAAGGAGCAGCTTATCTTGTATTAGAATCGGAGGAAGTAGTTTCTAACAAAAGTACTTATGCCCGGGTTTCAGGATATGGAAATGCAAATGATGCTTTCCACACTTCTACAATATCGGATAATGCTGTAGGAGTTATTAGTGCGATATCTCAGGCAATAAAATCGGCAAAGATTGACCCAGACAAAATTGACTATATAAATGCTCACGGAACAGGAACCGAAAACAATGATTTCGTTGAACTAACAGGGTTCTCAAAAATATTTAACAAAATACCTCCTTATAATTCAACAAAATCTTATACGGGACATACACTTGGTGCAGCAGGAGCTATTGAAGCTATCTTCAGTATTTTAAGTATAATAAATAATGAATTATATCCAAGTTTAAATATTAACACTCCTGTTTCACAATTCAATCTATCTCCAGTCAAAAAATATGAAACAGGAGTGGATATTAATTATGTATTATCCAATTCCTTTGGGTTTGGTGGCAACTGTACTTCTTTAATATTATCAAAAGTCTAAGAAAGATATAGTAATATAGTGAATTTAATGAGTAAAGGGTTAATAAGAGAATGATTAAATGAGAGAATGATTGAATGATAAAATAAATCAATCTTTATAGAAAATTATGACTGAAAAAGAAATATTTATAAAAAAATTAAAAAAAAAGAAGCAAAACTTGTCCGTATGTATGAAATAACAAAAATAATGACAAATCCCGATAGCTATCGAAAAAAAATTCATCTTACAGGAACAATAAATAACATTTGCGCATTTAATCATTTACGCATTTACGCATTTAATCATTTCCACTAAAATAACAGTAGAACCAAAAATGTTTATCAGAGACCTTTCGAGCATTTCGCCGCAATATACTTACAACAATAAAATTTTTGAAAATGAGATAAAGTTTTATTCGGGTAACAGATATTTGGCAATTGAACCTGATTATAAGAATATGATTCCGCTAAGTCTTTTAAGAAGAATGGGGAAAGCAGTAAGAATGGGAATAGGTGCAGGTTTGCCATTAATAAAAAAGCATCCGGGTTTAGGAGGTATTATTATTGGAACAGCTAACGGTGGACTGGAAGATTGTATTAAGTTTTTGAATCAAATAATTTCATACAATGAAGGCTCTCTAACTCCAACAAATTTTGTTCAGAGCACACCGAATTCAGTTGCAGGTCATCTTGCCCTTATGAGTAATAATACTAAATATAATACAACTCATGTTCATAAGGGTTTAGCTTTTGAAAGCTCATTATTAGATGCTAAACTTTTATTTGAACAAGATGAAGTAAAATCATTACTTGTGGGTAATGTTGAAGAAATATCGGATTACAATTATAATATTGATTATCTGGCAGGGCTGTTTAAAGAAAAGGAAGTTGATTCCAAATCATTGTTAAATTCTAATACAAAAGGAACAGTATGCGGAGAAGGTTCGGCTATGTTTGTATTAGAATCTTCACCGGCAAATTCTCTTGCTGAGATTAAAGATATAGATCAAATTTGTTTCCCGACAGAATCCGAAATTATTGAAAAAACCAAACATTTTCTTGATAGAAACAATTTAACGGAATCGGATATAGATGCGCTTGTATTAGGTTTGAATGGTGACAACAGAACAGGCTTTTGGTATAATAATTTGAACAAAAAATTATTCAAAAACCATGGAGTTTTTACTTTTAAAAACCTAATCGGGGAATACACTACAGCTTCGGCATTTGCTATATGGTTGTCCGCTCATATTATTCAAGGATATAAGATACCTGAAGAAGCAGTATATAAAAAACCACAATCGGAGATAAATAATATTTTAATCTATAATCATTATGAAGGCTCTCAACATGGGTTTATTCTAATGTGTAAATCGTAAGCGAAATTTAGTTGACCCATTAATAACTTGCAGTAGCACGGGCTGGCTTTAGTATTCGCTGCTTAAAGGACTAATTGACTATTTGTTTATCTATTAAGGGTTATGGGGGTAAACCAATATCGAATCTTTTACGGATAAAACGCATTTTGCACGTAAAGAATTCTTATATTTGCATAATATAAAAAATATCAATATGAATAATTTAGCATTATATACAAAAATAAATACCAAAATTTTTAAATAGAAATTGAAAGATGAAAACTACTCAAATAAGTTTTAAAATACCCGATTTTCTTCTTACAACGTTAAATCTTGACAGGAAAGAATTTACGGAACAATCACGCATCTATACCGCAATGCAACTTTTTAAAGAACATAAGTTATCCTCAGGTCAGGCTGCTACCATTGCAGGTATGGATAAATACAGATTTTGGATGGAACTTGGGAAGCATGGAATACCATTAATAGATTATGATCCTTCAGAATTGAAAGATGAATTAAAGAGATTTAACAAATGATAATAGCTGCAGATTCTTCTCCGCTTATTTCTTTAGCAATACTTTCAAAATAGGCATTTATCAATTCAGATATTTTTTCAATGCTTTTAAAAAATCTAAAAATAACAAGTTCCTGTATCATCTGTTTTAATAAAGTTATTATTAATGATAAGCTTGATTTTGTTGAAAAAAATTATAAAAGTTTCCCAAGTTTTATTAAATCCGTTTACAGAAATTACAAAATTGGTTATCCTAAATTCTTCAAGATGGATAATCTGAGCAAATTAGGTTTTATTACTTCTGAACTATTACTAAAGCAGGACGATTTATTGAGCAATTATAAAAATGATGAAATCGGTATAATAATTTCAAACTCCGGCTCATCAATCGATACGGATATTAAGTATTACAACACTATTAAAGATAAATCAAATTATTTTCCCAGCCCGTCTGTATTTGTATATACTCTTCCGAATATTATGATAGGTGAAATATGTATTCGTAATAAGATAATGGGAGAAAGCTCTTTTTTTATTTCTGAAAAATTCAACCCTGATTTTCTCTGTAATTATATAAATATTTTATTTAATACATCAAAAATTAAAAGTTGTATTTCAGGTTGGGTTGAATATGAAGAAAATAATTATGAATCGTTTCTGTTTTTAGTTGAAAAAGAAAATAAAAAAAATAATGGCAGAAACATTAATTTTGAACCGGAAAATATATTAATGATTAAATGATTAAATGAGAGAATGATAAAATGATTAAATAAGAGAATGATAAAATGAAATAACATTTACGCATTAACACATTTTCGCATTAACTCTAAAATAACAGTAGAACCATAAAATTTAATCTAATTTAAAAATACATGGAAGCCCTTATAACCACATTAAAAAAAGAGATTATAGAAGTATTGAATCTTGAAGAAATGGAAATTGAAGATATTGAAACCGATGCCCCGCTTTTTGTCGAGGGTTTGGGATTAGATTCAATTGATGCTCTTGAATTGATAGTTTTATTAGAAAAAAAATACGGATTAAAAATAGAAACAGCCGAAGAAGGAAAGAAGATATTGTTTTCAGTGAGAACAATGGCTGAATTTATTAAGGGGAACAAATAAATGTCCGACAAGGTTTTTGTAACAGGAATTGGTATTATTTCGGCTATTGGAAACAATACCGGTGAGGTTTTTAATTCATTAAACCTTTCAGCAACCGGTATTGGTTTTACATCTTATCTAAATACAATTCATAGGAATGAAATACCGGTTGCCGGGGTTAAAGCCTCAAATGAAGAATTATTGGAAATTGTAACTCCTTGTGATAATTTGGCTTATACAAGAACCGCATTGTTGGGGATGATAGCAGCAAAAGAAGCAGTTATAAGTTCCGGCATTAAAGATATTTCCGAAAAAAGAACAGGGCTTGTTTCTGCCACATCTGTCGGCGGAATGGATAAAAGCGAATATTTCTTCAGCAAATTTATTAAAGACAATAAAGCAGGGAAATTAAAAGATATTATTACTCATGATTGTGGTGACAGCACCGAAAAAATTGCTGATTATCTTGGAGTTAAGGATTACATCACAACTATTAGCACAGCTTGTTCATCATCAGCTAATTCAATAATGTTCGGGGCAAGACTTATTAAGAATGGTATTTTAGACAGAGTAATTGCAGGTGGTACTGATTCACTAACTAAATTCACTCTGAATGGATTTAACACTTTAATGATACTTGATAAAACAGGTTGTAAACCATTTGATAATAACAGGAACGGACTTACACTTGGCGAAGGAGCAGGTTTTTTAGTTTTAGAATCTGAAAGAGCCGCAAATTCATCGAACAAAGAAATATTGTGCGAATTAAAAGGATATGACAATTCCTGCGATGCATATCATCAAACAGCTTCTTCACCTGAGGGCTATGGTGCTTATTTAGCAATGAAGGGAGCTATTGGTATGAGCCGGCTTTCAACTGATGAGATTGATTATATTAATGCTCACGGAACAGGTACGGTTAATAACGACCTTTCGGAGGGAAAGGCAATTGAGAAAATATTCGGTAATAAAATCCCGAAGTTAAGTTCTACTAAATCGTTTACAGGCCATACATTGGGCGCTGCCGGCGGAATAGAAGCGGTTTTAAGTGTTTTATCAATAAAAGATCAGACAATATTTCCCAATCTGAATTTTACACAACAGATGAAAGAATTAAGCTTTAGCCCTGTTACAAATTTGATCAAGGATATTGAAGTAAAAAATGTTTTATCAAATTCTTTTGGTTTCGGAGGAAATAATACAACTTTGGTATTTTCAAGGGTTTGATTAATTTTATTCAAGGCGGATATTCTATTTTCACCTCCCTTTTTTCCAGGCTCACCGGATTATTTTTTATTCAAACATATAAAATGTTGTTTATTTGCATGGTTAGTTATAATTGTATTAAAAACAAGATTGGAAAATAAAGTAACATAAAACAAATTTAAACCGTCTGTTTAAAAGATTACAAAAAGAAAAAACGTAAAAAAATGAATTATGAATAAACTAAAATTATTTTGTCTTTCTGCTCTTTTAATAATAACAAGTAATAAGATTTTTACTCAAAACATAACTCAAACCGTTAAAGGGCAGGTAATTGAAAAACAAACACTTGCATCGCTTCCGGGAGCTACCATAATATTATTAGAAACAGACCCTCTTATAGGTACAACTACAAATAACGATGGCTATTTTGTCCTTGAAAATGTTCCTGTCGGACGGGTAAGTTTACAGGTAAGATATATTGGATATCATACTGCTACAATAAATAATCTTAATCTTATATCGGGTAAAGAATTGGTGGTGAACGTTGAAATGGAGGAGAAGGTTCAAAAAATAGATGAAGTAGTAATAACTGCTACGCGAAAAGGGGAAACTATAAACCAAATGACGAGTATTAGTGCCAGGACCTTTTCTGTTGAAGAAACTCAGCGATTTGCCGGGGCAATGAATGATGTTTCGAGGATGGCTGCTAATTATGCAGGTGTTTGTACTTCAAACGATGCTTTGAACGATATTGTAATTCGCGGCAATTCACCGTCAGGATTATTATGGCAACTTGATGGCGTTGATATACCAAATCCTAATCATTTCGGACAATTGGGCGCTACAGGAGGTCCTGTAAGTATGTTAAATAATAACGTTCTTTCAAATTCCGATTTTATGACAGGCGCTTTTCCTGCCGAATATGGGAACGCTCTATCCGGTGTTTTCGACTTGCGAATGCGTAATGGAAATTATGATAAGCATGAATTTTTAGGGCAAGTAGGCTTTAATGGTTTTGAACTTGGTGCAGAGGGCCCGATTTCTAAAAACAATAATTCTTCATACTTAATCAACTATCGTTATTCAACAATGGGGGTGATGCAGGCAATAGGGATTGATTTTGGAGCAGGCACGGCTCTCCCTAATTATCAGGATTTAACATTCAAATTTAATTTTCTTACTAAAAAAATAGGAAAAATATCAATTTTCGGTCTTGGAGGAATAAGCGATATTAATTTTTTATATAGCGAAAGAGATACTACCAAAAATGATGAGGATTTTTATACTTATGATAATCGTGATATTTTGTCAAAAAGCAAAATGGGTGTAATTGGTATTTCTCATACTTTAATAATTAACAGCACCACTTATTCAAAGTTGATTGTCGGTGCATCCGTAATGTTTAATGAAAATGTTGTTGACTCGGTAAGTACCGAAACAAATATACCCCGTCCTTATTATCATGGTAATTTTACTGATTCGAGAATTTTCGGTAATTTCTATATCAATAAAAAAATCAATTCACAGAATAATTTCAGAATAGGTGTGGATGTTAAAAGGATTGGCATGAATTTGACCGATTCTGTATATGATGCTTCCAAAGACAGGTTTGTTACAATGGTTGATAATAATGATTTTACTTATTTGTACGAAGCATATATTCAATGGCAATATAAACTAACAGATAACCTGGTATTTAATCCGGGCATTCATTATCAGCAATTAGTTTTGAATAACAGCAATTCCCTTGAACCGAGGTTTGGAATAAAATGGCATTTGTCTAATACCCAATCGCTTGGATTTGCTTACGGATTGCATAGTATTTCCCAGCCCTTAACTGTTTATTTCAAACAGGTTGAATTGCCGGATTTAAATCATTTCCTGCCAAATAAAAACCTGGATTTTACAAAAAGCAATCATTTTGTTTTGGGATATGATATTTATTTTAAAAAAAATCTAAGATTTAAAGCAGAAGTTTATTACCAGGATATATTCCAGGCATTGGTTGAACAAGAGGAAAGTGCTTATTCAAGCCTGAACAACAATTCTTTTACACGGTTTTCACCCGATTCATTACAAAACACCGGCACCGGCTATAATTACGGATTAGAACTGACTTTTGAGCGGTTTCTTGATAAAGGATTATATTATCTATTTACTGGTTCTTTATATGAATCAAAATATAGGGGCAGCGATGGAGTGTTAAGAAATACGGCTTTTAACGGAAATTATGTTTTTAATGCTTTGGCGGGAAAAGAATTTGAGTTATCTTCACGAAAACAAAATGCCAAACATAAAAAATTCATTACAATTGATGCTAAAATAACTTATGCCGGCGGACTGCGATATACACCCGTTGATGTGGAAGAATCAATGAAAAATCACCAAACCGAACTTGATGAAACAAGACCGTTTTCCGAGCAGTTCGATTCTTATTTCAGGGCTGACATCAGGATAGGCTTCAGGTTAGACGGGAAAAAAGTATCACAGGAAATGGCTATTGATATTCGTAATGTTACAAACCATAAAAATCCGTATATGATGATGTTTAATACTACAACAGGTGAGGAGGAAATGATTAACCAGTTAGGTATTTACCCTATTGCGCAGTTTAGGGTAATTTTTTAGTAACTTTGAATGGAAGACAGGTTGCAAGTTTCAGGTTGCAAGTTTCAGGTTTCAGGTTGCAGGTTGCAAGTGACCAGTAACCAGTAATATTTTAGGCATTTTAAAAATGAAATTCAATAAAAAAATAATATATGCCAGCATTTTAATAGCAATAATTATCCCCACCTATTTTTACTTTAAATTTTTGCTTACAGATGATGTGGATAAACCTATAAAAGCAGGAGCAATAGGCTTTTTATTTTCATTTACCGTAGCTGTTTTAATTTTTCTTGTAAATATTAAAACAATCAATTTTCTTCGCCGCAAATATCCTTGGGGGGATAGTAAATTTACTAAAGGAATTATATTTAAAGCAGTATTTACCAACATTAATGCAAGTGTAATAATATCAATTTTAACATTGATACTTTATTCCATATTACCTCACTTCCAGGAAAGAAAATTCAGCTTTGTTTTGTTCAACAATATAATTATTGCAATAATAATAAACACAATTGCAATGTCTGTTCTTGAAGGGTATTATTATTTTAAGCAATGGAGAATATCAATAGTGGAGGCTGAACAACTAAAACGTGAAAACATACAATCGCAATTTGAAGCATTAAAAAATCAGGTTGACCCTCATTTCCTTTTTAATAGCCTAAATACTGTATATTCTTTAATAGACACGCATCCTGAAAAAGCAAAAAAGTTTATTGCAGAATTTTCAAAAATTTATCGCTATGTGCTGAATGTAAAAGATAAAATTGTTGTTAAACTTAGCGAAGAAATTGATTTTATTAATTCTTTTATTTTCCTCCAGAAGATAAGGCATGAAGGAAATCTTGAAGTTTTTATTGATATTGATGCAAAAAAATTAGACAATTACATTCCGCCCTTATCGCTTCAAATGCTTGTTGAGAACGCAATAAAGCATAATATCATTTCAGAAAAAAATCCTTTAAAAATCAGTATAACCGATAAAAATAATTGCCTGGTTATTAAAAACAATATTCAGTTAAAAGATAATATGATTGAATCAACAAAAATTGGCTTGAATAATTTAACCGAAAGGTATAAACACATTTCCGATTTAATACCCGAATTTTATATTAAGAATAATGAGTATATTGCCGAGATACCGCTTATAGAGGAGGAATAGGAAAGAAGAATCAATTAAAAATATGAAAGTTTTAATAATTGAGGACGAAAAGATTGCAGCAAATAACCTGGAAAAAATGCTGCGCCAAATTGATAAAAATATTAATATTCAAGGTAAAATTGACACTATTGAAGGTGCTGTTAAATGGCTGAACAACAATAAAACGGATTTAATTTTTCTTGATATTCATCTCGCCGATGGTCTTTGTTTTAAGATTTTTGAACAGATTAAAGTAAAAACACCAATTATTTTTACCACTGCTTACGACCAATATGCGATTAAGGCATTCAAGGTAAACAGCATTGATTACCTGTTAAAGCCGATTGAAATAAAGGAATTAGAACAAAGTATAAATAAATTCAAAGAACAGAATCAATTACAAAAAGCAAAAGAAATTGATTTTAACTCATTAATTGATTCTTTTATAAAAAAGACCGAATACCAGGAAAGGTTCATCGTTCGTTACGGACAAAAAATAAAAAGCATAAAAGCGAATGATATTGCTTATTTTTATGTAAAGAGTGAAAATGTTTTTCTCTGTACTAAAGGCAATATTAATTATCCTGTAGATTTTTCTTTAGATAAATTAGAAAACATTATTAACCCAAAAGAATTTTTCAGGATAAACCGGCAATTTATCGTTAATTTCAATGCTATTGAAAATATGTATCCATTATCAAAAAGCCGGATTAAGATAGAATTAAAGCCTCAAACAGATTGCGAAACAATAGTCAGTTACAGTAGATTGAGCGACTTTAAAAAATGGCTTAATCATTAGTTGGGATAAGGAGTTATACAGGCTAAAAATCGAGGCTAAGGCTAAGGTAGAAAACAGAAGGCTGGATGTTTCGGTCTTCAACACCCCAGGCAAGGTCAGCCCTGATAAAATATCCAAGCAACCGGCTCCTGACACCAAATCCAAATCCACCCACAATCGGGTCTTTCTGAATTTTTACTGTAATACGGAGTGGTGCTTGTTGAATAATTTTTGTATAAAGGAAGTTATCGTTAGAATAAGGTTGCAAGCCTGTCCATGCAGTCCCGACATCTCCGAATCCCACTATCTGAAAATTATTCAGGAAGTCCGATTTAATCGGGTGATTGGCAAAATATCTGAATACAGGAAACCGGAGTTCAGAATTTATTACAGCAAAGCTATTACCATTCCTGATATTCTGATGAAACCCGCGCATATTGGTAGCCAGGGTTTGGTAAGCATAGTTTCGTTCATGGTCAATCGGTGTGTTTCTGTTAAATTTTGGGAATAACCAGTTGTCCACTCCACCCATATAGTAAATAAGCTTATTATTACCAAAAGAAGTACTTATGGCAAACCTGTTAGCCCAAATAAGTGTACGGTGCAACCGTTGATAATTCCTGAAATCAAATCCCAAAACCACCAGATTTTGTGCCTGTTCATCTATTAGTTGATAATATTCACCGAAGATTTTAAACCGGGTACCATGGTATAGGTTCATCCCCAAATTTTTAGTATTATCATAAATGAATTCTCCTTTAACGCCTGCCCAGTTTTTATAAGTATTCGGTCGGGAAAGATAAGTTGCATCTGTTGCCATATTAACCGACATATCGTTCCTGTACAAAAGTGTCCCTTTAACAGCCATTACCTGGTTAAACGGCCATTTTAAAATATAATACAATTCATGTGAATACACCCTTATTATATCCCAATAATCATTATAACTTTCGATGGACTGCCTGTGAAAAATAATCTCTTTATCGAGGCGATTTTTCAGATTTGCAAAGCTCAGGAGATATTCATTATTGGCGAGGTTTAGATTTAGTCTTACACCGCCGGTTATTCTGTAATCTTCCAACAGGTCGGTAACGCCAACCTTAAACAAGGCATTAAATCCCGGATTGAGAAATATTGGCGAAGAGCCTCCTGTATATGGCTGATAAGTTTGGTTCAAAAATGAGAAATCGATTTGTGTTACAATTTCGTTCAGGTAATATTCAACATTGTAATTAAGTCTTTTAGGAGGCTCGTCTTTATCTTTTGCCTTTTGACCGGGCAGGGGAACATCAATCATTGTGTATTCCCAATTTTTCATGTCGGTCGATATAACATCCTGTTTGTCGAACGTATAATTATTTATATCAATTTTTTCTCCCTCTTTTAAGCTATCTGCCGTAAAAAATTCCTGGATTGCATCGCTTTGTCTTACCGTAGAAAAACCTCTGCGTTTCTTCGGTTTTAGTGTGCCTGTTTCCATAAACTTTGTTTCTTCACTTTCCGACATTTTACCAAAAAGATTTATTAGCTGATCCATGTACATAGTATTCTCAAGGTGAACAGGCATTAATGATTCAGGCGGTAGCTGATCATAAATTTGCATCCGGTATTTTTGGTCTTTATAAATAATTTGACTGTATTTATAAATTTCAGGAACAATATCTTGTTCAAGAATATTCCTTGAATAGTTAGTAACCGGAAATGATTTTGTAAAATACCTGTAATGAGTAGTAGTATCGATAAAACTGATTGTACTGTCGAACCTTGCTATATACCGGTTATAAATACCATTTTCATCACTCAGATAAGCAATAAAGTTATTCTCATATTCCATTGCCTGTATTTCATCGGCAAGAGGAGTTTTAGTCACCCTCATAAGGATATTACTCTTTTGGTTGTATTTATAAAGAAACAGATCGTATCTTTTCTGAACTTCACCGGGTTTATATTTATTTTCAAACCTTATTGTGTCGTTTATCCGGTTTGAGCTGAAAATTATTTCTTTTGAATTGTTAATAAACCTTGGATAAAGGTCATCGTAATGGTCTTTAGTAATTTGTTCATAAGAATTAGAACCTATATCATAAACAAATATATCGGTCTGCCCCCTCTGAACGGCAGACATGACCATGCTTCTGCCATCATCAGAATAAGCAAAATCCAGCACTTTTTCAAACTGGTAAAGTATTACATTTTCTAATTTCTTTTCTTCTAAAATATAGTAATAAAGGTATATCTCTCCCTTACGCTCAACTAATATGGATAATATTCGTCCGCTTGGATGCCATGCCAGAAGCGGATAAGAATAGTCAATTTTTTCATCCAGCCTGAACCCGGCTTTCATTAGCTTTTTAGATTTACCGGTATTCAAGTCTCTTAGCCATACTTTATACTGACCCGATCTGTTGGAAGAATAAGCTGCATAATTACCATCCGGACTGAGTTTCAGGTGGCTGTAAACGGTATTTGGTTTTATTTTCTTCAGGATTGATTCTTCCGGGAAATTTCGGACTGAATCATTATTGTAATATTTCTCACGGTAAAATGCAAGGGCTTCATTTACAAGATTTTTAAATGAAATACCAAGTATATAAAGGAAACCGCTTTCAAGACGGCGGCTTACTTTTGCCATATAAATAATATTGGAAATGGATGATTCACCGTATTTTTCAGCAATGAAACGCCAAAATGCATGACCGGCATAAGTTGCTTCCGTTCCCGATAATTGATTGAATTTATCAAATTTACCTGACATTATCCCGTCTTTCACCCAGTTATCTATATCGGTGCTCCAGTCTTCAGAAATATAAGAAACAAGCCCATTCATATACCAGTCGGGAAAAGGAAAAAGCGAAGTATTTTTTATCTGTGAACCAATTGAACTGCCATAAAGCAACTGGTTAACAATTGACTGTGCAATACCTGATCTGATCTGTTTATTGAAGTTCTCATGGCTTCCATCAAAATACAGGAAAATCTTTTTACCTATGATATGCGTAACTCCTCCCGTATTGTAATTTTGATCGTTAATAAGTCCGATATTGCTTTGCTTCAGATCGGTTAAATTATTGAAAATTATGAACTGAACTTTGTCTTCAAAACCGGTATCCAACTTATCCTCTATTTCATCAATATGTTCATCAATGTAATTTGCAGTATATAATGCCAGTTCTTTTCCACCGAGATAAAAGTAAATATCGTGATTCTCGAATTTGTAATAGGTCCAGAAAAATTCTTTGTACTGTACCCTGTTTTTACCAAAATTCATTTGCGAACCATTGTAAAACTGGGCAACAAGATTGGAGTGAAAGACAAAAAACAACAGGAATACCGTAAGTAAACCGATTCTGTTTAATTTAACAAATAATGATTTCGGTATAACTGCTCCTAACAAACAGACTATTCGCAAATCTATTTGAGACCAGTATATTTTGAGAAAAGAAAATCCTATGCCTGTTTTACCATCCCTATCCATATTATAAGGAAAACAAAATTAAGAAAATAGTATGCTTAATTAAACAATTAATTTATTTTGATATTGTTTAAAACGCTTGTAAATTACAAAGGTTTTATAAATTATGCAAATTTTTTTAATCAAGTTTCAGAACAGCGAGAAAAGCCTTCTGTGGAACTTCAACATTTCCGACCTGCCGCATTTTTTTCTTTCCCTTCTTCTGTTTTTCTAACAGTTTTCGTTTTCGGGTAATATCCCCACCATAACACTTGGCTGTTACGTCTTTCCTGAGAGCTTTCACAGTTTCCCTTGAGATAATCTTCGATCCGATAGCGCCTTGTATTGCCACATCAAATTGTTGACGCGGGATAAGTTCTTTCAATTTTACACACATTTTTCTTCCAAAATCGTATGCATTATCTACATGGATTAAAGTAGAAAGTGCATCCACTTTTTCACCATTTAGTAAAATATCCAATTTTATAAGCTTTGCAGGTTTAAACCCTGATTGATAATAATCAAAAGAGGCGTATCCTTTTGAGATACTTTTTAGCCTGTCATAAAAACCAAAAACTATTTCGCTTAAAGGCATCTTAAAAGATAGTTCTACACGGTCAGTTCCGATATAAACCTGGTTTGTAAGTGTTCCTCTTCTATCAATGCAAAGTTTTATAATTCCACCCACGTAATCTGAGCGGGTGATAATCTGCGCTTTAATGTATGGCTCTTCGATGTGTGAAATATATTTCTGTTCAGGCATTCCCGAGGGATTATGAACCTCAATAGTTTCTCCTTTGTTAGTTATTACATTAAACGAAACGTTGGGGACAGTTGTTATCACAGCCATGTCAAATTCTCTGTCCAGCCTTTCCTGCACTATCTCCATGTGTAGCAAACCTAAGAACCCGCACCGGAAACCAAAACCCAGCGCTGCTGATGATTCGGGTTCAAAAGTGAGGGACGCATCGTTTAACTGTAGTTTTTCGATAGAGCTTCTTAATTCTTCATAATCGTCAGCATCAACAGGATAAATACCTGCAAACACCATTGGCTTTACATCTTCGAAACCTTCTATAGCTTTGTCACATTGATTTTTAACGTGTGTTATTGTATCTCCAACTTTAACCTCCGTGGATGTTTTTATCCCGGATATTATATAGCCCACATCTCCGGCGCTTAATTGCTGCCTGGGATCCAACTCCAGTTTCAATACTCCGATTTCTTCTGCATTATATTCCTTTTCGGTTGCAACAAACTTTACAAAGTCTCCTTTTTTTATTGTTCCGTTCAGTATTCGGAAATAAGCAATGATACCCCTGTATGAATTGAAAACCGAATCGAAAATAAGGGCTTGTAAAGGAGCATCAGGACTACCTTTCGGAGAAGGTATCTTTTCAACAATTTGATTTAATATGTTATCAATGCCATAGCCTGTTTTACCGCTCGCTTCTATGATATCTTCCCTGTTACAGCCGAGAAGGTCAACAATCTGGTCTTTTACCTCTTCGGGCATAGCTGCTTCCAGATCCATTTTATTAAGAACCGGAATGATTTCCAAATCATGTTCAATAGCAAGATAAAGGTTGGATATAGTTTGAGCCTGTATGCCCTGCGATGCATCCACAATAAGTAAAGCGCCTTCACAAGCAGCTATTGACCTGGAAACTTCATAAGAAAAGTCAACATGACCGGGTGTGTCTATCAGGTTTAAAATGTATTTTTCGTTTTCATGCTCATACTCCATTTGGATTGCATGGCTCTTTATGGTGATACCTCTCTCACGTTCGATGTCCATGTCGTCAAGCACCTGTTCCTGCAAATCTCTTTCGGAGATAGTTTCGGTCATCTCCAGAAGCCTGTCAGCGAGAGTACTTTTGCCATGGTCAATATGCGCTATTATGCAAAAATTCCGGATGTTTTTCATCGGGTGCAAAGATAGGAATAACTTCTATATTTGTGATTGGAATTTAAGAACGACTGGCAACTTTATTAATAACACCTTCGTCTTAATTAAAGGGTAATGTGTTATAGCGAAGAACAAATAATTGAGGGCTGTATAAATAATAAACGTAAAGCTCAAAAGACGCTTTATAGTTATTATTATAGGCGTATGCTTGGAATTTGCCTAAGATATTGTTCCTCAAAAGACGAAGCTGAAGATGTAATGCTTGACGGTTTTATGAATATTTTTTCTAAAACAAAATCGTACAACAAAAGAGGTTCTTTTGAAGGATGGATGAAAAGAGTGATGATAAATACGGCAATTGATAATTTCAGAAAGAACAAAAAGCATTATTATCATTCCGACATTGATGATTTTGAAAATGAACTGGTGATTGAAGCTAATCTCTTAGAAAGTTTTTCAGCCAAAGAAATATTAAATACGGTTCAGCAACTTTCAGAAGGTTACAGGATAGTATTCAACTTGTTTGCCATCGAAGGTTACTCTCATCAGGAAATAGCAGACATGTTGGGAATTTCGATTAACACTTCAAAAACACAGCTTTTTAAGGCAAGGAAATTATTACAAAAAAAACTAATTGAGATGAATGAATAATGAGTTATAATTTAGAACATATCGATGAATATTATAAGAAGCATTTAAAGAACCTGGAATCAGATACTTCCCGTGATCGCTGGGGAAAACTTTCTCTAATGCTTTTTCGGAAGAAATACGGATTATGGATTGTGTTGTTGCTGATAGCAGCTTCTGCCGTTATTATTGGAATCCTGTCCGTTACAAATGAACAAAACAATGATGATTATACCCGACACGGCGAAAATCAAATAAGTAATCTGGGTTTAATTTCAGACGATTCGGCGATCGGTTCATTGTCTTTACAGGAAACTATTAAAGATAAACCTGCCCTAGTAATTGTAGAAAATGAAAAAGAGCAAAGCGTTTTATATGAAGTATCAACAACTGAAACCGAAAATCACATCTCTGCAAAATCTGACGGAAATTTTGATAGTTCTTCAATTTTATCGGAAAATGAAAAATTGAAAGCCGATATAACATCGAATTCTGATGATTTTATCACAGGATATCTTTCAAAATTAACATTTAAAAATATCAGCGAATTTAAAATAAGTGAGAAAGAAGATGTTATCCCTGAAATTACAGGCAGACCCGATTCAAATACGCTTGCCACATTAACAGGTAACTCGTTTAAACCGTCTCGGGCAACATCATGGTCGATGGATATTTATATTGCGCCTTCTTATGTTTCAAAGTCTTTATCTGCCGATCCGATTTATGAAGATTATATTAATTTCAGGAAAAACAGTGAAGGCCCGATTTATACAACGGGATTGGGCGCTGAAATAAAATTTTCAATAAACAAATGGTTTATCCAAAGCGGGATCAATTATTCAGTTTACGGAGATAATGCTAAATACAATTTTATAACGAATGCAATTGACTCACTCAAGAGTTATTATAATATTGATACAACCTACGTATGGATTTATGACCCTCCTTTCATTGGCGAACCTTATCCCATTGGTTTCGACTCGGTATGGATGCCGGTTTATAAAGAGATAGAATCAGCTACATCAATTCAAAATCGTTACGGTTATATTGAAATTCCGGTTTTATTCGGTTTTCATACAACAAAGAAAAAGTTAAATTTTGAAATAGGGACAGGTATTTCCTTTGGGTTTTTAGTATCAGCAAAAGGTAATCTGCCGGATTTAACAAACAATTCATTAGTTGAAATTAATAATTCAACAGAATTTATCAGGAGTACATCAATTAATTATATCCTGAATGCAGGAATTCAATACCAAATAAGTAAAAGGATAAGTTTAATAGTGAAGCCATATTATAAACGAAACCTTTCTTATTTATTTAAAGATGATTATCCCATAAAACAAAAATATAGTACATTTGGAGTGATAACGGGAATTAATGTGAAGCTATAAGTTAATAGTTATTAGTTATTAGTTATGCACAAGGGTAAGACAACCAATAGAAAAAAACTTAGTTACTATACGTATCATTTAATTAAATATTAAAACTAAAAAACGGAGGTTACTTGAAAAAGTTAATTTTACTCTTAATTACAGTAATTGGCATTGCATGCTATACAAATGCCCAAAACCCACAATGGCTTAATTACACCAACGGTGATAATATTTATGCTTTGGCGGAAGAAGACAATAATATGTGGGTTGGTACATATGGTGGTTTAGTGAAAATTGACAAAACCACCGGTATTCCAACTTTTTACAACAAAGCAAATTCGGGCTTACCTGATAATTGGGTCTATGCGATAGCCATAGACGAAAGCGTAACCAAGTGGATTGGGACTGGTGGTGGTGGATTGGCAGAATTTGACGGGACAAACTGGACGGTTTACAACACTTCAAATTCGGGATTGCCCAATGACTATGTCAGATCAATAGCCATAGACGAAAGCGGGACCAAGTGGATTGGGACAGCGGGTGGCGGATTGGCAGAATTTGACGGGACAAACTGGACAATATACAACACTTCAAATTCGGGATTGCCCTCTAGCAGTGTCAATGCAATAGCCATAGACGAAAGCGGGATCAAGTGGATTGGGACAGCGAGTGGCGGATTGGCAGAATTTGACGGGACAAACTGGACAATATACAACACTTCAAATTCGGGATTGCCCTATAATGATGTCATTTCAATAGCCATAGACGAATACGGGACCAAGTGGATTGGGACTTGGAATTTGTATAGTGGAGGCGGATTGGCAGAATTCGATGGGACCAACTGGACCACTTACAACACTTCAAATTCGGGATTGCCCTCTAACGATGTCTATGCAATAGTCATAGACGAAAATGGGACCAAGTGGATTGGGACTGGGAGTTATTATTATAATCCTGATGACGGCTTGGCAAAATTTGACGGTACCACCTGGACGGTTTACAACACTTCCAATTCGGGATTGCCCGATAACTATGTCAGATCAATAGCCATAGACGAATACGGGACCAAGTGGATTGGGACTTGGGATTTGTATGGTGGAGGCGGATTGGCAGAATTTGACGGGACAAACTGGACGGTTTACAACACCTCCAATTCGGGATTGCCAAGTGACAAAGTCAAAGCAATAGCCATAGACGAAAGCGGGACCAAGTGGATTGGGACTTGGGATTCGTATGGTGGAGGCGGATTGGCAGAATTTGACGGGACAAACTGGACAATATACAACACTTCAAATTCGGGATTGCCCGATAACGGTGTCAATGCAATAGCCATAGACGAAAGCGAGACCAAGTGGATTGGGACTGGTGATGGTGGATTGGCAGAATTTGACGGGACAAACTGGACGGTTTACAACACTTCAAATTCGGGATTGCCCGATAACTATGTCTATGCAATAGCCATAGACGAGTACGGGACCAAGTGGATTGGGACTTATTATGATGGCGGCTTGGCAGAATTTGACGGGACAAACTGGACAATTTACAACACTTCCAATTCGGGATTGCCCTCTGACGCTGTCCATACAATAGCCATAGACGAAAGCGGGACCAAGTGGATTGGGTCTGGAGATGAATATGGTGGTGACGGATTGACAGAATTTGACGGGACAAACTGGACCACTTACAACACTTCAAATTCAGGATTGCCCGATAACCATGTCAGATCAATAGCCATAGACGAAAGTGGGACCAAGTGGATTGGGACTGATGGTGGTGGCCTGGCAGAATTTGACGGGACAAACTGGACGGTTTATAACACTTCCAATTCGGGATTGCCTAGTGGCTCTGTCAGGTCAATAGCCATAGACGAAAGTGTGACAAAGTGGATTGGAACTTATTCTGGCGGATTGACAGCCTTTAATGAAGGTGGTATACCTTTTGGAGCAAACGAAATTAGATTGCCTCACTATCAGGTGAATGTTTACCCTAATCCGGTAACTGACCAGTTGACCATTGAACATCTCACCAACATAAATGTTAATTTGATAGAAATTGTAAATATGCAAGGAACCGTTGTTAAACAAATAAAGTTTATATCAAATCAATATTCGGTCAATGTAAGTGATTTACCAAACGGACTTTATATAATAAGAATGTATACTGACAACGGAATTTTTAATAAAAAAATAATCAAGGAATTATATTAACCCCTGTGCATAATAGCAAATCATAGCCCATAGCCGCTTAAGGGTTATCAAGACAAATGAGTAGTAGTATAAAAATACGAGTAATCAATAAACATCCTGCAAAGAAACGGCTACGGGCCATATTTACAAATCGTTATACTTAACTTGAATAATTCATCACGCAATCCCGAACTCAATAACTATCGGGTTCGGGATGAATTGAAACAATTATGACTCCTGTAAATTTGATATTTAAAGTACTTCAATATTGACAAAAAGAATTATCACCGGCATATTAATATTTTTTATTTCCATCCCGGTATTTTCTCAAAACCGGGCAAACATCTGGTATTTTGGGGAAGGGGCAGGATTGGATTTCAGTGGAGGCAGTCCGGTTGTAATAACTAACAGTATGATGACAGCCGAATCGGGTTGTTCGGTTATTTGCGATAAAAACGGTAATTTGCAATTTTATACAAACGGGCAAAAAGTGTGGAACCGGCAGCACAACGTAATGCCGAATGGAGATGGGATTGCAGGAAGTTTAATAGTAAATCAGAATAGCGTGATCATTCCCAAGCCGAACGATGAACATATTTATTATTTATTTACGGTTGATACAAGCGGGTTTGCATATTCCGAAATTGATATGCGATTACAAAACGGATTGGGCAATGTTGTTATTAAAAATAATTTTATTACCGATAATGTTGTCGAAAAAATTACAGCTCTCAATCATTGTAATTCTGAATATTCATGGGTGATTATTCATAAAAGGGAAACACCGGAGTTTTTATCATACATGGTATCAGATACCGGAAGTATTTCATTAACTCCTGTAATCAGCCAGGCGGGAAGTAAAATTAAAGCTGATATAGGATATTTAAAAGCTTCGCCATCTGGCGATATTATCGGTTCACCGGTAAACTCATCAAACATTTATCTTGAATTATTTGATTTTGATAATCTGACCGGAATTATTTCCAACCCCGTAAAAATTTATAAAAATGACAATAGCTATGTTTACGGAATCGAATTCTCCGGCAATGGAAAAAATCTTTATATAAGTACAGGCGGGCAATCATATCAGCTTATTCAATATGACCTGACCTTTGAATCGGAACAGGAAATTAATAATTCCGCTACAATTATTGCAACCGGGAATATATATGCCTTGCAAATCGGTATTGATGGTAAAATATATATTGCTGTTGTAAATGAACCTTATCTGAGCGTTATTAATTATCCAAATCTTATAGGATTGGACTGTGGTTTTGAAGAAAAAAAAATCTACCTTAACGGAAAAAATTGTTTAATGGGATTGCCCGATTTTAACCAGAGTTATTTTAACAATCCTTCAATTACTTATAAAAATGCCTGTGTGGGTGAAACTACATCATTTTCGTTCGATTATTCAAATAACATTGATTCGGTGAAATGGAGTTTAGGACATAATATACCTGAAGCAGTGAAGTACGAATATCCTTTTACTTATAAACACAAATTTAATTTCTTCGAAAGTTACACGGTTAATTTAAAGGTATATCATTGTGGTGCTATTGATACTATTACCGAAAATGTTACCATATATCAAAACCCCCAAGTTAATCTCGGAAGCGACACTGTGATATCTCAGGGAAATGCGATCGTCCTTGATGCGGGAGATGATATGCACGATTATTTATGGAATGATGGGAGCAGGGATCAATATTTATATATTGCCGATACAGGAACGTACTGGGTGGAGGTTGTAAAAAATTCATGCAGGGCTTACGATACAATAAATATTAAAATGGTACCTGTTAAAGTATTATTTCCAAATGCCTTTTCTCCTAACAACGATGGTGTTAATGATATTTTCAGAGCCAGGATTACCGGAATAGTGTATGATTTCCAAATGGCAATTTACAGCCGTTATGGTCAGCGGGTTTTTTATTGTAGCGACATTTCTTTTGGCTGGGATGGAACATATAATGGTACAAAATGTCCGGTAGATACTTATATGTTTGAAGCAAGCTATGTAATTTCTAATGATAAAAAGCAAGAGAAAAAGATATTAACCGGGTACCTGCATTTGATCCGCTAATTTATTTTTCATTTTGCAATTTCTATCTCATACAACCTGCCGGAAAAAACTTTCGTCTTATTAATTGAAAAGCACAAGCAAATTGCAATTTGATTTAACCCGTAGAAAACAGGTTTGCAAAATTTCACTCAACCAACAAACTGAATATCTATATGCTTACATTCAATAATCTTGCAAATTCCTTTTCAACGGGTTTAAATATTGTTTAACCTTTAAAATTACATCATTATGAAAAAATTATTATTTATTATTTCTATTGTAAGTTCAATTATTGTTTTTGGACAAAACCAACCACCTGTTGCAGTTGATGACAGTGCCTCGGCAGTATTTGGAAGTCTTATTACAGTGAACGTTACAGATAATGATTACGATCCTGATGGAGACGATATTAAAGTAGTATTGGCTGAATTTGCACTTTCTTTTAGTGATAGTACCATAACATATTATATTGAGGATGCTCATTTTTTTCCTGATACCGGTTTTATTAGCTTAAATTATAAAATTGAGGATGAAAACGGTGCGTCAGGAATTGAATCGGAAGGGACTGTATGTCTTTACATTGAAAATTATAGTTATGAATTTTTAGATATTAACAACATCCGGGCAAGGTTTAATGCTTATGGAAATCATTTCTGGAATTTTGAATTTCCCTTTTATGAATTTCCAAAAGACAGCGGCAAACATACTATATACAATTTTGCTTTTTGGCTTGGCGGGATGGACGAAAACGACCAGTTACGTTTTGCCGGTGAAAGATACAGGCAGTTGGGAATAGATTACTGGACGGGACCATTAACAACCGATGGAAATGCCTGGATAGATACTACAATAGCTTCACAATGGAATAAAGCCTGGAAATTGGATAAAGATGAGGTTGTGTATCATATATTTCATTGGAGCGATCCGGGATACGAACCTCCCGAAAATATTTTAGAATGGCCTGCTCACGGCGATCTCCAACTCGGGCAGAGCTTTTACCTGGCGCCTTTTATTGATACGAATGGAGATAGCATTTATGAGCCAATGCAAGGCGATTATCCGTTGATCAGAGGTGATCAAACAATATTTTTTATTTTTAATGACCAGAAACTCCATACTGAAAGCGGAGGCGAACCTATCGGGGTGGAAATTCATGGTTTTGCGTATGCTTTTGAAGCATTGGATAATCCGCAGCTACACAACACTACTTTCCTGAGCTATAAGATATTTAACCGCTCATTGCATACATTAACAGAAACTTATGCAGGTTTATTTACAGATATTGACCTTGGTTATGCCTGGGATGATTTTATAGGCTGCGATGTGGCAAGAGGAGCCTATTACGCATATAATGGAGATACAATTGATGGTAATGGAGAACCGGAAGCTTACGGGGCAAATCCTCCTGCACAGGGTATAATTGTATTAGGGGGTCCGTATATGGATCCTGACGGGATTGACAATCCTACCGGCGGATGCGATGTAAGTATTAATGGTGTTGGCTTTGGAGACAGCATTGCTGATAATGAACGTTATGGAATGAATAATTTTATCTATTTTAATAATACCGGCGGTCCAACAGGAGACCCACAAACAGCTTTTCAGTACTATAATTATTTAAAAGGAATATGGAAAGACAGCACCGTAATGGAATATGGAGGAAACGGACATGTGTCGTCCGGCGCCTATGGTCCTGCCTGTAATTTTATGTTCCCGGGGTTAACTGATCCCTGTAACTGGGGTACGAATGGAATACCACCTTATGGTCCGGTTGATTGGACTGAAGAAACAGCAGGGAATATTCCCTTTGACCGAAGGGGATTATGCTCAATGGGACCATTTACCCTTGAACCGGGGGGATTTCATAAAATAGATATAGCATTTGTAACTGCACGGGGAGATAGTTTGATCAATTCTGTTGATTTGCTTATGTCATATATCGATTCTGTTAAAACTTACTATTTCCAGGATCCGGATCATTTTGGCTATGCATGGCTCGGTTCGGAAGAAAATATCTTAATTAAATCAGAGCTTAATATTTATCCTAATCCGGCTACTTCGAATATTACATTGAATTATTCACCTCAAACATCTAATGCTCAATACATGATTTACAACTGCTATGGCAGGCAGGTTGATCATGGCAGAATGCCAATGAACCTAAGTCATAATATTAATATCCGTAATCTGGAGATGGGAATGTATATATTAAAAATTATTGACGGGAATACAGTTGTATCACAGAAATTCATTAAAAGATAAACCCCTCAATAATATTCTTCAGAATGCTTTTGTTAAGCCGGCAATTTTGAATTGTCGGTTTTTTTAATGTCAACTCACACCGTCATTGAGAGCCATAGCGGGGACTGAAGCGCCGGAGCGAACAATCTGTAAAAATAGTGTCAGTCCATAATGCCCCGTACAGACGTACTGGCGTAAGGGCAAAACATATATTCTTATTGTGATGCACCTACGGAGCATTATCTGAATTTTTATTATTTTTCTACCAATGTTAAACTCCTAATGGAGTTATTGTTGCTGACATTATAGAAAGGCTCTAAATATTCTCACAATTTTCAAAAAAAAGTATAATTTCGTGATAAAATAAAAAACTATAACATGACAAAATGCTTTTTCGTTTCCGACCTGCATGGCTTTACCGACCGTTATGCAAAACTATTAAATGAAATTAAAAAAGAAACACCTGATGTTGTCTTTTTCGGGGGCGACCTTCTGCCACACGGATTAAGAAAAACAGGTAACTTCGATAACTTTGTAAGCGATTTCCTTATCCCAAAATTTGTCAGCCTGAAAAAGGAATTAAAAAATCGTTATCCTGAAATTTTCCTGATCCTTGGCAATGATGACTTCCGTTCGGAAGAGAAAAAAATTATCGAAGCCGGGAGACTTGGGATATGGCAATACATTCATTTTAAAAAAGTTGAATTTGCGGATTATAAGATATTCGGTTATACTTATGTTCCTGTTACACCTTTCGGTATCAAAGACTGGGAGAAATATGACATTGACATTAAAGTAAGACCGGGATGCCTGCCGTTTTCAAAAGGATTTCGTACCGTACCACCTGCTTATGACATTGAAAATTCAACAATTCAAAATGATATAAATAAACTGACAAAAGGTGAGGAGTTGTCGCAATCGGTATTTATATTTCATTCCCCTCCTTACAATACATACCTTGACAGAGCATGGCTTGACGGACTATTGGTAGATAACCTGCCAATAGATGTTCATGTTGGCAGTGTTGCCATAAGGCAGTTTATTGAAGAAAAGCAGCCGTTGCTTACATTACACGGTCACATCCATGAATCCACCAGGCTTACAGGGTTTTGGAAACAGCAATTTGGAAAGACCATATCAATTAATGCTTCTCATGACGGACCTGAGCTTTGTACAGTCAAATTTGATATTGAAGAACCTGAAAATGCTGAGAGGTTTTTATTATGAGAAAAGGTATAAAGGCATAAAGGTAAAATGGTAAAATGGTAGAATGGTAGAATAAGAAAAATATAAATCAGTACTTTAATTAATTGCGTATAAATAAATCACCTGTTTTTATATTTCGCATCCCACACGTGCGGGACGATTAATTTGATTTTAAAAACATTAACCGGTTATAAATGGTTAACAAGAATAGAAACGGATTTATAATTATAAATCAAGTAGTTAAAAAATAAAATAATTTCTCATAGGAGAAATAAACGTAATACTTATATTTGCAAGTTACCCAACATACTAAAGAAAGAACAAAGATGAAAAAAATTGCAGGAAAAGGAACCCAACACAAAAAGCAAGAGCCTGTAAAGTGCTATCCCAAATTTCAGCCCTTAACTTTCCAGGCACATGCTTTCGGCAAACACACAAGACAAATCATGATTAAAGTAAAATTTTAGGGATTAAAATTTTAAACATACAACAAAGACAGACAAATGATTAATTTTAAACATTAAAAAGAATGGGAGGTTTTAAGGAACAAAAGAAAAACCTCCTTTATGTAAAATGACAAAAATCGACCTGATATTTAACACTTAACAAGAAAGGAGGTGAGCCTGCAAATATAGTGATTTTTAAATAACAATGAGATTCGCAATCTTAATTTATGCATGGTTTTAATTCCACCATGAAAAACATGGAATTAAGATAGATAATAGATTGTTAAATTTTAAACTTCACAAAAATGAAAAAGAGTTATAAAATTATTCTTTCGGTAATGTTTGTGCTTTTTATGCAAACATTCGCGATTTCTCAGTCATATGATGATTATTATTATTCATTTGACGAAAAAGTTTTCCTTAACATAGTAAATGACAAATATGTTATTGAATTTCCTAATGGTGTGGATGAAAATTTGTTCACCCAGAACAATATTGAGTATGAAAAGCTACATACTGGATTATATGTAGTGTTTGACGATATTACCACAATACAAGGTATCTTTGGACAAAGTTACTATATAAATCCGGTTTACCAAACATTAGATGGATTTGAATTATTACCAACAAGGGAAATAATCTTACAATTTAAAGATAATGTAGAAGAATCTACTAAAAATTATTTAATCAATTTCTTTAGTCTTCAAGAAGTCGTTTCTACAAGATTATATGATATTTTTAAAGTAAATAATGCGCTTCAAATTTCAAAAGAGATACAATTGACTGGTAAAACAGTTTATTGTTGTCCAAATTTCTATTGTAAGGTTGAGAAATTTGATGGTTATATTCCTAATGATGAGTATTTTGGACAGCAATTTTATCTTCACAATACCGGACAATTGACTAATGACGGACATTATGGAACTGAGGATGCTGATATAGATGCTCCGGAAGCTTGGGAGATTTCTAAAGGGAATAATAATATCGTTGTGGCAGTGATCGACGAAGGGTTAACAGATAATCATTTTGATTTGCCTTCAAGTCGCCAAATTAGGTTGCCAGGTAGTAATTTTGCAGCACCTTATGATCAAACAGATCCAAATGATCCCTCCCCGGTTGAGAATAGTAATCATGGGAATGCATGCTCAGGTATAATTGCAGCAGAACAGGATAACAATCAAGGAATTTCTGGAATTGCTCCATTGTGTAAAGTCATGCCTATACGGGTACCATTTGGCAATTATCCATCAAGTGTTTATATTGATGCAATAGTATTCGCAAGTGATAACCAAGCAAATATAATTTCAAATAGTTGGGGGTACAATTCAGACAATCCTAACCTTATACCTGGTTTAGTTGTGGCAATCGAAGATGCGATTAATAATGGCAGTTTAGTTGTATTTGCCGCAGGTAATACAGCAAATCATAATACAAATAATAATGGTTTTGTTACATTCCCGGCAAATTCAAGCGCGGAAGGGTTAATCACAGTTGCTGCCTCAGATCGTGATGATCTACAAGCTAATTATAGCCCTACGAGTAATTTAATTGAAATTTCTGCACCCTCGCATACTGCTTACAATAGTCAAATAGTGGGTGAAGCATTTAATGTATGGACTATTGACATTCCAGATCAGGCAGGTTACAATCCCTGGCATGAAACATGGACGGGTGGGTTACCCCCAGTTGGAGAAATTTTGCCAAATTATGGAACAAATAACTTGGCATATACCGGAAGAATGGGTGGTACTTCTGCTGCTGCACCTCAAATTTCAGGGTGTGCAGCTTTAGCCCTTTCGGCAAATCCAAATTTAAATATAAGTCAAATAAATAATCTGCTTTATTCAAAAGCAGATAAAGTTGGAGGTTATAACTACAATTGGAGCAGCCTTTTCCCCGATCATTCAAAGGAATTAGGGTATGGACGATTAAATTGTTATAAAACAGTTTATACAGCGTCTCAAATGTACACATCTGAAGTTGACCTTTATATAAAAGACTTAGAATATGATTTTGGCATTGAACCGGAGGAAGCTGAAGTAGGAACACCAATGTGGGTAAGTCCTGATATTTGGGTGAGAAATCAACCTGACGGTTTTGAAAACCAGGAACATGAAAATCCAATTTACAGCGAGACCAACCCAGTTTATGTATATGTGCGAATTACAAATAAAGGAGAAACTGCATCTTATGGAAGTGAAGTACTAAAACTTTATTGGGCAAAAGCTTCCGCTGCATTAGCATGGGACGGTAGTTTTAACGGTTCTGGAAATCCAGTTATGGGCGATGAAATTTCAACCCAAAATATACCAATATTACAAACTGGTTCTGAAACAATACTTGAGTTTCAGTGGATGGTTCCTGATCCTTCAGATTATGAGGACATAAATCCTGAACCATGGCATTTTTGTTTACTTTCACGAATTGTAGCAAGTAGTGATCCTATGACTTTTCCTGAAGGAACATCAGTTTACATGAATGCCTATAACAATAATAATATAGCATGGAAAAATGTTACGGTTGTTGATTTTAAAAATGATACACCTAAACAAGGCGGTGTAATTGCACTTGGAAACATATTTAGAGAGAGAACGACTTTTGAAATTGAATTCAAAGTTCCTCAACCATGTGTTGGCAATTCAATTCTGGATGAAGCAGAAGTTAGATTGGACTTGGATGACCTTACGTATCAAATTTGGTCAGCAGGTGGCAAGCAGGGCCAGAATATTTTGGAGTTAAAGAACAAACAAATCCTTATTACCGGTGATCCTGCTACTCTTGAAAACCTTACTTACGATGTGGATGAATGGAGCACTCTCTTTGTTGGTTTTAATTTTTTAACTGACGGTGCCGCATCAAACAAAACCGAATTCAAATATTTAGCCACCGAAAGACGCTCTTCTGACCAAATGGTGATAGGCGGTGAACTGTTTATAATAAAAAAACCAG
The DNA here is from genome assembly GCA_016783885.1 of Bacteroidales bacterium. Taxonomy (GTDB): domain Bacteria; phylum Bacteroidota; class Bacteroidia; order Bacteroidales; family JAADJA01; genus JAADJA01. The sequence goes on from JADHVR010000039.1 coordinate 32,945, forward strand.
GAAGAGATCTGTTTGATGCAGATGCTGGAGAAGACAAAACAGCCTCCAAAAATGAAAACGTATCAATTAGCGCAGAAACCATTGGCGAAGCTGCTGAATATAACTGGTACAATATGCAGGACAGTTTAATATATACGGGTAACAGTTTCAACGTTACTCTCGATACGACCACCAGTTTTAAACTTGAAGTTTTGGCAACAACCGATGGATTCAAAGATTATGATGAGGTAACGGTAAATGTAAAACAATACGAAATAGTCAATATGGCACCAAATCCAACAACCGGGCAAGTAACAGTTGAGTATGATGTTGAAGGGATTTCTTCTGCATACCTGTTGATCACCAAACCTTTTAATCCGGCTACAGAAACGATAATTTTGGATGTATCACAAACAGAGGTAACTTTCGACCTTACAGATTATGAAACAGGAATATATGGAATTATTTTAGTATGCGATGACCAAATGGTTGATCAAAAACTTCTTCTAGTGCAGTAAAAAAGAAAAGAGAGACAGGGACATATCCCTGTCTCTCTTTTCTATCTTTTAAAATAAGGGTTAATAAAACTTTATCATGAAAACTAACAAGATAATCTCGAGAATAGTTGCATTAATTGGAATTATGTTTATCTATATTAATATCAATGCACAATGGTTTTATTACGAACCAGTTATATTACCAGAAATACCTTCAAGCAATGATAGTATATTTGTTATTAATCCAATAGAATTCCCTTTTGGTTATGAGGAAACATGTCCAACACTTGTTTTTTATTCAAAAACCATTATTGACTCAACAATTAATTTAGATTTGTTTTATGATATTTCTGGTGCATGGCCTCAAGTAGGTTGTATTTCATTAGACACGTGTTTATTAGGTGTTTTGAACACAGGATATTACTCTTTAATGATTAGTACAAATACAATTTTTTATGAAGATACAATTTTTCATATTGATTCAGATACACTTGAATTTAATGTTGCAAATTCTTCTGCAATTATGGATTTTAGATTAATAAGTATTATAAAAATCTACCCTATTCCTACAGATAACTTATTGCATATAGAAATACCTGAATGGATAAATTTTAAAACGTTGACATTATATAACTTGCAAGGGAAAAAAATTGCAGTATTTAATCCGAATTTGAATAAATTAGATGTTTCTGAGATTGATTATGGGCTATATATTTTGGATATTTTAACAAATAAAGGAAATGTTAAAAAGAAAGTATTGATTAAATGACTAAACCAGAAATTGCCTACACATTGCGCATTCATTCCGGCCTTCGCAAATTCAAAAATGCCCAATAAGTATGTAATTGCCAACGCTTGAAAAGAAAGTGATTAAAGAAGTACGTTGGGTAACATGCGATCATAGCCAATTGGCGCATCCGGGTCATCAAGACAAAGACATGAAAGAAATAAACGAATACAAATCAACCGAAATCCTGAGAAAGAAGCGCCAACTGGCTATATCGCCGTTCCGTTGGCAGTGATTAAAAAAAAGACACGAAAGTTACAATACCAGATAAAAATGATAAATCTATTCCTCTTCTTTTGAAAAAGCCAGGAGTTAAAAATGAACCTGTTATAGTTAATGTAATTCCTGGAGTAAACTCAATATCCCTTGATTGCTTTCCGGATACCTACTTTCCTAAAATCCAGCCCCTTTTTCGCTCATTTCTAAAATCTTATAACACTGTTTCAGAGCATTTTTACAGGTTTCATCATCAGGATTGATTTTACGGGCTTTTTCAAGCATAGGCAACGAACCTTTGAATTCCTCTTTTACTTTTTCCATTTCGGTTTTGTATTTATCAGGTTCGGACTCGACGAATTGCGCAGCGTTTGATTGCATTTTCGCTGCATTATTGTAAACCTTTAATCCCGACTTTAAATAATAATTAAAAAGGATTTCATCATACTTTTTTTGGTATTTCGGACATTCTGAAATTCCCTCGTTACAAACAGCTTCCATTTCTTCATACCTCTCAAGCTTTTTAAATGTATTTGCCTTATAAAGAAAAGCTTTACATTTTTTATAGTTGAGATCAATTGACTGATTGAAGAAATCCAGCGCCTTTTGGTATTCTTTTACTTTATATGCGCAAGTTGCTGCATTGTAATACAAAGAAGTATCGGTTTTCCCTTCAGCTTCATAAAGTTTTATTGCCTGCTCAAAAGAAGTCAATCCCTTTTGAAAATCTTTTGCTTTATAAGCATCTGCCCCTTCTATTTT
>JADHVR010000114.1 GCA_016783885.1 Bacteroidales bacterium
AATAATTTGAGATGACTGTATCAATCTTTTGGATTTTTACCTTTTCTTTTCCTGTATATGCCGAATCAGGAGCACTTTTAACATGGCCGGGCATCATGTCTAATATAGAGCTGCTCTGGGAATTTTCTGAAATATTTATTTCAATTTCTCCATCTATATCTCCAATAGCTGAGTTGACAACCTCCCATTTGGAATCATTTTTTGAGAAATCTTTTAAAATAGCAAAGGCACTGCTCAAGGGTTCAAAAGATATGATTGTATTTCGATAACCGAATTTCCTCGTATAATATGCAAACTGACCTGTATTTGCTCCCACATCCAGAATAGTTTTTATATTGAAATGATTTAATAGCTTTATTCTGTTTTGCATAAGATAGCCTCCAAAATACTTTTTCCGGATGCTGTTTGCTCTTCTTAGTCCTTTTCTTGCGATAATGTTCATGAGTAGTATTATAAGTATTAAATTTTTGTAATCAGAAATTACTGTATTTTTATCCTTCCAAATGTACAAAATAAAAATAGTATGATAGTAAAAATAAATGAAACAATTGAATATTTAAAGTCAGAAGGTATTTCCAGCCCCGAAACAGGAATTATTTTGGGTACCGGACTTGGTAAACTGGTTAAAAAGATTGAAATTGAAAGAGAGATTGATTACGAAGATATTCCCAACTTTCCTGTTTCCACGGTTGAGTTCCATAAAGGAAAACTGATTTACGGTAAAATGAATGGAAAGAAAGTTCTTACTATGCAAGGCAGATTTCATTATTACGAAGGTTATACCATACAACAGATCACATTTCCAATAAGGGTGATGAAGATGCTTGGGATTAAACATCTCCTTATTTCCAATGCCGGTGGCGCCATGAACCTGGAATTTAAAAAAGGCGGGCTGATGCTGATAGATGATCATATTAACCTGCTTGGAACAGGGCCACTGATTGGTCATAACCATAACGATCAGGGACCGCGTTTTCCTGATATGAGCCAGCCATATTCGAAATTTTTAAATGATAAGCTTGAAACGATAGCGAGAGAAAATAATATTACACTTTATAAGGGTGTTTTTGTCGCAGTTGCCGGACCGAACCTGGAAACCAGGGCAGAATACCGTTTCCTGCGCGGAATAGGTGCTGATGTAGTTGGGATGTCAACAGTGCCTGAGGTGATAGTGGCAAACCATATAAGCCTGCCATGCGCTGCAATTTCTGTTTTAACAGACGAATGTGACCCTGATAATCTTAAGCCTGTTGATATTGACGATATCATTCAAACCGCCGCAAAAGCTGAAAAAAATTTGATTAAGTTATTTTCGGGATTGATTGAGGAACTTTGATTAAATCATATTATCTAATATTTCATTTACATTAAATACGGCAATACCCGAACGAGTGTCGGACATAGCATAAGGCAGGATCAAATTATCACAGTAAATTAAAGCACCACAAGAATATACAACATTGGGCACATAACCATTTCTTTCATTTTCATTTGGGAACAAAAGAGGTTCTTTTAGAATGCCTATTATATTCAAAGGGTCTTTTAAGTCCAATAGCATAGCTCCAATACAATAAGTTCTTACAGGTCCCACTCCATGAGTTAACAGCAACCATCCTTTTTCCGTCTTCAATGGAGGGCTACAGTTACCAATCTGGTAAAACTCCCAATAAAAAGCAGGTTTTCTTATCATTATAGGATTTTCCCAATAATGAATATTCTCAGAAATCATAATGAAAAGATTTTCACTATCATTACGGGACACCATCATATATTTTCCATAAATTTTTTCAGGAAACAAAACCATTCCTTTGTTTTGTGAACCACTACCGATTAATGTAGAAATTCTGAATTGAACAAAATCTTTTGTTTCAATTAATTGAGGTAATATTGTTAAACCATTAAAAGCTGAATATGTAGCGTAATATCGTTTATTACCTTTCTCGTCTTCAAAAAGCATAAAACGTGCATCTTCTAATCCTTTAATATCACTTTTAGAGAGAGGGAAAATAACTCTGCCTGATAAACTTAACTCATTATCAAATTCTACTTCATACGTTGAACCTGCTAACCATAATAAAGTTTCAATAGCTTCATTATAGTAATAATCTATTTTAGTATTTTTCTTGAATTTTTCAATACTTTCATGTAACTCTTCAATAGTAAATTCATCTAATAAATCATTAAAAATATCTTTTACTAAATTATACGCATTTATTTCTTTTAACTTTAAAACAAAATCCTTTTTAATATACTTAGGGTTTGGAATAATTTTTGGCCTTTCTACTATTGGACTTTTAGGCTCAAGTATTAAATCGCCGTTTATATTAATAACTCCTTCACGAAAAACAATAGACGACACATGACCTTCTCCAACAGCTCTGAAGCTGATAATTACTCTTAGATCACCCCCGTTTAAATAACCTTGATTTGGATGAATAACTATTGAAGGGTTAAATAGTGCTACTGATTCAATAGAATATTCCATTGTAAAATATGATCCTATTAAAAGTCTTCTCTCAAGTGATATATCAATATTTTTTAGAGCTACCCTGTCATAGTTATCTTTGAATACTCTTTTTATATCTCCATGTCTGTGTGAAAATCTTTTTAGTATTTGCTTAAGAATTAAACTTACTTCCTGGTCTGATAAATCAAGGATTCTATTAATAATATGATGAATTCGTTTTTTGTTTGGTGAGTAAAATTTTGTGATAACCCTTGAATCATCAGGCGCGAATCTGATACCTTGCTTATTAACATTAATAGGGCTGGATTTTACATTCATAATTTTTTACCCTTTTACATGTTTATATTAATTCCTTTTCTTATGCGTTTAATATGTGTCAAAAATAAACAAATTTCGATATGTTATAAAAAAACATGTCGTATGATGAAAAAGATTTAACATTATTTGACAAAAATATTTTAGAGTTTTTAAACTTTATTGCTATTTTGTCAAAAAATTTTCGGTATTACAGTTTACATGTTGACTTTTAAAATTAATTTATTACGATATTTAATAATAGTGTTATTTATCGCTGTTTTTCTGCCGGGTGTTTTTGCGCAGCGAATAGAAAATTACTTACATCTCGGTAAAATTGAGCTAAATAAAGAAAATTATTTAGAAGCCATTAAATATTTCAATAATGCTGTAAAACAAAGACCTGCATCGTACGAGGGTTATTTTCTGAGAGGAATAGCTAAATACAGTCTTGACGATTATATCGGAGCAGAGCAAGACTTTACTCAGGCAAGTGAATTTGATCCGTACAATGCTGAAATTTATCATTACAGGGCAATTGTGCGAAGTCAGCAATATAACTTCGGTGGCACACTTGTAGATTATGCAACAGCAATTGAACTGGATCCCAAAGATTCATATATTTACCTTAATCGTGCAAGGACAAACTTATTCCTTCAGGAGTTTAAAGCTGCTGTTAAAGACTGTAACAAAGCCATAGAACTTAAATACAAGAAGGAGAATGTATTCGTTATAAGAGGAATGGCAAAAGCAGGTTTAGAATTATACGAAGATGCTATTGCCGATTTGAATACTGCAATTAAATATGATTCATCCAATACAAATAGCTATATTCAACGGGGAGTTATTTGGATGGATATGCACAAACCCGACTCTGCAATCAGAGACTTTAACCAGGCAATAGCCGCCGACGCCGATAATTCTTATGCTATTTTCAACAGGGCTTTAGTTAGGATGGAAATTGCCGACACTTCAGGTGCTTTTCAGGATTTGGATAAAGTAATTGTGCTATCGCCTTATAACTCATTCGCTTATTACAACAGGGCAATATTGAAAATAGGGAAAGGCAATGAAACAGGAGCAATTGACGACCTGGATAAAGTCCTTGTTATAAATCCTGATAATATTGTTGTTTATTTATATCGCGGACGACTAAAACATACTACCGGAGATCTTACCGGTGCAATAAAAGATTATAATAAAGCAATAGAAATTTATCCTGATTTTGCCGATGCTTATTATGAAAGGTCGCTTGTAAAAAGACAGCTTAAGGATTATACCGGAGCAGAAGAAGACCATAAGCAGGCATACCTGATCAATAAATTTAATTTTAGTAATAATGACAGCCTGAAGTTAGAAGAGGAAATGTACTTAAAGAGGATCCTTGCATTTAGCAGCGAATTCTACGACAAAAACTCTGAAAATGGCAAAATTCAAAACCAGGTTATCCAAATTGAATTAAAACCAATTTTTACGACAATACTTTATTCAAAAGACCTGGAAGGTGTCAGAATATTTGACACGTATGAAAAACAGATGTACAATGCCCCTGTAATTACTTTAACCTGCAAGGAAAGTTTTTTGGATATTACCACAGTTAATGAAGAAATCGTAGTTCTAAACCGGAAGATTATTACTACCCCCGATGATCCTGCAAATTACTTTAAAAGAGCAGAGCTATATTCACATATTCAAAATTATTACAATGCATTGCTTGATTATAATACCGCCATTAAGCTAAATCCAAACTTTATAATGGCATATTTTTGCCGGGCTAATACCCGCTATCAGCTTACAGAACTTCTCAACTCCGAATATGAAAATCGATACCAGATAAATTCTGGCTTTAACTCGCCTCATAACAATAATCCGGCTGATACAACTTTTCTGAAACATTCTTTTGAGAAAGTGATAAAGGATTACAACAAAGTAATTGATCTGGATCCTGATTTTTATTATGCTTTTTTCAACAAGGGATATGTAAAATGTATGATGGGAGATTACTGGGGTGCTGTAAGTGATTTTTCGAAAGCAATAGAGGTTGAACCGAATTTCTCAGAGGCTTATTTTAACAAAGGTTTAATTCTGATTTTTCTAAATCTGAAAACTGTGGGTTGTGAAAATATAAGCAAAGCCGGTGAACAGGGAATCATAGATGCTTATCATGTGATGAAGCGGTATTGTTTTAAGTAATTTTTTCAACATCTTTACAAAGTTCATAAACTTTGTTAGCAGTGAGGAAAATATTATACTACTGTCAATATACTAAAAACGGGATAAACTATTGCATTTTTTAGTCCCTAACGGGACAATTCCGAACCCGATAGTTATCGGGTTTCGGAAAAAGAAACAAATCAAAATGTGCAAAACTTGTCCGTCCATACGGATTCCTTACAGTCATATGAAGCGAAGCAAACGACACTTTCCAATAAATTAAAATTAATCCGTTCCTAAAAATAAATATTCCAGCACAGGCTGTTGGTTAACAACGTGGTTAGCACCCATTAAAACGAAAATTTTGTTATATTCTTCTAATTTATTTTCTATCAGATCAACAATGTATTCATCACGGAAAAGTGTAATATCCCTGTTGATACGATTCAGAATTGTGTTATTATAAACAGGCCATACGTTTTCCGGGTTAAACTCCCGCCAGTTGAATTCTTCCCGGAACAATTTTTCGTAATCGTATATAATATCGTCATATTCCTTTTGAGGTTCGCCAATTGGAAATCCCTTACTTTTCAGATATGATATGTATGTCAGCATATATTCTTTAAAATCAGTAATTTCTTGTTGGTTTTGTAATTGAGCAGCCTGTCTGCAGAAATACATAAGTAAAACATCGCATTTGGGATATTTCGAAAGGATGTATTGATATTCTTCTTGTGGTTGTGGTTCAAACGTCTCGACAGGAATTCCATTCTTAATGCTTAGGAACCGTAAAAATCCTTGTTCACCGCTTTTCCTGATCGTTTCATCTTTAGTATTGAATATTTGCCATTCCCCTCCCTCGTTTAAAGAAAAATCAGGACTCAAGCCAGTAAACCTGTTTTCTATATCGAGAAACATAGAGTCATCGGGATTAAAGGAATGCAAACAACCATAAACCACCAGGTGTTTATTGCCTTTTTGCAGATCGAGTATGTATGGGATATTAAAATCCAATTCTTCCGTTTCTTCGAAGGTTAAAATATGCGGTTTCTCATTTATCTCTTTATCTACAGGATTAATGCATTGCGATACAAGGATACCACCTATCAAAAAGAAAAAATATTTAATATTTTGGCTCATACTCACTTTCTGTGGGCTAAAGACTCACCTCATATCCACCACGTCCACATCGGGATAATCAGCAGGGTTAAAAGTAAATTCGGAATCATCAACAGGAATATTCGGAGTAAATTTATTGATAATGTAAGAATAGGTGCTTTCGTTTTTATCAAAAATTGTGATTTCCAGTATTTGTTCTCTTTTCTTATCGATGATTAACCGGATTTTGTAATACGATTTACCTTCAACAGGGGTAAGATCAATAACATAAACGGTAGTTCCATACTGGAAGGTCTCGCGAACAAATTTTGACTTGTAATCTTTATTATAGGAAGTAAGTAAATTACTTGGTGTGATTGTTTCATCGGAGTCTTCAACGGAATTTATCTGTACTTCTTCAGCGTCCTCAATATATGTCCAGATGGTTTCCCCGTTGCAAATTACCAGTTGACCTGCAATAAAAAGCCTGTATTTATCACCTTTCACAAAAAGTATCCCTTCGGTACTTTCATCAACTCCGGCTTCTGTATTTATCATTTTGTATATAAATTCAGCTTTAAATGTTTTATACGATTCGGTTTTTGCGATAACCTTATCCAGTATTTCTTTGGATTTTTTATCTCCTTTATCAGTATCTTGTGAATAGAGTATTTGTGAAGATGCTAAAATTAATATTACAAAGATAAATTGTTTCATAATTAGTATTGTTCTATTGTTATTTTAGTGGACGATTAAATGCGTAAATGAGTAAATGCTTAAGTGAGTAAATGGGAGCATCATTTTAGCATTATATTATTTCATCATTCTATCATTAGTCCATTATGTATTAAATTCCCGATAGAACCATTAGTATTTACTCTTATTTATCCCTCAAATCTTTCAAATATTGATCCAAAGCCATTTCATTGGCTACTTTCACCTCCCTTGCTTTACTTCCCTCAAAAGGACCTACAATACCGGCAGCCTCCAACTGATCAATAATTCGTCCTGCCCTGTTATAGCCGAGCTTTAGTTTTCGCTGTAATAATGAGGTTGAGCCTTGTTGCGTTTGTACAATGATCCGGGCAGCGTCTTCGAATAATTCATCTTTTTCATTCGGATCGAAATCACCAATACCTTCGCTTTCTTCATCCTGGTAATCCGGCAAATGGAATGCATCAGGATAGGCTCTTTGGGAACCAATGTAATCGGTAATCTTATCAATCTCCGATATATCAACAAAAGCGCACTGAAGTCTTAATAAATCACTACCTGTCGAAAGTAGCATATCACCCCTGCCAATCAATTGGTCAGCACCTCCCGAATCAAGAATAGTCCTGGAATCAATTTTAGATATCACTCTGAATGCCATACGTGCAGGGAAATTAGCTTTTATTGAGCCGGTGATAATATTTACCGAAGGTCTTTGTGTTGCAATTATCAAATGAAGCCCTACAGCCCTGGCTAACTGAGCCAAACGTGTTAACGGTATTTCAATTTCTCTTCCTGCTGTCATAATGAGGTCGGCAAACTCATCAACAACAAGAACGATGTATGGAAGAAACCGGTGACCATGCAACGGATTTAGTTTCCTTGCCTTAAATTTTATATTATATTCCTTAATATTCCTTACCTGAGCATCTTTCAGCAATTCATAACGGTTGTCCATCTCAATACCAAGTGAGTTGAGAGTTCTGACAACTTTCCTGATATCAGTAATAATAGCCTCTTCGGAATCGGGTAACTTAGCAAGAAAATGGCGTTCTATTTTTGAATAAAGTGTTAACTCCACCTTTTTAGGATCCACCATTACAAATTTCAATTCGGAAGGATGCTTCTTATATAACAATGATGTAATTATTGCATTCAATCCCACAGACTTACCCTGCCCTGTAGCTCCAGCCATTAATATGTGGGGCATTTTTGTCAGATCAGCTATATAACTTTCATTCGAAATTGTTTTACCTATTCCAAAAGGCAGATCATATTTGTTATTCCGGAATTTATCTGATGAAAGGATAGATTTAATCGAGACGATATCAGGCTTTTGATTAGGCACTTCTATACCTATGGTACCCTTTCCGGGGATGGGTGCAATTATCCTGATACCCAAAGCTGAAAGGCTTAACGCAATATCGTCTTCCAGGTTTTTAATTTTTGAGATTCTTATTCCCGGAGCCGGTATAATCTCATAAAGAGTAACTGCCGGTCCTATAGTCGCCTTTATCTTACTGATTTGGATAGCATAATTACCGAGAGTTTCAACAATCCTGTTTTTATTTCTTTCTAATTCTTCCTTTTGAACTGTAATTTCATCGCTGCCATACTCTTCAAGCAGATCAAGTGTCGGGAATTTATAATGAGGCAAATCCAAATGCGGATCATAAGGTTCATCTGTTGTTTTATGTTCCGGGTAATCATCTGTATTATTATTATTATTACCATTATTAGTATAACCGGAATCACCTGTGGGTGTTTCAATAGTTAATTCAACCTCAGGTTCTTTATTATTTGTTTTTTTAGAATCAATTGTCTTATCCGTCTCAAGTTCAATTGTCGATTCAGGATCATCTGAAAAATTTTCTGTAATTCCAAAACCTCCCTCCTGCTCATCCTGGTCTTCTACTGCATATTCAACCGTGTTATACAAATCTTCCTTTGGTAAAGCAGATGATTTTGAGTTATTGTTCTTTTTCCTTTTAAAAATTTTCCCGGTTTTCAACCACTTAAAGGAGAAATTATAGGCAATAATTAAAAAACTGAACAAAATAAATAATAATAAGATTCCTGCACCTATTTTGCCTAATGCCAGTTCTAACCAATTGGATGTATAGGCGCCAAACTGCCCGCCGAGAATGCTCAAGGTGTCATGGTTTTTAAAAAGAAACCCAAATGATACGGAAAACCAGATAAGTGCCAGTACTGAAATCCGGGTTGTTTTACCAATAGGCAGTATAGAGACTTTAAAAAACAATTTTATGCCATAAATAAAAAAAAGTAAAACAAAGCAGTATGATGCTATTCCAAACCATTTCTCAATGAATAATTTTGATATTGCCCTGCCGGATGTGCCGATCCAGTTATCAGCCTGATCACCCGGAGGTATAAAATCGTCGGCTTGCCATGTAAAGAAATACGATGTGAGAGCAATAATTAGAATAATTGAAAATAATACCAAAAACAGCCCCGTAACTTTATGAAATTTCCCGTTTTTCAGGAAAGCGGCAAAAGACCCGGAAGATTTACCTATTCCTTTTTTTTTCTTCCCTGACCTTTTTGCTTCGCTTTTTATGTTGTTTTTCTTCAGGCGGTTCGTTTTTTTAACCATCAAATACAGCATTATAAAATTCAGGTGCAAAAGTAATAAATACTCAGAGACCGTTTAAATTTTGTTTTTAGAATTTATTATGATGTATTTTTTGTCAGATCGAGGCATCCCGCAAGTGCGGAATAACGATGAGATGGCGAAAAAGACACATAAGAAAACTGAAGGATAAATTTCAAACAATCTCTCAATAAATTGTATGGAATAAAAATTTCTCGGTTAAATAATATTTTAATGTGCTGGATAAAATAATTACCAACATTTCTCACTTGCATAATTCTTGAATCAATGAATTTTGCCCCGTCTCTTCAGGGCGGGGTCAATTAATTTACAGACAAGTGTGGCTTTAGCCATTAATATTTCTGAATAATCTGTTTTTTAATGGCTAA
>JADHVR010000115.1 GCA_016783885.1 Bacteroidales bacterium
CAAGAATCTTTCTACAGGCGCTTTGCACCTAAAATGTATGGTGTATGCCTTCGTTTTGCCAAAAATCAAATGGAGGCTGACGATATTCTTCAGGAAGGATTTATTAAGGTTTATTTAAACCTTAAAGCTTTTAGAAATGAAGGTTCTTTGGAAGGCTGGATTAGAAGAACAATTGTAAATACTGCGATCAATTATTATAAAAAGAACGCTAAGTATTTAAAAGATATTGAGATTGAGAAGGCTGAAATTATGTTGAGTATGAATGAAGGAGCATTGGATAAGATATCAGTTAAAGAATTGTTGTCACTCATCAGGGAATTGCCGTCGGGTTACCGCATGGTATTCAATCTGAATGTAATGGAAGGATATACGCATAAAGAAATCAGCCAGTTATTAGATATTTCAGAAAATACATCTAAATCGCAATTATCAAGAGCAAGACAAACATTGCAGCGGAAATTAAAGGAAATTAGCAGCATTTAGCATTAATGAGCAAAAATTATAAAAATATTGATGACTTTTTCAGGGATAAGTTCAAAGATTTTGGACCGGATCCTCCCGGTCATGTATGGGAAAACATCAAACAAAATATACATGGTCAAAAGGGTTCAAATCCCGGCAAACCTTTCACAAAAGGCGGGATTGCCGGTATTTCTGGAATTCTGATTGTTGCCGGCTTGTTCATGCTTTATCAATTTGCGGGTTCGCCTGAAGATGACCGGAATGTTAATTTCAACAACAATAATTACCCGGCATTTGAAAATAATGAAAAAAATTCAGTTGATAATCTGTTAGCTTCAAAAACAACACAAGAAACGAAAGATAATACAGCAATATCCGACTTAACAAATGAAGGTGCCGGATCAGCAAAAAACATCAGGCAGAGTCAAAAGGTTCGGAATACTCAAACCACTGTTAATAACTTTATAGAACCTGAACTTGTGATAGAAGATAATAAAAATAATACATCTGTTGAAAATTTACAAAGTGTAACGGAAAATAATCCTGACAAATCGACAATGGTAACGAATATTGCTGAAAACCAATTATTGATTACCGAAGAAGATTCAGAGCTTCTCGCTATTGATGATAAAAACCAAAACAGCAATGATTCTGATGAATTAGGTCAAGTTAAAAACAAAGGTCCATCTGATATGTCCGAACAGGAAGGTGAGACCGGTTTAGTCAATCCTGGAAACCCTGATATAAGAAGCGATTACGGGAAACCTGGAGATTTGCTGTTTGGGTTATATTTTACACCGGAAATGATTTTTTATCCGTCAGACAATAAATTAATTAATTATAGCTATTCATTAGAACTTAACGGAATTTACAGGTTTTCTTCAGGTTATATGATTCAAAGCGGTTTAGGTATTGTAAGGTCAACTGACGATGGAAATTATAAGGTTGACTATAATAAATTCCTTGGAACTTATGAAGACGTTTATGATATAACGTTTGATACAACTCAAAACGGATTAGCTCCTGTTTATCATACGGAAACAGTATCTGTTTATGACTCAATTACTCACATTACTATCACTCCTACTAAAAACCGTTATACATATCTTCAGATACCTTTATTATTTGGTTATGGTAACCAGCATAAACGATTTGGATGGTTTGTAAAAGGAGGGCCATCATTGTCAATACTCATTCATGAAAATAAACCTGACGTAAATATACCTTATGAATATTACAAAATACTTAAGGTTGAAAATGAAGTACCGGCAAGAATAAAAACATATTGGCAATTTGTATTTTCAGGTGGAGTATCGTATAGATTGAGCAATCATTTAAGCATATCGCTCGAACCGATGATCAGGTACTATTTAAATTCTGCTTACGAAAGAAATAAGATGGAAACAAAACATCCGTATTCGTTAGGTTTAAGAACCGGTTTTTTGTTGAATTTTTAAAATGACACGAATAAAAATGAAGAATATAAATAAATATATAATAAACTTTTTAAACTATTGGTTTTTAATATTACTGTTATTCTCGGTTACATCATCTGCTTTTTCTCAGGGTTTTAGTGAAAAAAATATAATATATTTAATCGGACAGGTAACAAACAGCCAAAACGGCGCACCCATTGAAGGACAGGAAATATTTATAGTTGCCGACACTACTTATAACACACATTTTCATTACACGAATACAGTATTTAGTGATAAAGATGGATTTTATTACGATACTATAGCAACTTATGATTTAAAGGGTGCTTTGATGGTTTATACTTATGATTACCTGGATGTATATCATGATACAACAGTTTATTTCCGGTTTAACTGGAGCGAAGAAAATATTTTGTTTGCCAATTTTATATTACCCGTTGAATTAATTTCTATTTCGTACCAGGCAAACTTTAATTATATATCTGACCCTTCAGGGCATGATCCTTTTGAATTTCAGTTTTATGATAATACAAATTCCAACCAGGTAATTACATGGCATTGGAATTTTGGTGACGGAAATTTCTCAAATCAGCCTAATCCATTACATGAATATACTAAACAAGGTCTTTACAAAGTAAAATTAACCGTTCAAATACAACCCACACCACATTGCAAGCCTTATGTAAGCTCAATTGTTAAATTTGTTAATGTAACTACAAAAGATTACCACTTTATTGGGGGTCATGTTTTCGCTACCTATTTTCCTATCGACATAGGTTATGCGTATTTGTATAAAATAAATGGTAAAGAAATAGTACCAATAGATACAGCAATATTCAACGATACTTTAGGTTTTTATCTGTTTCCCCAGGTAATTGAAGGTCAATATTTTGTAAAAGCCGACCTTGATCCGAATTCTGTATTACTTAATAAATTCATGGCTACCTATTACAGTGATAAACTATTTTGGACAGAAGCTGATACTATTTTTCATAACGCCCCCAACAGTGAGTATGACATACAATTGGCACCCGTAGGTCAGTATCTTACCGGACCCGGTAAGATATCAGGAACAATAACTTATGGTTATGAACCGGATAAAAACAAATTATTTCCGGCTTTCAATGTTGAACTTTTGCTGCTTAACCAAAATAACGAACCGATTATATGCTGCCATTCTAATGAAGAAGGAGAATTTATTTTCTGTGATCTGGAGCTAAGTTCTTACAAAGTCCATGCAGAAGTAACAGGAAAATATACTTATCCGGTTGATGTTACACTTAATGAAAATAATCCTGAAGTTACTAATGTTGAAATTACTATCAGTACTACGGTTAATGGCGGTGTTAACGGAATTGAAGATTTTGATTGGATTAATAATATCGGAGAAATATATCCCAATCCTGTATCGGAAATTTCCAATCTCAATATAAATCTCTCTGCAACTGCCGATATTCAAATATCACTTTACAACATTTCAGGACAGTTGATCAGGGAGCATTCTCAAACTGCTTATGCAGGAAAAAATACCGTTAAAATAAATGTCTCAGGTTTATTACAGGGAATCTACTTTTTAAAGATTAAAGACAACAATAATAAAGAAGTAATAAGGAAATTTATTAAGCAGGAATAGGAAAAAGATAATCTATTAAAAAGCCTCGATATTAACGGGGCTTTTTTTATTTAATCTAAACACTATGAAAATTATTTTCAAACACAAGGGCAACCATTGGTTACTAAAAGAGTCTATTAAATAGTTATGGTTTTTGATGACTGTTGATGAAAAAATAATTGAAGGATGTATTTCTGGAAAAAGGCGTGCCCAAAATCAACTGTACAAGCAGTATGCTCCGGGCATGTTGGGTGTATGTATGCGCTACTGTATTAATATGGCAGAAGCAGAGGACATCCTACAGGAAGGATTTATTAAAGTTTTTAAGTATATTAAAAGTTTCAGAAAGGAAGGTTCTTTGGAAGGTTGGATCAGGCGGATCATGATAAATACAGCTATTTCTCATTACAAGAAAAATAAAATTTATTTTAACGAAATTAATGAGATGGATATTGAACTCGTGGAAGAGCAATATGATAATGTATCTTTTGAACCAGTCGATCAAGAGGTTTTGATGAATCTGATTCAGAATTTAGCTGAAGGTTATCGTGTAGTACTGAACTTATATGTGTTTGAAGGATATAGTCATAAAGAGATAGCCAAAATTTTGAATATATCTGAAAACACTTCAAAATCGCAATTATCGAAAGCAAGAAAACTACTAAGAAAAAAATTGGAAAACTTAAACAAAGTAACAGACCGGTCAATTATAAATGAAAGACAATTATAACAATATTGACGAATTGCTTAGGGAATCGCTGAAGGACTATAAAAAAGAGCCGTCAGCCGGTGTATGGAATAAAATATCCATACGACTCTTATTATCAGGGGCTGGCAGGTATTTATCGGTTATTGTTTTTCTAATCGCAATTATTACAGGCACTTTCATTTATATAAGCTTTAATAATACGGAAGAAGAGCTTAAAGGTGCAATATCAGAAACTTCAGACATGATTTCGCCTGAAAAATTAACAGATCAAACTCCGGGAAAAGATGATAAACCAAATAAAATTATTAATAATCAAAACCATGAATCACCGGAAGTATTGCAAGAAAAAGAAAGTGATGCTGAATTTTCTGAAATCGCTGATTTGGATGTAATCAATAGTAGTCCTGGCAAAGCAAATGGTTCAGTAGCTGAAATTAAAGATAAAGCAACCGATTTACCTGAGTCTCAGATAAACCATTTCGATATTTATCCCGAATTAGCCAGGTTAAATAATCTGGAAAAAATAAAGCATATCGAAATCAGTAAGTCTTCTTTTAGTAGTCTGATGAAACATAACAGGTATATAAAGAATATAGAATTAAGATATGATTACAAATTTAATTCTTCAGTGCCAAAAGATGATTATGGAAGAAAAGGCGCCTGGTCTTACGGTTTGTTTATAACACCTGAGTTAATTTTTATTAATGATGAAAAGAACTCGAAAAAGAAAGCTATAAACATTGATATTACAGGTATTTATAGCCGTAACGACTGGTTTATTCAGGTAGGAGCAGGAATTGCTTTATCAGAAGACAACGGGGCTTATCGTATTGATTATGCCCAGTACGATAGCATAGGGTATTACTACGAAGTTACATCTTTCAGTATAGATCCTGAAACCGGTGAACCGGTATTCAAAACAACTGTTGAAAATGTATATGATACGGTGGATTATAACACAACAACATCTACCAATAATTTATATACGTATTTTAGATTGCCGGTTTTTGTGGGTTTTAAAGTAAATCAATACAAACGACTTTCGATTTATTTAAAAGGAGGTGCGATATATTCTATTTTATTAAATAGTAATGAGCCTGGAATAGATTATACAAATGAAAAGGCAACCCGGATAAAAATAACAGATGAAACACCCGACAGGATACAATCGTACTGGCAATTATCTGCTGCGATAGGATTTTCATACAGCTTAACAAATAATTTAAGCCTGAGCGCTGAGCCTGTTTTTAATTACTACATGAAACCGGTTTATGAACAAAGACTATATTCAAAATCACCTTATGCTATTGGCTTAAGAATAGGTATGATATTCAAATTTTAAGAATTGGTTTATGATAAAAAAAACTAAAATATTTATAAACGTCATTTTACTCCTGCTTCTTTTTTTTAGTTTGGCTAAGGCTCAGGATTTGACTCTTGACGTTACCGGAGATGTAACCGATGAAATTACCGGCGATCCAATCCCTGATCATCTTGTAATAGTAACTGTTTCCAGTATTGGAATGTTTGAGGATTATGAATTTTATACCGATTATGCCGGCTTTTATGGCAGTGATTCAATTCCTTGTGAAAGTCAGGGCGTTGTTCTTGCGATAACTATCGACTGTTTAGGTGTAGAACATGTACAGCAAGGCAATTTCTATCCTGATAATTATGTATTTGTATTCGATTTTGAAATTTGTAATGACAGTATTCCTTCGGGGTGTCAGGCTTCTTTCTTTTATGAACCGGTTCCGGTAGCTTATGCAACAATTATGTTTTTCGATTCCTCAACAGGTAATCCGACAAACTGGCTGTGGGATTTCGGAGATGGAACCTCATCCTCTGAACAGAATCCCGTACACATTTATAACGCTTTAGGTTCTTATCCTGTTTGTTTGACAATATGGAATGATAACGGAACCTGCCAGGATACGTACTGCGAAGATGTAGTCGTGGGAAATGGTGGTGATTGCGAAAACTGGTTCTGGTACGAAACTAATGATAATATTACTTTCGAATTCTTTGGCGAATCATTTCCTTATCCTGCAAATGATTATTTCTGGGATTTCGGTGATGGTGAAACGGGTTATGGACAAAATATTACTCATACTTATGATACAGCATTGTATAATATTGTTTGGGTTACCTTAACAACTGTTTCTTATGACCCCAATAATGCTGATTCATGCATTGCCACATCTACACAGGTGATTTGGGTTGGTAATCAACAGGGTGATTGCCAGGCTGATTTTTATTATGATCAGGACACGGCTAATCCGTTTACATTCTATTTCTATGATAATTCAACCGGTTATATCAATAAATGGTTTTGGGATTTTGGCGATGGAAATTTCTCACAAGAACAAAACCCAATCTATACTTATGCAGCTACAGGGGATTATGAGATATGCCTCACGATCATTAGCGACACACTTGGTATGTTTTGTACCGATACTTATTGCCAAACAGCTTCAATAGGGTATTCGCTTACAGCCGATTTTGGATTTTGCTTAGATACTATCTCGGGGGGTTCAAACATGTATTATTTTAATGATGCTTCTATTGGCGAACCCGATTTTTGGTTATGGGATTTCGGTGATGGTAATATGTCTATGCAACAAAACCCGGTTCATCAATACCAGGAATCAGGAGAATATGAGGTTTGTCTTGAAGTGTCAAGAAATTTCCCTAATGCAGGGACATTCATCGATTACTATTGCCAGACTATTGTAACACCTGACTACTTTGATATAGGAGGATTGGCATATATTGATAATTATCCCCTGAATAATTGTAGCGGTGATACTACAATAATAGATACCGGCATAGTGTATTTATACAGAAAATATGGAGACAGCATAATACCTGTTGATACAAATATTTTTTATCAATACGGATATTACTGGTTCACACAGGTCAGGGAGGGTGACTACATAGTTAAGGTAGGTTTAACCGAAAACTCATTGAATTATAATAATTATCTGACAGCTTACCACGAAAGCGCGATATATTGGAATGAAGCAAATACGGTACACTTATACGACAGCAACAACTACTATATTAATGTAAACCTGGCAGATATTCCCGGGACAGAACCAGGGCCTGGAAATATTTCAGGAAATATTTCTATATATAAGGAAGGTCTGATGTTTCCTTTTACTTTGTCTGACGTTGAAATATTGCTGTCAGACGAAAATGACAATCCATTAACTTTTTGCCTTACAGATGAAAGCGGAATATTTACATTTAACAACATTGCATTAGACACTTATAAACTTTATGCAGAAGCCACGGGATTGTTCTCAGTACCGGCTACAGTCATCTTAACCGAAGACAACCCCTCAGTTACCGATGTCAGCCTCGAACTTTATTATAATCCGGTTGGAGTTGAGGAGTATTTTGAAACAGGAATAAGTATCGGTAATGTTTACCCTAACCCGGTGAGAGAAAAATTCAGTGTGGATATTAAGTTAGATGATAATGCTGTATTAATGATTGATATTTTCAACATAAGTGGCCAACAAGTAAAAGAACAAAAAATCAACCTGAATAAAGGCTCTCATATACTATCTTTTAATAGTGATGTTTTGCCACACGGAGTTTATTTATTATCGATAATTTCAGAAGACAGAAAAATAATTGAAACGAGAAAGTTTGTAAAATAAACTGATGCTGAAAAGTATAAGGGTATAAAGGTGTAAGGGCACTAATTCCCTTATTTCCCCTATTACTCCTATTCCCAATATTCCCATTGTTGATTTTATATTGATTATTTATAAAAAAATAAGATTTGCAGGCAACCTTTAAAATTTTCTAAGTCTATATAATTGAAGATTTTTTTGATCAGAAAATCATTATAAATTGCAATTTACCAATATCCCGAAGTTTTCGGGAAAGTTCTTATCAACAGTAATTAATGCCATAACTGAGAATTAAATAAATGTTTAACCATAAAAAAATTTATTAAAATGAAAAAAATTCTAAGTTCTGTTTTGTTTCTTTTTACGATGATTTTTATGGTTGGGGCTCAAAACGATACCTTGAGCGTCAGACTGTCTAAAAACTATTAAAAAGCAAATATATTGATAAAACAGCAAAACGTATGATTTTAAAAAACAGCTATTTAGAAAATATTAGATTGAGTACAAATAACAATATTCGGGGTTATTAGACAAACTGGCGTTACCGGACATGTAACAGACGATGTTACCGGCGCCCCAATCACTAATCATCTTGTAGTTGTTTCTGTTATTAGTGCAGGAATCAACCAGGATTATGACTTCTACACTAACGATGCCGGCTTTTATGGCAGCGATTCAATTCCTGCAGGGAGCCAGGGGTTAGTTAGTGCGGTTACTTTAGATTGTATTGGTCAGGTGCACTCACAGGAAGGCTATTTCTATCCGGACAATTATGTATTTGTATTCGATTTTGAAATTTGCAATGACAGTATTCCTCCCGTAGGTTGTCAGGCTTCTTTCCTTTACGAACCGGTTCCGGGAGCTTATGCAACAATAATATTTTTCGATACTTCAACCGGCAATCCATCAAATTGGTTATGGGATTTCGGAGACGGAACTTCATCCTCTGAACAAAACCCCATACACTCTTATAATGCTTTTGGTACATATCAGGTTTGCCTCTCAATTTGGGATAGTTCCGGAATCTGCCAGGATACTTACTGCGAAGATGTAATTGTAGGAAATGGTGGTGGCGACTGCATGAACTGGTTCACGTATGAAACCAATGACAACGTTACTTTCGATTTCTATGGAGAATCGTTTCCGTATCCTGCAAGTGACTATTTCTGGGATTTCGGTGATGGTGAAACGGGTAATGGACAAAACATTACTCATACTTATGATACAGCATTGTATAATATTGTTTGGGTTACCTTAACTACTGCTTCTTATGACCCGAATACTGCCGATACTTGTATTGCCACTTCTACACAGGTAGTTTGGGTTGGGAACCAGGGTGGCAATTGTCAGGCAAACTTTGAATATACAATAGATTCCGTTCCAACAGGAAATTATGTTGTTCAGTTTACTGACCTTTCAATTGGTGATCCGACATCCTGGATGTGGGATTTTGGTGATGGAACATTTTCGAATGAACAAAATCCGGAACATATTTATTACAATCAGGGTATTTATAATGTATGCCTTACTATTATGGATTCCAGCAATTATTGCTTTGATACATATTGTGAAGATATTATTCTCGGCGGTGGTGGTGGCGACTGCGAAAACTGGTTCTGGTACACAACAAATGATAACATCACCTTTGACTTTACAGGTGAGGTTATTCCTGCAGGACCGGCAGATTATTTCTGGGATTTCGGTGATGGAACAACCGGTAACGGTCAAACAATAACACACACTTATGATCCGAATGCCGGGGATGTGTTCATGGTAACATTAACAACAATATCATATATTCCGGGTACTGCCGATACTTGTATTGCCACT
>JADHVR010000040.1 GCA_016783885.1 Bacteroidales bacterium
AAATTAAAGAATTCACCTGTTATCAAGGCGCTTTTTATCATTTTTTCTTTTGGAATATCTATCCATTTCGGAGTGCCCGTCGATCCTGATGTTTTTATTTTAACAGAGGGATTATCAGAGTTCCATTCTAAAATAAATTGATAAAGTGTTTTTTTCCAGGCTTTCAATGATTTTACAGAAAGCTTATTCAAAGCCAATTGGTGTAACTGATTTTCAGTATAAACTTTGGAGTTTAAAATTAAGGAAGTAAAACGTTCAGTCATTTTGTTTGCTTTAATCAAGTTTGCCGAAAAATATGGAAAAAGGTATTGATAAAGATACTATATTTTTTCAATATAAGTCTGAAAATAATAAGCAAATAACCTTTGAAAAAAAAATTATTTTTATTTATACCAAATAATAATAATAAAATTCATATTTTTATCGAAAATATTTACGGTTCTAATCCCGAATGTTCAGGGTGTGGAAATCAAAATAAAATAAATAAAAATTTGGGTAGGTGTTTAATAGTCGGGAAATATGAAAAACTGATATAGAATGAAAAACTCTACTAAAGACACTTATGAAATAATAGAAAGAAAATTTATCGATTATCTTAAAAGCAAGGGACATCGTAAGACACCGGAAAGATTTACGATTTTAGAAGAGATTTACAACACAGAAGGGCATTTCGATATTGAAACCTTGTATATCAGGATGAAAAATAACAGATACAGGGTTAGCCGGGCAACTCTTTATAATACTATGGAATTGTTATTAAACTGTAATCTCGTAACCAAGCATCAATTCGGTAATAACTGTGCCCAGTTTGAAAAATCGTTCAGATTTAAACAACATGACCATTTTGTTAATTTAGACAATGGTGAGGTTTTGGAATTTTGTGATGCAAGGATTAAACAGATACAAAAAACAATTGAAAAGGAACTGGGAGTTGTAATAACACATCATTCACTTACATTTTACGGGCATAAAAAAAAGCGCCGGTAAAAAATAATTTATTACTATGTTTATATGAAAGCAGACGTTTTATTAGGTCTTCAATGGGGCGACGAGGGCAAAGGTAAAATAGTTGACGTTTTAACACCTCAATACGATATCATTGCAAGATTTCAGGGAGGTCCGAACGCAGGACATACAATAGAATTCGATAACAAGAAATTTATTCTCCACACAATACCTTCAGGCATTTTTAATCCCGGTACCATTAATGTAATTGGCAACGGCGTTATTATCGATCCTTTTATTTTCGGTAAAGAACTTGAAAACCTGAAAGCAAACAATATTAATGCTGAAAACAACCTGTTGATTTCAAAAAAGGCTCATCTTATTTTGCCTACACATCGCTTGCTGGATGCAACTTATGAAGCTGCAAAAGGCAAAGCAAAAATTGGTTCCACGCTAAAAGGAATTGGTCCTGCTTATACTGATAAAACCGCAAGGAACGGATTAAGAATTGGGAACATCATAAGAGTTGATTTCCTGAAAAAATTCAATGAACTTAAAGAAAAGCATCTTCGTATAATTGATTCTTATGGGTTCGATTACCATAATTATTTGCTTGATGGTTTAACTTTTAAAGATTATGAAGAACAATGGTTTGCGGCAATTGAAAAGATAAAGTCAATACAAAAAATCAATAGTGAGTATTTTATAAATCAAAGCCTTAACAATAATAAATCAGTATTGGCGGAGGGAGCACAAGGCACCCTGCTCGACCTTGATTTCGGGACATATCCTTTTGTTACATCTTCAAATACGATAGCTGCCGGTGTTTGTGCCGGATTAGGCATACCTCCGGGAAAAGTTGGTGAAATATACGGAATTTTCAAAGCATACTGTACACGTGTTGGCAGTGGACCATTTCCGACTGAACAGGAAAACAAAGAGGGTCAAAAGCTTAGGGACGAAGGTAATGAATATGGTTCAACAACCGGACGACCCAGGAGATGTGGCTGGTTAGACCTTACTGCTTTGAAGTATTCCATTATGCTAAATGGTGTTACCCTTCTGTTTATGACCAAGGCAGATGTGCTGAATTCGTTTGAAAAAATAAAAGCCGGAATCAAATACAAGTTCGGAGGTAAATTTATCGACCATATTCCTTTTGAAGCCTCTTATGAAAAGCTGGAGCCGGTTTATCACGAACTTGACGGATGGCAGAGCGATATAAATAATGTTACCAATCCTGACAATATGCCTCAACAACTAACTGATTATATTAAATATATAGAAAAAGAAGTTAACGTTCCTGTTGCTATGGTTTCGGTTGGAGCCGACAGGAGCCAGATTATTAAGCTATAATTTCATTATTATTTTTGGATAAATTACAGAACTTTATAAAAAATTTAAAGTATAAGTTGCATATCTCCCAATAAGAATTTTTTATGTATTTAAGTTGAAGTAAATTTTATAAAGTATGAAAACCTTTATCTCCGTTTTGTTTTTTTTTCTTGCCATTTTAATAAATGCCCAAAATTCATTTGACAAAGACGTTCCTGAGGCAGTGCAGAAAAATTTCAACAAGAAATTTCCGATGGCTGAAAATGTTTCATGGGATAAAGTTGACAATAATTATAAAGTAGATTGTTTTTACAAGGGGCAATCCACCTATGCGGAATTCACTGCGGAAGGTGAGTGGGTTCAGACAATAACAGATATGGACACTAAAAATATTTATCCACCCATCGATAGATATATAAGCGAGAATTATAATAAAGATAAAATAATATTAGCCGAGAAAGCAACCAGAGCCGATAAGCAGAACTTTTATTATGTTCAGATTTCGCGGAAAGAGAAAGGCAGAAAAGAACCTTATATATTTGAACTTTTCTTCGATAAAACAGGGAAAATCGAACAGGTGAAAGCTCCCGAAGGCATAGAGGATCAAACTATTGTTGGTATTGATGATCCTAATTCTGATACTCCCGCTGCTGTGATCGATGGCTGGCAAAAGCGCTTCCCGCGAGCCGAAGGCATTGAATGGACAAAAGTGCTAAATCTAAGTGATACCATTGACTATAATTATATAGCGAGTTTTATTTATCGTGACCAAAAGACAAAGGCAGAATTCCTGCCAAACGGGAAATGGGTAGAGACACGTGTTGAATGTAAGGAAAAAAATCTTTATCAACCGGTTGTGCTGTATGTTAAGGAAAACCATTGGCATGATGAATTAATAATCGCCGAGAAGGTAACCCGCGCCGACCGTAAGGATTATTATTATGTTAAATTAGAACGCCTTGAAAAAGGACAGTCCAAACCGTATGTGTTTGAATTATTTTTTAATAAATCCGGTAAAATTCAAAGAGTGGAACGTCCTAAGGAGTTAAAGGACCAATATTTGCTAACTGTCGATATCCCCAAAGCGGTTGGGAAAAAGTTTAAGAGCAGATTCTCCAGCGCTAAAGATGTAACCTGGGAAACCAGCAAAGGAAACTGGGTGGCAAATTTTACTTATCGTGAGTATTCAACTTATGCCGAATTTACCGATTCGGCACAGTGGGTGATGACAATAGTTGAATTAGACATAAAACAAATATATGCTCCTATTCAAAGGTTTCTTGATAAAGAATATCCTGATTACCGTGTGATGTATGCTGAAAAGGCTACCCGGAAAGACCGCAAGGATTATTATTATATTGAGCTAATCAGTAAAAAGAAAAAAATCGAACCTCAACAACTTGGGCTGTTTTTTGATAAAACCGGACGATTGATGGAGAAAAAATAAATTAGTATTCAGTCATTTTGCAATTTTCAATTTTGAATTTCTTTCACTGGATCCCAAAAATATTTTTCAAAATTCAATATTTTATCACTTCTAATTTTAATACCTTCGTTTTCCAATAACTGCTGCATGATATCGGGGTTGCCAAAATAATGCTTGCCGGTCAATACACCGTTTCTGTTCACTACCCTGTGGGCAGGGATGGCGACGGCAGAAGAAAGCGAGGCATTCATTGCCCAGCCTACCATTCGGGCTGAACCTTTGCTTCCGAGGTAATTGGCAATGGCTCCGTAAGAAGTTACCCTGCCATACGGGATCAGCTTTACAACTTCATATACCTGCCTGAAAAACGAGTCATTTTCTTTCATGCCTCATGTATTAAGTCATTCAGTCTGAATTGTAAGTAGTTGATCTTTTGTCCTTCATTCAGGAATTTTTTTTCATAATAGGTTTGAGTTTCCATTACATCACCTTCATAACCCGAATTATACAGGTCTTTTGTTTGAAAAATAAGTTCATGCTTATATTCTTCGATAATCTTAAGTGTATAATTATACAAACCGGTATTGTCGGTCTTTAAATGGATAATGCTACCGGGAATCAGGAACCGGTAGTATATTTCGAGAAAATGAGGTGAAGTCAGCCGTTTTCTTTCTTTCTTTTTTTTTGGTTGCGGATCGGGAAAGGTCAGCCAAATTTCGCTCACTTCATTTTTCCCGAAACAGTTCCCGGTAAGTTCAATTTGCGTTTTTAGAAATGCTATGTTGCGCAAGTCTTCATCCACCGCTGTTTTGGCACCTCTCCACATCCGGGCGCCTTTCCGGTCGATGCCGATAAAG
Organism: Bacteroidales bacterium; assembly: GCA_016783885.1. GTDB lineage: Bacteria > Bacteroidota > Bacteroidia > Bacteroidales > JAADJA01 > JAADJA01. Next base: position 4,564 of record JADHVR010000040.1, read on the forward strand.
TTTTTGTCAGGATGTTTTCTTGCAAAACTTACCGTGTATTCGCCTTTACCGCAACCTAACTCCAGGATAACCGGATTGTTATTTTTGAAAAATCCACGATTCCATTTTCCTTTCAGGTAAAACCCATTTATAACATCATCAATTTCCGGCTGCAGGAAATTAGGAAAGGTTACATTCTCAGCAAAATGTTTCAACTTATTCTTTGGCACTGCAGCAACTATTAATTTTATACCGGTGGCAAAGTTATTGAATAAAGATATAAATTTTCAAAGTATCACTATCAGCGTTGTATTTAATTTACTGCAAGTTATATGAATGTTTGTCTGCATTATCATTTATTAATTCATCAAATAAACCTAATGAATTTACATTTAGAAAGTCATCTGGGATTTTGAATTCAGAATTTTTAACGGTTTGAATTTTTAATGCAGTTTTACATACATAGTTAGTTATTTTAGTATCCAAATCAAAAATTTCTGTAAGTTTAAACCAGTCAGTTGGTGTCGGAATTGAACCACCAAAGTCCTTCCGTAACCAATGCCCAACTGTATGTTTATAGTTTTTTGGAAATAAAGTTGTTAAGTCTTGTTTTGAAAGCCCTTTTTGAATACGTTTGAAATTTATATAATCTGCAATAAAATTTTGATTGACATCATAAAGACGTTGTGTGGAAAAATATTCCTGTTCTACAGAACTTCTGGCACCAGGTGAAGCTCCCCAGTTTTTTCTTTTCTCGTTCTTAAATTTACCGTTATAGTTACTATTTAAAATATCATGTGCAATTGTTTCCTTTTGTTGCCTTTTCTTATATTGTATATGATTGTTTATAAAAGTCAATGATTTTAATTCTTTAATATTAAAGTTCTTTTCAAAGATTATATTTTGATTTATCTCTTTTTTTGAATAAATAACAAATTCTTTTGTGTATGTGTTATCTTCCCATTCAACGATAACATATTCAAGAAAACCATTTTCTTTTTTTTGTAGTATTTCTATTATTTTCCCTTCTTTTTTTATTTTGTCAATTGAATTAAAAACTCTATAACCAATGAAGTTTGTCAAATTCCAATCTCTTTGGTATTCTGTTTTTGATTTTAGTTTTAGATTTTCGTAATTAAAAATATATTTATTTTTTTTATTGTCGTCAACAATCATAAAGACGGGAAACCAGCGATTTATATCTTCAATTATTATCATATTTCTTATGACCCATCCTTTATTATTAAGTAACGATGTTTTATAAATTAGTTCAATGTCAAAATCTTTAGAGCCTATAAAGCAAGTTGCATTAATGTTTATGTGATTTTTTATTGTATCAGAATAAAATTGTTCTAAAAGATTATAGTAAGATTCCTTGTCATTATAAATTTTAATAAATCCATTTTTGTCAATAACTTTATTAGTTAATAATTGTTTTTCTTCTTCAAATAAAGTAAGCTGCTCATTTAAATTATTTGTTTGGTATTTATAAGGAATAAAATTATATTTTAAAATGTCAACCTGACCATTTAAATCACATCTTTCATTTATGATATCTATGTAATCAGTATGGTTTTCAATCATTATAGCGTTAAATGCTTTATAATAATCTTTAGTCACTTTTAAAGTGGTTCCACTTCCTGCAAAAGGATCTAATATTGTCGAATTATCTTTTAAAACAACAATTCTTAGTAAGCTATCTACTAATTTTTCCGGATAAACCGCAACGTGTTTGTATGGTGTAGGTTGTAAGTTGATTTTTAAAATATTAGAGAAATTATTATGTGTATTTTTTTTAGTAAAAATATTATGTTCATTTTTTGAAAAAACAAAAACCGGTTCATAACTATTAACAAACCTGTTTTTAATGCTTGAGGGCATATGATTTGGTTTAGACCAGATTATTATTTCATTCAATATCCAACCATCTTTTACCATTAAATAGGCTAATTGATATGGAATAAAACCTAATGGTGATTTCCCATATTTTGCTAAATATTTATCACCAATATTTAAAAAGAATACACCTTCCGGGGTGAGTTTTTCTTTTAATGAAGAAAAGATAGTAATAAGTTTATAAATGTATGCTTGATATGTTTTTTCATTACCAATTTGTCCTTTAAATCCATAGTCTCTTTGCCCCCAATAAGGCGGAGAAGTTACGGTAAAATCTATGGAATTGTCTTGTAAACTTTATAAGCCAGCATAAATTTCGCCGCTTATTCAATAAGTGATTTAAAATTAGGAATATAATCCCAAATATTTTTAAGAGTATTTTTTTTACAACGATAATAAATATTTTTAGAACTATTTGACCATTTACCAGACCATTTTAAATTATCTTCGAATAAATTAATATCAATCGCTTTCACCTTAAATTTATGTAATAATAGATCTTCCTTGATTATATACTCATATTTGGGTTTTGTCCATATATATATAATTAAACCAGTTGCATTTGTCCCATAAATATCCATTAATAGTTTTAAAGCTTCTATATCTTGGTTTGATATTTTAGTGTCACCTGTTAAATTGTTTGTTCCTTTTACATCTATTAAAAATATTTTTTTTTCTGAATAACAAATAAAGTCAATATTTTTTATTTTCTTTTTTTCAATAGATTGTTTTAAATCTTGCATTAACGCAAATGTTGGCACCATGGCTTTTAAGCACAATGAATAAAAAATAGGTTCGTAATGAGAAGAAGGCATAATTAATCTTTAATTTTAAAAATTACAAAACTACCAGTATTTTCGTGATTAATAGTATAAAAATATTTATCATGAAGTTTATCTAACATATTACAGATTATTTCTTCATCAGTCATAAAACAATTATCAACCCACTCATAAATTGATTTTCCAAATGTTTCAATAAATTTATTTTCTAAATGGAATTTTTTGATAAATTCTGATGCATCATTAATGAATATTTCTTTAGTTTTTAATAACATAATAGGTTAAATTTTGTTGTAGATATAATTATCAATTTTAGCTGTTTTAATATCAATATGAACAAAAGCATTATATAATTCAAAAAACATATCAGAACCGATTGGGGATGAATTTGGTATTCCAAATTGATTAAATAACCAATAAAATATTCTTTCTGCACCTCTTGAAAAATCTGAATTTTGTCTTATTTTATCAATTCTATGAAAAGCCTCAATCCAATCTTCTTTTATTTTATCTTTTGATTTAAGACCATCAATCATTTTTTCTAAGTCTTGTGTTAAAGTATATTCTATTTGATTAAGATAATGATTTTCCCAAAATTCAATATTCAGAAGTTCATCCATAATTCAATTTTTTTTTAAATATACATTTTTAAAATTTATAGAAAAAAGCGGGTAAATTTCATATTACGTCTGAAAAAACACAGTCTTATTACTTTTTTAATATCCAAATGTCGTTCAATGTTTAATTTTTTATTTTTTAAGCAACCATGCCGCCTGATTGTCGTCCTTACGTATCATTGCCAGGTTCATTAACGCTTCAGCTTTATCTTCGGTGCTGAAATAACAAACCATGTATAAACCACGGGGGTTTTGTCCGGCGGAGTTTGCATCGTATCCCTTCTGGCGTAGTGTGGCAATAAGCCTTTCCGAGTTTGCTTTATAACGGAAGGCGCCGCCTATGATGTAATATTTTGGTCTGTTTAAAACAGGTTTTGCTGCGCTGGCAGTATTTTCAAGGGATGTTTCGGAATTCGTTTCCGCATCATTGGAAGATAAATTCAAATCTTTAATGATTTCAGTTTTGTTTTCAACATTTAATGTATTCGCTGCTTTTCCCGGGCTGGTTTGTTCTGAAGATGGAACAAGACTGGATTGCTGAGTTGTGTTATCCCTGAAACCGGTTTTGAATGTGAACCATCCGATAAGCAAAAGCACAGGTATAATTGCCAGGTATGCCCAGTGTATTTTTCTTATCCTGCCTGTTCTTTCCGGTACAGGCTTACGGTCGATGAATTTCTTTTCAAGCCGTTTATGCATGGGTACGCGCACAACAGGCGGGGAGATAAATGTTGTTAATCCGTAAGAATCGTCAAGATAATTAACTGATTTATCCGGATCAAAAAGAAGGTTTCCTTCAACATCTATGCTTATGGTTCCGATCTTATCAAGGATAATGCTTTCGCCTTGTTTCAGTTTCAGCTTACATTCCCATACAAAATTTTCAACCATCCTTTTGGCTTCTTCGTAGAGGATTTTCCCGGAAATGGCAATATTGTGTTGCAGAAGTCCGTCGTTTTGTGTTAGTTTTGAGTTAAACAAAATGCTTTTTGAAGGAGGATAAAAAATATGATTTACAGGATGGATTTTTGCAGGTGCATAGTTAGTAACAAAACCTCCAAAACCCGGCACGACCACACAATCGTGATGATAGAGCAATTTGCTTATGTAATGGTCAATCTGCATAAAGAGGTATTTACGAATGCGCTAAATTACTAAAACATGAGGTTAAATTCAAGTCTTGTTAAAAAATTTTGACAAATCATCGGGCGTATCCACTGCATAACTTTCTATGTCGGTTTCGCTAACAGTGATCTTATAGCCGTTTTCTAACCAGCGAAGTTGCTCTAACGATTCGGCTTTTTCCAATGGAGTAATATTCAATTTTGTGATCTCTTTTAAGATGTTTGTCTTGTAAGCGTAAATGCCGATATGTTTGTAGAATTCGTGTTTTCTGATCCATTCCTGTTTATCTGAATTTTGGATAAAAGGTATGGCTTGTCTGCTGAAATAAATTGCCTGATGGTTTTTATTGATAATTACTTTATTTACATTCGGATTAAAAAGTTCTTCAGGGGTTGTAATTTTTTTTATTAATGTGGCAATCTGAACATCAGTTGATTTAAAACATGAGGCAACCTGATCAATTTGTTTCGGACTGATATATGGTTCGTCTCCCTGTATATTGATTATTACATCAAAGATATTTCCATCTGCCTGTAATTCGTCAATTACTTCCCTGCATCGCTCGGTACCACTTTTATGGGTTGTTGATGTTAACATCACTTTTCCGCCGAAATCCAATACTTTTTTTTCTATTCTTTTGTCATCCGTAGCCACAATCAGGTCTGATAAAGAAGTGGCTTTAGCAGATTGTTCGTAAACCCTTTGGATCATTGACTTCCTATTTATTTTTGCAAGGGGTTTACCCGGAAATCTTGAAGATGCATATCGTGCAGGAATGATTCCGAGAATTTTCATGGTTTTAATCAGCTTTTACATTAATTTTTTGTTCGGCAATATATTCTTCTTCTTTACCTGATTTTAAATCTTTAATATTAATTTTGAAAATCAGGTTTTTCATTCCTGCGCTCCCAAATTTTCTGTTCCATTCGATTTTCGATTTTTTTAATTCGGTAATAAAAAAATTATCAGGGTTTTGCTCATCAACTGCTTCTTTAATACTGAGGATCACTTTGCAAGCAGGTGGTATGGCAGCTTCAACATATCCTCTGAGAGTATCCGAAACACGTATGGATTTATTTTCCGGATATATGCTAATAAGCCCCGAACCGGACACTTTCACGGCTTCGCCTTCTTCGTTATATTTTCTGAAATATTTTATTTTTCCGGTCGAATCATAATATTCATAGGTAATAGGTCTTCCGTCAGAGTAATGGAATTTCCACTCGCCAGCCTTGTAACCGTTTAACCGGTATCCTTCAAAACTTGTAATTCCGTTGCTGTAAATGGCTTTATGAAATCCATTAAGAAATCCGTTTTTATAATTCTCGAAGTGCATCAGTTCAGAATTGGCTTCATAGAATTTTCTTAATCCGTCAACGGTATCGTTTATATATTTTGCCGAATCCATTAGCCTGCCATCTTCATAATATGACACAGATATATAATCATTATGTATATCATCCAAAAAAGTGATATTGGATTTAAGGCTGTTTTTATCGTACCATTCCTGCATAACCAATTTGCCATCATCATTATAAAACTTTTTCTTTTTATAACCCGACAGGCAAGAAATAAAAAAGGCAGTCAGAATTATAAGGCAAACAAGATGCTTCAGCTTAAAATATGTAACCAGAAATTGTACTAACCCTTCCTGATTTGATGTATTTACCATTTTATTTTCTGATTTAAGGTAATTCAAAAAAGTCCGTGCAGTTCGGCATTTACTTTTTCGATTATCATAGCCAGGTCTTCAGGATTTTCTTCAATATTAATATCATCTACACTGAAAATAAGCAATTTTCCAAGTTTGTATTTTTCTATCCAGCTTTCATACCGTTCATTAAGTTTTTTCAGGTAATCCAACCGGATGGCTTCTTCATATTTCCTGCCTCTTTTTTGTATCTGGTTAACCAAAGTAGGAACAGCAGCACGTAAATAAATCAGAAGATCAGGCGGTTGAATGAAAGAGCTCATTAATTCAAACAATGAAATATAGTTGTCAAAGTCGCGCTTGGTCATAAGGTTCATTGAGTGCAGGTTTGAAGCGAAAATATACGCATCCTCATAAATGGTCCTGTCTTGTATTACGGTCTTCTCGCTTTTCCGTATTTCGACTATTTGCCTGAAACGGCTGTTAAGGAAATAAATCTGCAAGTTGAACGACCAACGTTGCATGTCTTCATAAAAACTGTTCAGGTAAGGATTGGTATCGACATCTTCAAAATGTGATTCCCATCCAAAATGCTTTGATAATAAACGCGTCATGGTAGTTTTACCTGAACCTATGTTTCCTGCTACTGCTATATGCATATCTGTTTAATTTTTGTTCATGAAAAATAACTAAGTTTTTTATTACCTTTATTCACCCTATTTCCCTATATTATTTTAAACGGATAAAATTAATATTTTTTAATTAACCATTTTAAGTATTTCATCAACATACTTTCTGTCGTTCGACAGTCTTGGCACTTTATACTGACCACCTAACTTGTTTTTTTTCTTTAACCAATTGTAAAATGTTTTTGCAGGCATTTGTTTTATGACAGGAGACCTTAAAACCATGTTATTGTATCTTTTTGCTTCGTAATCCGAGTTTAACGATTTCAGGGCGTTGTCAAGCGTTTCGGCAAAATATTCAATATTCTCCGGGGGTTTTTCAAATTCGATGAGCCATTCGTGGGCGGCATTTTCGCCGGGTTTGAAATAAACAGGAGCAGCAGAAAATTCGTTAATAACAGCATTGCATTTTTTACAGGCAATTGCAAGGGCTTTTACTGCATTATCAACAATCACTTCCTCACCTACTGCATTTATAAAGTTTTTTGTCCTGCCTGTAATCCTTATCCTGTATGGATTTAGAGAAGTAAATTTTACGATATCACCAATCAAATATCTCCATAATCCGGCATTTGTCGATATTACCAATGCATAATTTTTTTCCTGCTCCACTTCATTAAGTGATAAAGTTTTGGGGGTTTCAGTTTCCAACTGGTCTGTCGGGAGGAATTCATAATAAATACCGTAATCAAGCATCAGAAGCAGTTCGTCAGAATCGGTCTTGTCTTGTAATCCGAAAAATCCTTCCGAAGCGCTATAGGTTTCCATATAGTGCATATCGTCAGAAGGGATTAATTCTTCAAACTGTTTTTGGTACGGACTAAAATTTACTCCTCCGTGAAAAAACACCTCCATGTTTGGCCAAACCTCCAGTATATTGCTTTTCCCTGTTATTTCAAGAATTCGTCTTAATAATAATAATGTCCATGAAGGGACACCAAGTATATTTGTAACATTATGATTAATGGTTGAGGTTGCCATTTTTTCTATCTTGCTTTCCCACTCGTCCATAAGTGCAACCGACCGTTTGGGCACCCTTATAAATTCAGCCCAGTAAGGAAGGTTCTGAACAATAAGAGCCGAAAGGTCGCCATCATAGTAATTTTCATTATTTATTTCTGTAATACGATGGCTGCCTCCCATAGCGAGTCCTCTTCCGGCAAACATGTAGTTATAGGGATAATTATTGCAATAAATAGAAAGCATGTCTTTGCCGCCCTTGTAATGACATTCCTCCAGTGCCTCCTGGCTTACGGGGATATATTTGCTTTTATCGGCGGTTGTGCCGGATGATTTTGCAAATAACTTTATGTCAGAATTCCAGAGTATGTTTTGCTCGCCCTTGCGTAACCTGTTGATATAAGGCTTCAAAGCATCGTAATCATTTATAGGAACCCTTTCTTTATATTCTTTCAGAGAGTTAATTGACTTATAATCGTATTTTTTTCCCCATTCAGTATCCCTTGCTTTTACAAGAAGCTTTTTAAGCCATTCATCCTGAACTTCATAAGGAAACTTCATAAAAAGTTCGATCTGGTGAAATCGCTTTTTCATCAACCAAGATAATACTGAATTTATTAGCGCCATTTAAATTTGATTTACGATTTATTATTCCCCACAAAAATATAAATATATTAGCTTTGTTGAATCTTATATTTAATCAGAATAAAAAAATAGTTTAAGTAGTTATAAGTTATATGTTAATTGTTATATGCTTTGCTTCCCAAATTGTAAAATAAACCTCGGGCTGTCAGTAATTGAAAAGCGGCAGGATGGTTTTCATAACGTAGAAACGGTGATGTACCCCATTGGAATGAATGACATACTTGAAATCATCATTTCACCAAATAAGAAGTTCACGTTTCAAACTTCAGGAATAAATATTTCGGGTGAAAGAAAGCACAACCTTGTGGTGAAAGCATACAAGATGTTAAAAAAAGATTTTAAACTTGAACCGGTTGAGATACATCTGCATAAAACAATACCACCCGGAGCCGGTTTGGGGGGTGGCTCTGCTGATGCCGCTTATGCTATCAAATTGCTTAATAATATTTTTAATTTAAAGCTTACAGTAAAACAAATGCAGCAATATGCCCGTCAATTAGGAAGCGATTGTGCTTTTTTTATAGAGAACAAACCTGTGCTTGCTTATGCAAAAGGTGACAGGTTTGAGAATATTCGGGTGGAATTGAGCGATTATTGTTTTATTATTGTAAAACCTGAAATTCATATAAATACTACAGAAGCTTACTCATGGATAAAACCATCAACAAAAGACACTTCACTTAAAGAGGTCATCAGGCAGCCGGTTGAAAAATGGGGAAACACGCTTATAAATGATTTTGAGGAAGTGATTTTCAAAAGACATCCTGAAATTAAAAAAATCAAAGATCGATTATATGAACTCGGAGCTGTTTATGCATCGATGAGCGGCAGTGGCTCGGCGGTTTATGGGATTTTTAAAGAACAACCGGAAATAAATAATGAGTTTTCCGATTGTTTTGTCTGGAAAGATTATTATTAGCCTGTCAATAATTTTTTTTGCCATTTTAAAAAAATTAAGATTTTAGTTGCTTTCTGGTTATTAATACATTATATTTGTATTTTTATAAATATAAACCAAAATTGAAAAAACATGAAAAAAATTTCAATGATTCTAACAATTGTCACAATAGGGATATTTATTATTATCCTTGAGGGATGTGATAGTTGTAAATGTAAGCCTGCATTAATAGGCTCACAGCCGGTAACACTTCGTGCCCAGGAAACCGGCAACTGGTGCTGGGCAGCTACTACTCAAATGATCACCGAATTTTTAGGTCATGGTAGAACACAATGTGATCTGGCAAATGAACGTTTTGCCCGAAATGACTGTTGTACATCAGGATGTCCGAAAAATGCCGCCTGTAATATACCCGGATGGACAATGTTTACAGAATGCGGTTTTACTTACAGCAATTCTTCCGCACCATTAACCTGGGAAAAAATTAAATTTGAGATTTATTGTGCTAAAAAGCCTCTGTCTTTTGCTTATGGTCCTAAAAGTGGCGGAGTAGGTCATGTACTTGTTATTTATGGCTATGCCGAAATGGGAGATGATAAGTTTCTTTTTCTGAAAGACCCATGGTCGCCGTGTAATGGCACTGACAGGTTTATTACTTACCAGGAATACAGCAACTCTGCAACTCACAATCATTGGGAAACTGCATATAGTTTTAAATATACATCTGAATAAAATAAGGAGGAATTATCATGAAAAAAATAAATATTACAATATCAGTAATTATCCTGATTATATTTCCATTATTTTTGGTATGTAGTGAAAATGAAAAAATATCAAACGAAATGCAGGAAATAACCGGAAAAGAAACACCACGCGAAGCGGCAAACGCAGCTATTGAAGCATTACAAAAGCTAACCAATGAAGAAAATTTTCAAAATCTGGGATTCAATTCTTTAAAAGAGGTTAAAGAATTAGAAGTTGGCGATCCAATTCCATTAAAGGGAATTGCATACAATAAATTGCTAAAATTTGAAGAGGGTTCACCAATTAATACATTATTTGAAAAAAATAAACAATTTGTTTTTCCACTTTTATTTAACGGACAAGTTAAGACTACGGTAACAGTTATTGAAACTGATAAGGGATGGGTTTTTAACAATTTTGGAGGAACTATATATACTGAAATTATTACTGACAAAAGAATATTCAGCGGTTGGCCCGATACTGTGGAAGTTAATATTAAAGACATGAATATTATTTCAATACCCGGTTTAAATATTGAAATGGTGGGATTTGATATTAATAATGATTGGTGGCTAATACCTACATTTGACAATCCTAAAATAGAAGTAAAGCAATATTCAAAGCTTCCGGCTAAAGAACTTATGCCTGTTATAAAATCGTATGCTATTGAATTTGAAAACCAATACGGTGACCAAATCAAGGAAAAACGGTTAGTAAAATAAGCACTTAGCTCGAAAATATTTGGTTTAGTAATTCTGCCGCCAATAGTCGAAAGACTGCAGATTCAGAACTCCTGACCCACTTAAAACGAAAATGGCACTATTAGATTTTAAATTCTCCATAGCCATAGCATAGGGTTTAAACCCTATGCTATATGGCTATATGGAGATGGCTATGGAGAATTTTATAACTATAATTTCGCTAATAAAAAAGGCTGACCATAAACGATCAGCCTTTTATTTGTTTCAGATAAAAAGATCTTAATCCACAATCATCTTCTTAGTAATAGAAGTGTCGCCTGCTTTAACAGTATAGAAATAAATGCCGGATGTTAATTCGGAACCGTCAATTACAATTTCATTAATTCCTTGTTTTGCATAACCTGCATTTAGTTCATATACTTTCTGACCCATTATATTCACTATTTCGAGGCTTAAATCTGCAGAATGCCTCAAATTAACGTTTACTACCGATGTACCGTTGAAAGGATTCGGATAATTTTGTGATACATCATAGTCGAAAATAACTTGATTGTTTTCCTTTATAGCATCTATTACATCTTCTTTAAGGACTTTCATAAGCCTGATGAAGTTTTCGCCATAAGGATCCTCATCACCTCTAACGGCTAAGCCGGGTTCATCGTCAGTTTGATATACTAAGTAAAAATAATCATCAGAATTGGATGCTATTGAGGGGAATACACATTCATCGAATAAATGAATTAAGTCGGATGTCAGGTCATAGAAGTCTTCTTCCCAGTTTACTCCATTGTCGGTTGAAGCCCTGCACCACAGGTGACGGTAATTTTGTAAACCATTATCATAAGTTTCGGTAACTGATGCAAAGACTACAAAAACTTGGTTCATTTCGTCAATAAGTATCTGTGGCATGCTTGATAATCCTACATAATACAAACCAATGCATTCAGTACCTGTGCATACAAAAGTTATTTCGCCATCTCCATTTACGTCTTGTGTCCAGCCAATGAGGTTGTAGTTATCTATCAATTCCGAATCGGGATGACCATAAGGATTTAATGCGTTCAGGTTATTTGAAAAGGTAGGCATAGATTCATTCCAGTAAGCGACTCCGTCAACAAACGGGAACCAATACTGATTGGTGGTCTCGGCATGGGCTCTGTTAATTCCAAAAACAACATGTATCATTCCGCTTTGGTCAAAGGTAAGTCCATGATCGCCATCAGCACAATAGAATGTGTCTGTGGTTGTTCCTGACCACAATGGATAGGGATTTTCCCAAATAACTATTTTTTCCCAGTCATCGCCTCCGTTAGTTGATTTCATTAATACTAAGTCGGTCCAACTATCGCCGGCAAGGAAAGCCACATTGTCGCCTTGTGCCTGAATTTCATAAGTGTCTCCACTGAAACCGTTATAATAGTCGGAATTAATCTCATCTAATAACAGGTTCTCAGGATCCCATGTTTCGCCCCCGTCAGTTGACCTTGAATATAACAAGGCTCCGTCCATTCCTTCGTAAATAGCTCCACCGTTAGCCACAGGCATAGTTAGCGGGATGAGATGGATAACTGAATGATCAACTCCACCGGTTGTCATTCTTGGCCATAATAAGGCTTCATGTCCGACAGGACCTAAATAGTCCCATTGTGTCCAGACACCGGTACCTTTCTCATCTCTTTTTGAAAATGCCAATCCGTCAACGAGGGCACCAGAGTAATGGCAAACATTAATCTCGCCATTCTCACCGAAAGGTGCATAAGCAGGCCAACCGGTACGATCAGACTCAATACGTTCTGTTGGCAAGGGTCCCCAACTGTTGCCGTCATAGTAATTGTAACCGGTGCCGCGATCAGGAAAAGCCGTATATTCCATACCAAAAGTAAATACACCTCCGATAGTGCCGTCTTCATACACGAATATCCTGTTCTGCATACTGGTATTACTTTGCAGATCATACCACGTATTACCGTAAATTTCTTCTTCCGGCGGCCAGTAGTTTTTGTTTGCAGGTAAAGCTTCATTACTGAAATTCATGGTCTCGGTAATGGGTTGTACTTTTTTTACTGCAAAGTCGCGCAGTTGATTAGGTACAATCGCCCTGTTTTGGGCAAATCCAAGCACGCCAAGTGCAAGGATCAAACTTAAAAGTAATAATTTTTTCATGATCATTTTTTTTAAAAATTAATAAATAGAATGAATATTTTAATGCTTTTTAGAATTTTAAAAAGTTGACAAATGTAATAATAAATATTTATATTTTCAAATATAAATCAGTTATCGGTCGTATTTAAAAAGTTAACGGTAACCAATTTTGTTTTTAACTATCAGAATTTCTGATTTTTATCTTTTATCAAAGGGAATTTCTGCCGCTTTTTTTAAATTTTTCTTTTTCTTTTTTGCAGGATACTTAATACTCTATATTCAATAATAAATTCTTAATTTATCGTTTATCTTTGCATCAATGTTTATAAAGCCTTCAAGGTGAAAAAGATTTACTGGCTGATAATAAGATCATACGTAGGTCCATTATTAATGACCTTTTTTATTGCATTATTTATTATATTAATGCAATTTTTATGGAGATATATTGATGATTTGGTGGGAAAAGGCTTAGAATGGTATGTAATTACGGAGCTTTTATTTTATGCATCCTCAACATTTGTTCCTCTTGCTTTGCCACTTGCTATTTTGCTGTCGTCGTTAATGACCTTTGGAAATCTTGGCGAACATTACGAGTTGGTGGCTATGAAAGCGGCAGGCATATCACTGAGAAAAATTATGATGCCTCTGATTGTTCTTTCGGTTATCATTAGTCTTATTGCTTTTTATTTTTCAAATAACGTGCTACCCATTGCAAATTTAAAGTTTAAATCATTATTATATGATATACGGCAACAAAAACTTGCTTTGGATATAAAAGAAGGTATTTTCTACACCGATCTCGATGGTTTTGTTATCAGGGTAGAAAAAAAAGATAAGGACAACAATAATATGATCAGGGATATTATGATTTATGACCACAGGCAAAAAAAAGGAAATACAAACCTGACTGTTGCCGATTCGGGCAGGATGGAACTTACACCCGACGGAATGAACCTGATTTTTACACTTTATAATGGGTATAATTACCAGGAAAAGACAGATCAGAGAGGGTATAAAAAAACAAATCCTTATCAGCGAACTAAATTCAGGGAAGAATTCCGCAAATTCAATTTGATGGATTTTGAACTTTCACGCACAAATGAAGACCTTTTTAAGAGTAATTATTCAATGCTCAATCTCCGGCAATTGAAAAAAGCCGAAGATTCACTTATGACCCAATTAAACAATAGAAAAGAAAAAATCCCTGTTTCAATGAAAAAAAATTTCTATTTCTTTAATCGGATTGACTCGGCAAAACAGGCAACTTTCAGCACCGACAAACTTTATACAACAAACTTGTTAGAAAGCAAAACAAAACATGAAAAAATAAAGATTATTGATGAAGCAACAAACCGATGCCGGAGAGTCAGGGATAATTTAAGCTTCAATAAAAAAGATTTTGAGAGCAGGAATAAACTGATATTTAAACATCAAGCCGAATGGCACCGCAAGTTCACACTTTCATTTGCCTGCTTTGTCCTGTTTTTTATCGGCGCTCCACTTGGTGCAATAATAAGAAAGGGTGGTTTAGGACTGCCGGTAGTTGTCTCGGTTTTGTTTTTTGTATTGTTCCATATTATTTCGATAACAGGTGAGAAATCTGTAAAATCAGGCGTAATTGATGCAAATATCGGAATGTGGATTGCCCCGGTTGTATTATTACCCTTAGGTATCTTTCTCACTTATAAAGCAACTACCGATTCGCCATTACTTGATGCCGATGCCTGGATAAAAATTTTTAAAAAAGTTTTTAAAAGAAAAAATGTTTTATGAAAATACTTTTTCTGTGTAATAAATCTCCCTATCCACCCAAAGAAGGCGGTCCGATTGCCATGAATGCAAACATCGAAGGACTCCTGAATGCAGGGCACCAGGTGAAGGTTCTTGCCCTCAATACAAACAAATACTTTATCGAAAAAAAACAAATCCCTGAAGAATACCAGGAAAAAACAAACATTGAATTTATTTATAAAGACCTTTCATTAAAACCGTTTGATGCCGTATTAAATCTTTTTTCAAAAAAATCTTATCATGTCGAACGTTTCATTTCAAAAGAGTTTGAAAAAAAAATTACTGAAATTCTGGGAAGGGATGAGTATGACATCGTACAGTTAGAAATGCTTTATATGACGCCATACCTCCACGTCATCCGAAAAAATTCAAAAGCCAAAATAATTTTGAGGGCGCATAATATTGAACATCTGATTTGGGACAGAATAACTTATACTGCAAAAAATCCTTTAAAGAAATTATACTTAGGCTATCTGACACGGAAACTGAAAAATTACGAATTATCTTGTTTAAACCATTTTAATGGAATTGCAACAATCAGCAAAAAAGATGCGGATTATTTTAAAAGCAATGGATGCCGGGTACCTGTTACTGATATTCCTTTTGGTCTGGATGTATCAAATTACAAAATTGAAAAGACCGGCTATGAATTCCCATCATTATTTCATCTCGGTTCAATGAACTGGATGCCGAACGAAGAGGGTATAAAGTGGTTTTTGGACAATGCCTGGAGTTTGATTCACCGGAAATTTCCGAATCTTAAGTTTTATCTTGCCGGAAGAATGATGCCTGAATGGTTACAGAATTTAGATCTGCCAAACGTTGAAGTTTTGGGTGAAGTTCCTGATGCCGGTGAATTTATTAATTCAAAAGCCGTTATGATTGTTCCGCTATTTTCCGGTAGCGGTATCAGGATTAAGATCATTGAAGGTATGGCGCTGAGTAAAACCATAATATCCACTGATATCGGCGCTGAAGGCATTGACTTTACGGATGGGAAAAATATATTAATTGCAAACACACCGGAAGAATTTCTTAAAGCAGTTGAGAAATGCAACGGCAGTAAACAGTTTTGCGAGGAGGTTGGCAACAATGCCCGCAAATTGATTGAAAACAAACACAATCTCGATAGTATTACTAAAAAACTTGAAGGATTTTATAAAACGATATTGGAAAATTGAATTATTTTTGAGGCTCTGAAAAATAAGGTTATAAGCTGCATGAAAATTTTTGTACTATTACCCCGCTTCCCATATCCTTTAGAAAAAGGCGATAAACTCAGGGCTTATAACCAGATAAAATACCTTGCAAAAAATCATGAAATTCACCTGTGTACGCTAACTGACATAAAATTAAATAATAAACACATCAAAGCATTAGAGCCGTTTTGCAAATCAGTTACCGAAATCAATCTTTCAAAGCCCGGTATTCTGCTGAATTTGTTTCTTGCATTTATTACGGGTAAGCCTTTTCAGGTGGGATATTTTTATAGTTCAAAGGCACAAAAGAAAATTGACAAACTCATCCGTAAGATTCAGCCCGAACACATCTATTGCCAGTTGCTGCGTGTTGCCGAATATGTTAAAAACCGGCATATCCCAAAAACACTCGATTACCAGGATGTTTTTTCGAAAGGGGTGGAACGAAGATCTTTTTCTTCACCTTTTTATCTCAAACCAATCCTGAAAATTGAATATAAAAGGCTTCTGAAATATGAAAATAAAATCTTTGATTACTTCGATAATAAAACTATTATTTCAAAACCCGACCGTGACCTGATACCTCATCCTGAAAAAAATAAAATTGAAATAGTAATTAACGGGGTGGACACGAATTTTTTTAAACCTATGAATGTTGAAAAAGAATATGAATTGGTTTTTATCGGTAATATGGGCTATCCTCCCAATGTGAATGCTGCTGTATATCTCGCTAAGAAAATTCTCCCCCTGGTTCAAAAACAAAAGCCGGAAACAAGATTAACACTTGCAGGAGCCTCCCCTAATCCTGATGTAATGGCATTAAAAAATAATAAAATTGAAGTAACCGGATGGATGGAAGATATCAGGGAATGTTATGCAAAGGCAAAGATCTTTATTGCGCCCATGCAAATCGGCACCGGGCTTCAGAATAAGCTGCTTGAGGCTATGGCTATGAAAATTCCTTGCATTACATCTGACCTGGCAAACAAGGCGCTTGAGGCTAAAAACGGAGAAGAAATTCTTGTTGGAAATTCGCCTGAAGATTTTACAAAACATATTATTAACCTGTTAGATAATGAAGATATGGCGAATAATATTGCTTTAAACGGTTATAACTTTGTTCACCGTAATTATAATTGGTCGGTAGCAACAAAAAAGCTGGAAGAAATAATGTGCATCAATAATGGATAATTCTCAAGCAGCTTTTTATAAATCTCCTATTGGAACTATTGAAATTAAACATTCAGGAAAAGGTATTAGTTCTTTAATTTTCAAGGAAAAGGAAAAAACGGATTCAATTATTCCCGAAAACTTATTAGATAGTATTAATCAATTAGATGAATATTTTTCAGGATCGCGAGAGGTTTTTGAACTTGACCTGGATTTGCAGGGAACTGAATTTCAAAAGAAAGTTTGGAGCAAATTATTTGAAATTCCATTTGGTAAAACGTACTCCTATATGGATATCGCAAAGAAATTAGGAAATACCAAAACCATACGTGCTGTTGGTAAAGCAATTGCTAAAAACCCTGTTTCGATTATTGTTCCTTGTCACAGGGTAATTGGTTCGGATGGAAAACTAACAGGATATGCCGGTGGGATATGGCGAAAAAAATGGATGCTCGAACATGAGCGAAAAATTTCACAATTAAGTTTATTCTGAAATGCCAAAAAATCAAAATGATTAAAATTGATGCAAATCTTTTAAAAAAAATGTCTGATAAGGCAAGGTTAGCCAAAAGAAAAAGGACTCATCTCACATTTCATAAAACAGACGATGATACTTTACAGCGTATGTTGAATGCGATGCAACCCGAAACATATCTTCAACCACACAAGCACGAAGACCCTGATAAACGAGAAGTTTTTATTTGCCTCACAGGTAAAATGCTTGTGGTTGAATTTGATCATAATGGGGAAATTGCCGATTATATGATTCTTGATGCGGAAAGCAAAGACTATGCTGCCGAAATTGCCCCACGGGTATATCATACCGTCATTTGCCTCGAACCAAACTCAATAGCTTATGAATTAAAAGACGGCCCTTATAATCCTATTGATGATAAAAATTTTGCAAGCTGGACACCAAAGGAAGGTGAAGCGGGATGTGAAGAGTATAATCAAAAAATACTTAATGAATTGAATATTCAAATTTCCTGATAAAAATTTTCAATTACTTTTGCACTTTTAAGACAACCTGTTGATAATAACAATATGGCACAAAAACCATCAATACCTAAAGGAACACGAGATTTCTCTCCAATAGAGATGGTGAGAAGGAGCTACATTATCAATACGATAAAAGAAATTTTCAAGTTGTATGGATATCAGCAAATTGAAACTCCGGCAATAGAGAATTTATCTACGTTATTAGGAAAGTATGGTGATGAGGGAGATAAATTATTATATAAAATAAGAAGTAACAAATCATTGTTTTCTCAGCTTGGAACCGAAAAGGAAAGACATATTAGAAAGGTTTATAATTTTTGGTTACCTCAAAAATCAGAAATGGCTCTTCGGTTTGATCTCACTGTTCCTTTTGCCCGCTATGTTGTGCAACACAGAAACGATATTACTTTCCCTTTTAAACGCTATCAAATACAACCCGTATGGCGTGCCGACCGACCGCAGAAAGGACGCTACCGTGAATTTTTCCAGTGCGATGTGGATGTAATAGGCAGCCACTCGTTGTTGAATGAAGTGGAACTGATACAAATCATAAATGATGTTTTTAATAAGTTACAGATAAATAATGTCATTAAAATAAACAACCGGAAGGTATTGTACGGAATTGCCGAATACATCGGTGAAACGGAAAAATTCACAGAGATCACTGTGGCTATTGATAAACTCGATAAAATAGGTATTGAAAAAGTAAAAGAGGAATTATCTGTTTGCGGTTTATCGAAAAAAGCCATTGACCGGTTACAGCAAATCCTTAACTTTAAAGGCACCAATGAAGAAAAGATAATATTCCTTGATAAAATGCTTGAAAACACGGAAACCGGTAAAAATGGAATGGATGAGATAAAAGCAGTTTTCGGTTATTTGAATATGCTGTCGATATTTTCAAAGATGGAATTCGACCTGACACTTGCCCGCGGACTGGATTATTATACGGGCGCTATTATTGAAGTGATAGCCAAAGATGTTCGAATCGGGAGCATTTGCGGCGGTGGCAGGTATGATGATCTTACAGGTGTTTTCGGACTTCCTGATGTTTCGGGTGTGGGAGTTTCTTTTGGCGCCGACAGGATTTACGATGTGATGATGGAAAAAAATCTCTTCCCCGAAGAAACACTTTCAACCACACAGGTTCTTTTTATAAATTTTGGTAAAGAAGAAGAAAAATATTGCCTCCATCAGGTCGGAAAATTAAGAGCAGCAGGAATTAACACAGAAATTTTTCCCGAAGCTGCCAAACTGAAAAAGCAATTGAATTATGCCAACAACAAAAAAATTCCTTTCGTTGTTCTTGTGGGAGAAAATGAAATGAAAGAAAATGTGTTAACGGTTAAAGATATGAATTCGGGGCAGCAAACAAAAATGACTATTAATGAACTAAAGTTTCGCATGTAAAAAACTCTGCAGTAATTGGGTAAAGGTACAGAAACCGGTTTGGACAAAGGTAAAGGCTTAGGTGTTCCTTTTTATAAATAAAAATAGTGAACAGGATGTCATTAGTTATGAATACACATTATATAAATTCAGATATTCTCGATTTCGAGACTATAGCAAAGATATTAAAAGAAAACAAAAAACTTGAACTATCTGATGAAGCTAAAAAAAAGATAGTTAAATGCAGAAATTACTTAGACAAAAAGCTGGAATCGCCAAAAGAACCAATTTACGGTATCAATACAGGCTTTGGAGCTTTATACAATCACACTATCCCCAAGGAAGATTTGAGCACATTGCAGAAAAATCTTGTGATGTCGCACGCATGTGGCACCGGAGATGAAGTTCCCAAAGATATAGTAAAGCTGATGTTATTGCTTAAGATCCAATCACTTTCTTATGGTCATTCCGGTGTTCAGCTTGAAACCGTTCAGCGTTTGATTGATTTATATAATCAAAATATTTTACCTGTAATCTACCAGCAAGGTTCATTAGGCGCTTCAGGCGACCTTGCTCCTTTGGCTCACCTTTCACTTCCACTCATAGGTCTTGGCGAGGTGTATTATAAAGGTAAGAAACAAGATGCGGCATTAGTATTAAAAGAGTTTAACTGGGAACCAATTGAATTAAAATCAAAAGCAGGCTTAGCACTATTGAATGGCACTCAGTTTATGAGCGCTTACGGAGTTTACTGTTGCTTAAAAGTATTTAAGCTGTCGAGGCTGGCTGATGTTATCGGGGCTATTTCCCTCGATGCCTTTGATGGAAGAATAGAGCCTTTTCATGAACTTATCCAGGCTGTTCGCCCGCATAAGGGTCAGATAAAGACTGCGAAAAGAATAAGAAATTTACTTGAAGGCAGTGAATTAATAAATCAATACAAAAAGCATATACAAGACCCGTATTCGTTCAGGTGTATCCCACAAGTGCATGGCGCTTCAAAAGATTCGATAGATTATGTGGCTTATGTTTTTAGAATGGAGATTAATTCCGTTACTGATAATCCAACCATTTTTCCTGATGAGGATTTGATCATCTCGGCAGGTAATTTTCATGGGCAGCCATTAGCTCTGGCTATGGATAATCTGAGCATTGCTATGGCTGAGTTAGGGAATATTTCTGAAAGAAGAACATATCAGTTGCTTTCAGGTGCCAGGAACTTGCCTCCGTTTTTAGTTGCCAATCCCGGTTTGAATTCCGGCTTTATGATCCCACACTACACAGCAGCCTCCATAGTAAACCAAAACAAGTATTTATGCACGCCTGCCTCTGTCGATTCTATCGAGTCATCCAAAGGACAGGAAGACCATGTAAGCATGGGAGCAAATGCTGCTACTAAAGCCTTTAAGGTATTGGAAAATTTAGAAAGAATATTATCTATTGAGTTGTTTAATACTGCACAGGCATTGGATTTTAGAAGACCGGTAAAAACCTCGCCATTTCTTGAAAAATTTATTGAAGGTTACCGCAGAAAAGTTTCTTTTATTGAAAATGATAAGATAATGTATAAAGATATGCAGGCTTCGGTTGAATACCTTCGTGAAGTGGAATTGGCATTACCTGAGGAGGACCCGGATAAATATCAGTTATAAAAATGGTTGAAATGGTTAAATTAGTTAAAATAGTAAATTGGTTAAATCAGTTAAAAAAATAAATTCAATAATACAACAATTCAATAATACAACAATTCAATAATTTAATAATTCAACAATTCAAAATATAAAGGAGAAAAAATATGACATTAGTAATAAAAGGTTCGGGGCTAACAATAGAAGATGTAGTTGAGGTTGCCCGTTACAACGAAAAAGTAGAATTGCATCCTGATGCCATTGAAAGAATAAAAAAATGCCGGGCTATGCTTGAGAAAAAAATCCAGGCTCGCGAAATCATGTACGGCGTTAATACCGGTATCGGTGAATTTTCTGAGATGGTTCTAAACGATGACCAGGTAAAAGACTTCCAGAAATATTTAGTTTATAATCATGCCGCCGGCATTGGCGACCCCATGCCATTGGATTATGTGAGAGGTGCAATGCTGGGCAGGATAAATGTTCATGCCCATGGTAATTCGGGTGTTCGACCTGAGATTACTTTAACCCTTATTGAAATGCTGAACAAAGGTGTAACACCCTGGGTTTGCAGGAAAGGCTCTGTCGGGGCTAGTGGCGACTTAGCGCCAATGTCGCAGATAGCTTTACTTATGATGGGTGAAGGAAGAGCCTATTACAAAGGTGAATTGTATGAAGGAAAAGAAGCCCTGGATAAAGCAGGGATAGAAATTCCCGGGCTAATGGCAAGGGATGGATTGGCAACTATCAATGGTTCCAATGTCCTGACTGCTATGAGCGCTTTATTCCTGTACGATGCCAACCGCTGGCTGAAGCAGGCTGAGATTGGCGCAGCCATGTCGCTCGAAGCATTAAAAGCCAATATGAAACCTTATACTGTAAAATTACATGAAGTGCGTGGTTTTACAGGTGCTATCCGTAGTGCCGGCGCGATCAATAAAATGGTTCAGGGGGGAGATTTAAAAGAAGGCAGAGTTCCGCATAAAGTGCAGGATGCCTACTCAATGCGTTCTTCTCCACAGGTAATAGGCGCTGCGCACGACGCCCTGGCTTATGCCCGTTCGCAGGTTGAGATTGAATTAAATGGTGTGGGCGACAATCCCGTCTTTTTCCCCGATGAAAATCTTCAGTTGTCCGGAGCTAATTTCCAGGGATCTCCCGTGTCATTACCAATGGATATGGCTGGAGTTGCAATCACTATGGTTAGCGTAATGTCGGAAAGAAGAATGAACCGGCTGAACAACCCGGCTTTGAGTGTAGGACTGCCTGCTTTCCTTACAAAAGGTGCGGGTATGTTTTCAGGTTTAATGCTGAGCCAGTACACTGCCGATATGCAGATTGTTGAACAAAGAATACTTTCTGCTCCGGCTTCTGTTCAATCGATTCCCGCAGCCGCCGACCAGGAAGACTTTGTTTCGATGGGTATGAACACGGCAATTAAAAACTTCCAGATACTTGATAATGCCTATGGAATACTCGGTATAGAGATAATGGCTGCCGCACAAGCGCTGGATTTCCGCGACTATAAATTCGGGAAAGGGGTTACAAAAGCAAAAGAAATAGTTAGAAAATATGTGGAATTCCTTGATGTTGACAGGCCTTTGTATGATGACCACAATAAAATGAAAGAATTGGTTGAATCCTGCGAAATCCTTGAAGAGGTAGAAAAAGTAGTAGGAAGTCTGGAATAACTTGAAAATATTGACTTAGTAAAATGCAGAAGGATAAACTTACAATAAGCAGTTCAGATAAAGAAGAGCAAGATTTATTGATTAAAAAACAAAGACCCTTTTTTTTATCAATTCTTTGTGTAGCCGTATTTGTATATTCGGGATTATTTACATTGTTGTTCTTAACCGGTATTATTTTTAATAAATGGTTAACCACAATATTAAATGATTTTTTACCGGAAAGGAATTTTAATAGTACACTTATATTATTGCTGAATTTATCGGGCGTTATCCTTTATGGTCTTTCTTTTTTAGGGGCATTTTATATTTGGAAACTGAAGCTCCATGGATTTTATATTTACATGATTTCAACGATTATATTAATTATAGCACCCTATTTCATCGGGCTGGGAAGCACCATTAATACAATTGTATTTTTATTGTTAATTTTACTGCCCGGTATGTATTATCGAAAATTACATTAAAAAAAATGGTTTTTCATTAAATATTATTTTATATATTTGCATATTACTAAATTTTTTATAGCTTAGCTATAATTTTGAAAAATTAAAAATAAGAGGTTAATTTCTTGATATGCTTATATTTATATAATTAAAATAAAGTTATTAAAAATAATTGTTAATTATATGTGAATTTTTTTTTGGGATTGAAAGGAAGTTATCTTTATTTTGCAACGGTTTTTAATAGTAATAAGAGTTAATAATCAATTTATTTTATTGAAAAAACTAAATAAATATAATATCAAGTTTTATTAAATATTTACTAACTAAAATTCTTATGTTATGAGAAAATTTACCCTTTTTCTTGCATTCATGTTTTTTATAGGAATGCAGTTTTTACAAGCTCAAGACAGGGAAATAACTGGTACCATCACAAGTTCGGATGATGGTCAGCCTATCCCTGGCGTTCAAATTGTTGTTAAAGGTACTACAATTGGTACCGTAACCGACCTTGATGGAAAATACACTCTTAGTGTTCCGTCTGATGCACAAATTTTGGTTTTCAAGTTTGTTGGTATGATACCACAGGAAATTGAAATTGGAGACCAAAAAGTAATTGATGTGGTGTTAGAGTCGGATATCCTCGACCTGGAAGGTGTTGTAGTAACAGCACTTGGTATTTCGCGTGAAAAGAAAGCACTTGGTTTTGCGGTGCAGGATGTAAAAGGAGATGAATTGGCGGAAGCCAGAGAAAACAACCTTATTAATGCACTTCAGGGAAAAGTTTCCGGTGTGCAAATCACCAATTCAGGTGGTGGTATTGGTTCTTCTTCACGTATTATAATTCGTGGTAACAGTTCTTTCGGTAACAACCAGCCACTGTTCGTTGTTGACGGTGTACCTATTCTGAACTCTTCGACAGAAGTTTCTCAATGGGGTAACGATCGCGACTATGGTAATGCTACTGTTGGACAGGACTTTGGAAATGCTGCAATGGATATCGATCCTGATAATATCGAGTCCGTCAGTGTTCTGAAAGGCGCTAATGCTGCAGCTCTTTACGGTAGCCGTGCAGCTAACGGTGTTATCCTTATTACTACTAAAAAAGGCGTAATGACAGCTCCTGGAGAAAAAAGAGCCATCGGAGTTGACTTCAGCACCGGTGTTACATTTGATAATGTGGCTGTGATTCCGAAGTATCAGGATAAATACGGACAGGGATTCAACGGTAGCGAATATGTCTATATGCAATATCTTATTGATAATAATATAACTTCAGATCAATATTCTTATCAACAATATAGTGAAGAACATTCGTTCAGTTATTACGATGGAGACTGGGGCGGCGTAATGGATGGTATTGACGAAAGCTGGGGACCAAGACTTGATGCAGGCCTGAATTTAGCACAGTTCGACAGCCCATGGACCAGAGATGCCAATGGAGATCCTGTTTATACAAAGACACCATGGGTTTCTCAACCTGACAATGTTAAGGATCTCTTCGAGACAGGTACAACATGGGCGACTAACCTTGCTCTTACAGGTGGTACCGAAAGAGCATCTGCAAGGTTATCTTTAAACAGATCCGAGCAAAAAGGAGCAATACCCAACACCGACCTTACGAGAACCAATGTCTCTCTTTCAGGAACTTTAAACCTTTCTCCGAAATTTTCGGGTGGCGGTTCAATTTCATACATTCAGAATATAAGCGACAACCTGCCAGGTGGTGGTTACGATGGAAACAATATCATGCAGTCAGTCGGCTCATGGTTCGGACGTCAGGTTAACATGGAATCATTAAAAGATAACTGGGAGAATGAGGATGCCTTTGGAAACCCTTATAACTGGAATCGCAGTTATCATAACAATCCATACTGGACTTTAAATAAAAACACCACTTCAAGAAAAAGAAACAGGGTTTACGGAAATGTTTGGTTGAAATATAATATCACCGATTGGTTAGATGTTATGGGCCGTGTAGGTACCGACTTTTATAACGAGTACCGGAAACATTTGGTCGCAAACATGTCTGTTGAGAATACATTAGGCGGTGAATTCTGGCAAAGTCAGACTTTTGAAAGGGAAACAAATGCAGACTTTATCTTTACTGTAAATAAAGATATTAGTGAGGATTTCTCATTTAATGCAACTCTCGGAGCCAACTACCGGAATTACACACGCCAGTTTATATGGTTAAGGGCTCCCGCACTTACCGTACCCGACCTTTATACCATTACCAACGTAAGCGGTAATGCATCTAACTCAATGATTTATAGGGAAAAGGAAACAAACAGTGTTTACGGCGCCGTTAGTTTCGGATATAAAAGATTCTTGTACCTTGATGTTACGGGAAGAAATGATTGGAGTTCAACCCTTCCAAGCGATAACTGGTCATACTTCTATCCTTCTGTCAGCTTAAGTTATGTTTTTACCGAAACATTCGATATTCCTGAAAACATACTGTCGTTCGGTAAAATCAGGGCAAGTTGGGCACAGGTTGGTAACGACACCGATCCTTACCAAACCATGGTTACATATTCTCAACTGAACTTTAACAACAATCCTATCGATCCTTTCAGTGGTGTTGCTCAATTCCACTATGCAAGGATCATTCCTCCTCTTGACCTGAAACCGGAACAAACAAACAGTATGGAGTTTGGTACCGATTTGAAATTCCTCAATAACAGGTTAGGTGTTGACTTTACATATTATAATATGAAAACCAAAGACCAGATACTTGCTGTAGATATTTCTCAGGCAACAGGATTCGAGCAAATGAGAATCAATGCAGGTGAGATACAGAATAAGGGTGTTGAATTAATGGTTTACGGAAAAATACTTCAAAATAAAGACGGTTTGAACTGGGACATTACTTTAAACTGGGCGAAAAACACGAATGAAGTAATTGAATTATACGGCGATCTTGAAGCTTACCAGATTGCAAGTTCATGGGGCGGTTCTACTGTCGAGGCTCGTCCGGGTGAACCTTACGGACAGATTAAGGGTGGAGCTTATGTAAAAGATGGAAACGGAAATTACATTATCAATCATGCAACAGGTTGTCCTGTTCACTCTTCAAAACCACAGGTTATTGGTAACATTTTACCTGATTGGTTTGGTGGTATAAGAAATAGCTTCACATACCGCGATTTCTCTCTCAGCTTCCTGTTCGATATGAGAATGGGCGGCGATATATTCAGTGTTACCGACTGGTTTGGAGCTTATGCAGGTATCTCTGAAGAAACTGCCGAAGGAAATATCCGTGAGGTTGGAGTATCTTCCGCCAATAATGATATTCTTGCTAACGGTGTTTATGGTTATCAATATGATGATGATGCAGGTAACACTCACATTCAGTACACTGACAAAGATGGTAACGACGTAAATAGTCCGGTTGCTACTTCAACCGTAGTTTCTGCACAGGATTACTACTCTGATTACTGGGGGTTACAGGAAGCTTCTATTATTAAGGGCAGCTTTATTAAATTCCGTGAAATTGTTTTTGGTTGGAACCTGCCCAAGAAGTGGATGGACGGTGTAAACTGGATACAATCAGCTAATATATCATTTGTTGGAAGAAATCTGGCATTACTCTGGGTTGATGAGAGCAATGTTATGCGTATTGATCCTGAAACAGGGTTTGGTACTACAAATAACGGTATGGGACTTGAACAATATCAGTTACCGCCAACCAGAAGTCTTGGTTTCAAGGTACGTATAATTTTCTAAATTTAGATTTTGTAAATCTTAAAATATTATTGTTATGAAAATGAAAAAAATATTTAAAATAAAGGTTATCCTGGTCGTAGGACTGATATTAACTTTTGGTTCATGTACCAAAGACTGGGAAGAAATGAATACAAATCCGAATGAACCGGTAACGGTTCCGGCTACCAATGTTTTGGCTTACTCATTAAGATATTTTGCTGATACGTATTTTGATGACTGGATGGGTATGAACAACTTTGGAGGCTACGCAGGACAGGTTACAAAAATTCAGTATATTGATGAAGCCAGATACCAGGAAAGGGAAACTGCTATAAACAATGCCTGGCGCGACATGTACACTACTTTGTCAGATCTGCAAAAAGTTATTAACCTTAGTGAAGAAGAAGGAAACACTAACCTGAAAGCAGCTGCTATGACATTCCAGACATTCTTGTTCCACACGGCTACCGATTTATGGAAATCCGTTCCTTATTCAGATGCTTTGCAAGGCGAACAAGGAATTTCTAATCCAACTTATGATAAGCAGGAGTTTATTTATGGCAAACTGCTTGAAAACCTTAAAGCAGCCGCCGACTTATTTGTAAACGGTACAGGAGATTTAGGCGAAGGCGACCTTCTGTTTAATGGCGATGTGTTAAAATGGCAAAAGTTCTGTAATTCGCTTCGTTTACGTGTTGCTATCAGGATGTCACGTTATGGAGGGGATGGTATTAATGAAGCATCTGCTAAAACACATATTGAAGAAGTTCTTGACAATCCGGCATCGTACCCGATTTTGGAAAGTAATGCCGATAATGTTTTCTTATGGTGGCCCGGCGTTTTGCCCTATTATGAACCCTGGGCAGAAAACTATTTGGTTGATGCTCGTGATGACCATGGCATGTGTGAAACAATTATTGATACATTAAAAACATACAATGACCCGCGGTTACCGGTTTATGCACACCCTGCAACTTCCGATGGTGAATACAGGGGATTGGTTTCCGGTGCAATTGACGGTACTTTCAGTATGGATGATATCTCACGTGTAGGTTTTCGTTTCAGGGATGATCCTGCCGGATTTACTCCTTTTATGCGTTATTCGGAAGTAATGTTCATCATTGCAGAAGCAGCCAAAAACGGCTGGTCAACAGGATGGACCGCACAGGGGGCTTATGAAGCTGCCGTTACTGCTTCTCTGGAGGAAAACGGAATTGCCTCAGGCGATATTGCTACATATCTTGCTAATCCTAAAGTTGCCTGGAATAATAATTATATACAAATCTATCTGCAAAAATGGATTGCCCTGTTCAAGCAATGTGAAGAAGCATGGGCTGAGTGCAGAAGAACCGATGTACCACTTATGCATGAAGCTCCGGGTTCTTCGTATCTAACACATAACAGGCCTCCGTTCAGGTGGCGCTACCCTGATGATGAGTATAACCTGAACTCGGCTAATATTACACCTGCTGCCGTAGGAATTGTTGATTATTTCTGGGGACAGAAAATGTGGTGGGATACAAGGGCAGGTGTACATTAAAATACAGACTCTGTTTAAATTAAAAAAAGGCTGGCTATTTTTAGTCAGCTTTTTTTTTGTAAACAATTGCATTTATATCATCGAATTAATACATTTCATCATGGATTTATATCTGTTCATTCAATAAATTAAATAATTATTGACATTACGATTAATTAGTTTACTTTTGAATGTTTAACATAATATAGTTTGTATATATTAAATTAGTAACCAACAAATTGTTAACTAAATTATTTAATCATGAAAAAAGTGAAAATTATTTTAAGCTTAGCAGTATTGTTTTTTGTATATACTGCTGTTAATGCACAGGTTGAAAAGAACAAATTTTTATTCGGTGCATCCAGTAATATGAATGCTTTGTTTGGAAGTTCTAAAATTGAAACAACACAAAGCGGAACAACAACAAAGACCGATGGTCCAAAAACTGTTAATTTTAATCTTACCCCTTCATTTGGGTATTTTGTCATCGATGGTCTTGCAGCAGGGCTTTTCTTTGATATTGATATTGATAATTGTAAATATGAGCAGGAATTGCAAACCGGTGGTAATGTAGATTTAATAGATAATACATCCACAATGATAGTTGGTCCGTTTATCCGTTATTATATTAATTTGGGTAAAATAAAACCATTTGCGGAAGGTAATATTGGTTTTGGATCAATGAAAGACAAATATGAATATTTAGATTGGTCTGGTACTTCTTATACTATAAAAGAAGAGGAAGATAAATATAATATTTTTAACTGGGGTTTAGGCGCAGGAGTTGCTTTTTTCCTTTCTGATAATGTATCAATTGATGCTATGTTGGGTTATAATAATTCTACCATCAATTATAAGGATGATGAAAATGATTATAAGTATAAGTTTAAAGCAGGTTCGTTTGGAGCTAATTTCGGATTTACGATTATTATTCCATAGTTAAAAATAACCTAATAAAAAAGCCGTCAATCATTATTGACGGCTTTTTGTTTGCCCTGCACCGCTGCCACGGCTCCTACGGATTTATGCGTCAGCCTGTGAGTTGGATAATCCGGAGGGAAATAATATTTTGCTTATTACACAAATTTACCGTTAACTGATTTCATTCTTATTAACTTTATCCAATTGTTTTAAATTATGGAGATATATTAAATGTTTATTTATACAAGAATAATATCTATTGTATAATGATTCTTTTTTTATAATAATTTAA
>JADHVR010000001.1 GCA_016783885.1 Bacteroidales bacterium
TAAAGCAATATCTTTTAGAAGAAGATGGAGTATTGTAGATACGAACAAAAAAATAGTCCCGACTGGTGAAACCGTGTCTGGGCGTTTTTTTATCCCAGGATATCTTTTTCAATCTCCAGGACTTTTAAAATTGCAGGTCACGATTTTTTTTCTTTTCTGAAAAAAATCTGAATGCACCCAACGGGACGGAGGCAGTTATATTTTTTTCTATAGTTACCGGAGAGCTTTAGAGGGAAATATTTTTAATAATAGGTATCTTTGCCGATAAAGTGATTAAGCAGGTGTATAATTGCATGGTAGTTTTTATGGTAACATTTCAATTGTTTCTAGGATGTATTTTGAATGAATAACACGAGCTAATTTTATGAATAT
Organism: Bacteroidales bacterium; assembly: GCA_016783885.1. Lineage (GTDB taxonomy): Bacteria > Bacteroidota > Bacteroidia > Bacteroidales > JAADJA01 > JAADJA01. The sequence goes on from JADHVR010000001.1 coordinate 373, forward strand.
TGTGTCTTTTGTATCATCAACTACATATCTTTGTTGCGATACTAATCCCATAATAAATTGAAGATGTGGTCCGCCCATTAAGAAATATTGGTCAGAACGGGATCTTGCTTTCATTCCGTCTTCAAAGAAATATACTGGCCCGCCACTATTTCCAGGATAAACTTCAAAATCAAAGTAGAATGTGCTATAAACACTTGATGGTATTATAGGATATGAAGCTATTTTCCCACTCCTTAGAATAGGAAAACATCCAATAGAATCATAAGAACAATAAGGAAAACCTAAACAGTTTATTGTTTCACCTGTTCGAATATTCCAGGTTTTTATATCATTATCATTTATAAATAAGCCCTCACTTAAAGAAAAATAATTATTATCAAATATTTTAGGCAATGTAACATACATAGCAGCCACATCCATAGTAGGATGTTTTTTATAATAGTTTGTTCTTTTATTTCTGATTAATAATGGAAAAGGAAATGTTTTATAGATGCCATTATCATAGGTTCTTAAATAAATATATGCTTCATTTCCTATGATGGAATCCAAAACATGGGCTGCAGTGATAAATATATAATTCAAATCTTTTTTTGCCCGTTTGCTTGTCTTTTTTTTCTCATTATTTTTTTTCTTTTCTTTTGTTACTATGAATCCTGTACCGCAAGAATTGTTCCCAGAAATTAAATATGTATTTTTCATTAATACAATATTTAAATCTAAATCTATTCCTAAGGAATCCGTTTGTGAAAAAGAAAAACCAAATATTGATAATCCAATAATTAATAATAAAATTTTTGTCATTTTTTTCGTATTGTGCATAACTTGTGTATAAAGGCAATAAATTAATTAAACCAGTGAAATTAATAAAATGTCAATAACGATGAAATATCAATCAATCCAAATATCTGAGCTGCCGTAATCAGGATTACAACTATAATCACCCATCGTACGAAACGTGCACCTTTTTTAACCGCAAGCCGGGAAGCAATGAGTGCTCCTAAAACATTTCCAACAGAAAGTATTAAGCCGTAATATAAATTTACCTGTCCGTGAATAATAAAAACAAAAAGAATGACCGGAGACCAGATTAAAATAATGAGAACTTTTATGGCATTGGCTTTAACCAGGTCATATCCTGCCCCTAATACAATACCTGCTAACAAAGCATAACCAACTCCCATGTGCAGAAAGCCCCCGTAAATACCAATGAAAAAGAACAAAATCATTTGACCGGCGCTTACCTTTTTCTCCTGCAGCTCCTTTTTCCCTTTCAGCCACTGCTGTGGTTTGTATAAGATAACGAACATCATAATTAGCATCACAACAGCTATGGCTTTTTCTATGATCTCCTCATTAAGGTCAACGGCAATCCATGCACCGATAATAGAACCCAAGGCAGCAGGAATAGCCAGCCAGAATCCCTTTTTGTGATCAAGAACTTTTTGCTGTTTAAAACTGCCAACTGCCGCGATGTTTTGAAATAAAATGGCAATTCGGTTAGTTCCGTTGGCAACATTGGCTGGTAACCCAAGAAACATCAGGATGGAAAGCGATATAATTGAGCCACCGCCTGCCAATGTGTTGATAAAACCGACCAGCACACCTGATGCTATTAATACAACTATCTCAACCCAGGTCATAATATATTAAAATGAATCCTCAAAAATATTATTAAATTTTGTAACTAATCAGTGATTGAATTGAATTTCGTTATATTGTTAAAAAATCAGAAAATAAATACCAATTATCCCCTTCTGGAAGGGGTGTAGGGGTAGGAGTATATACAAATACTATTTATTTTCTGATTTTTTATTGACACACTGATTAGTTACTAAATTTTTATTCAGGAAATTAAATTAAGCAAACTTAGTTATGTTTTGGCAGTCTTCTTCCCAAAAACAACTACAATAAAATACAGGATAACCATATCAACCGGAAAAAGAATATAAGAAGGAACTCCGTAAGCCGCAGGAATTGTTCCGCAAAAAGTGGCAACAAAGCCGACTGTCAAAGCATAAGGCAACTGGGTTCGTACGTGCTCAATGTGATTACACGAACTTGCCAGCGAGCTTAAAATCGTGGTATCGGAAATTGGTGAGCAATGATCTCCGAGAACCGAACCGGCTAACACTGCAGAAACCACATTGTAAAAAACAGCTATCGACTGATCATAATCCAAGCCGTTTTCCTGTGCTAACAGCCATGAAGAAGGTAAAATCAATGGATAGAGAATTGCCATAGTGCCCCAGGAAGACCCGGTTGAAAATGCAACTAACGCTGCTAAAATAAACGTAAATGCGGGAATAAGGTACGGCGCCATATTTACATCTAATAAAATTCCCGCGATAAAATCAGCCGTGTGCATGTATTTTGTGATCAAGGCTATTGACCAGGCTAATACAAGGATCAAAACTGCTGTAAGCATTGTTTTAAAACCTTTTACAAGGCTCTCGATGCTTTCTCTTAATGACATTATCCGCTGGCTGATTGTCAGTAAAACCGCTACAAGTACTCCCGCTAAAGAAGACCAAAGCAATGCTTTATACGAATCGGCATGTCCGATAACATTCGACAGGTTTTTAGAAAATCCAAGTCCGGCATCCCATCCGGTTTCTTGCAACCCGGTGCTCACCAACCCGATGATTGTTCCGGCTACAATTACTATTACAGGTATTACAGCATTATACCACCTTTCCTTTTTTATTTGTTTTGGTTGAAATTCGCCGTGGCTCCCCGGATGTATGTCATCTATACCAAACTTTCTTGCTTTTCTTTCGGCTTTTAACATGGGGCCGAAATCCTTTCCCTTGAAAATCAATATCAAAATAAATAACAATGCCAAAACGGGGTAAAATGAATATTTCAATGAATTAAGGAAAACATCATAAGCCGTTTCATCCAATCCGATAGTATTAATCCCATCCTGAATGTAACTCAGTTCCGCTCCTATCCATGTTGTAACAAATGCAATAGAAGCAATAGGAGCAGCAGTGGAATCGACAATGTAACTCAGCTTTTCCCTCGAAATTTTTAACCTGTCGGTAACAGGGCGCATTGTATTACCAACGACAAGTGTGTTGGCATAATCATCAAAAAATATTACTATACCCAGCAGCCAGGTAACAAACTGCCCAGACCTGGCATTATTAGCATAACGCGAAAGTATGTTCACCACTCCTTTCATCCCGCCATTGTTTGAAATAAGTGCCACCATTGCCCCTATCATCATTGAAAAAACGATTATTGAAAGATGCCCGATGTCGTTCAGTGATTCGAGAATATAAACATCTATAATAGAAAATATTCCGTAAAATATTGCTGCAAAAAATGAATATCCCTGGTAATAACTTATAATTGCCGAACCTACAAAAAGACCGATAAATAAAGCCGTAAAAACTTCCCGGAAGATCAATGCAATTATGATAGCGATTAAGGGCGGGAGGATTGACATCCAGAGAGGAATCGGAGTAACGGTTTTTGAAAAAGTATTATCCCCGATTTGAATAGTTAAATCTTCTTTGCTTGTGAAAATGTGGTTAAATGAATACCTTCCGTCAACAAAATTTAAGAAATAAACCGAATCGTTAACCAAGACTTTCAATTGTTCATCAACTGCTGACTTCTCTTTTGGAAAAAAAATTTTAATCTCTGCAGGGATATTTTGTATAATAATTTTGCTGAATTCAATTTTAATATTTTCCGGTTCTATCTTCGTATGCTTTGTGGTGTCATCAATCATTATATTTTCCTGTGCAAATATCCATTGCGATAAAACACAGATAATCATAACCGGCAGATAAAAGTATAGTCGTTTAAAAAGCACCAAATATTTTTTTTGTAAAAATAGGGAAGAATTTGAATTATGAAGACAAGGGCAATATTTTATTTTTTAGTTATTTGTGAATACAACATTTTTATTTCTCTTTTTTTTTATTTATTCGTGTAAATCCGTGTAATTAGTTCCGATAGCTATCGGAATCTGCGTTCTATTAAAATTTATTTCAACTTCCTCAACGCCTTTGTTATTTGACTTGCCCCCCTGATAAATGAATCATTTTTGGAGCAGGCGTATTCGCTGGTTTTATATGCATAAGTCCAGCCCCAGGTGCCTGTATCAAAAATTGGATAATCTATTGGAACTTCTGCTATAATGAAGTTTTTAGTAATATCGCCAAGTTCAAGGATTCCACCGTTTCCGGGATTAATACCGATCATTACGCCACCGGGAACAACACCACTCCTGCCGCCTTCAGTAAAACTATAACGATGATGGTAACAGCCCGGACCTCTGCCTACATCCGACATTGTTGAAACATCCGCAGGATTAAAACCGATAATCCATTGAATTTGATACTCCGCAGCTTCAAGATATTTTGGTTCTTCCAATAAAATAGCAGTGGTTGCAAGTGCCCATGCAACATCTCCCATCTTCCTGTTGTTAGTATGCGGTACAATATTTCTTACGCTTCCGTCTTTTGCCGTTCCGCCAATCTGCCCGAAAGGAGATAAATTTGCATATTGCATTGAATAATCTGCCCAAAGTTTGAATGCATTTTTTATTTCCGGTACCAATTCGCTATCAGGGTTTCGCTTTATAAATTCATATAATGCAGGCAGGTGCATTCTCGGTTCCGTTACTTTCGTAGTTCTGCTATTATCTGAATAAAACAGACCATCCTTATCCTGTAATTCAAGAATACTCTTAACTCTTTGTTCGGCATCCTTCATGTACTTTTCATCTTTATAAATTTGATAAAGTTCCAAATCAATCTGTAAAAGCCCCGATACGATATAATACAGATTTGGTTCTTCCATCTTGATTGCCCTGTTATAAACATCTTTGGCAATAGCAAGGCATTTTTCCGCAAGTTCTTTATCATAAGGTAAAAGCAATCGCCCGGCTTTTGCTAAAACCAGTCCGGGTAAACATATTGCAGCACCCTTTATGATACCATAATTGTTGTCAATACACTCTTGTTCCGAAACTATACGTGGCGGCTCATTTTCGGGGGCACCAATCCAGACACATACATTTTCGAAATTGGAAGTGAAACCCGGATGAAACTCGCCATCCCAGTATGTTTTGCAAAAATATTTTGCTTCCCATGCAATTTCATTTATATACCTTGGCATACCTTCGAGAGTATCTTTAAGTTCCGAACCAAAATCATTCTGAAATGTTGTAAGTCCGAACAAACCCATGCTTCCGCCCCACATCCATTTACCGTAATCGCCGGCATCGTGCCAGCCACCCGTAACGTCAACCTTTGTCCCATCCTTTTTGATAATCGCATCTTCGGTATGACATGCCTTGTGAAAACCTTCCACTTCGGTTCCGCATCGCTGGTAATAATACCATTTGGCAGCTTTTGTTGCAAGGTCAAGATAAATATCTTTTTTTATCGGGAAAACATAAGAATCGGATACCTCTTTAGTTTCATTGACTTTTAACCTGACAAAATAAAGCCCTTCTTTTTTAAAATCAGAGAAATCAGCTATGTAATTATTCCCTCCCCAGATATGATTACCTGTTTCAATCAAATCACCCGTATAAACAACAGGTTGCGGGTCAGGGTGCTGAACATTATTCAATGCGTCAATTAATTCAAACTTGCCTGTGAGTTTTGTATCATTCGCCCAGATTACAGCTCTTTTTACTCCATAAACAGCATATCCACCATGCGAGATTATCGGACGTAAAGTTGGTTGGGCAATTATCTGATTTTGTGCCAAAGGCGACCAGCTATCGGTCTGTTGCTTTATTCGCCTGATTGTCCTTGCCTGTTTGACTTTTTCTTCGGCTGTTAATGTCCCGAGATTTTTTAATTTACGTGAAGCAACTCCGAATTCAATAAATTTTTGATAATCGTTTACAGTTACTTCAAATATCAACCGTTCGTTTTCAAATTTATAATCAATATCCTTTTTTTCAACTGTTTTGGTATCATTCAAAACGGGCATACCCAAAATAAAAAAATACATCGGGTCAAAACTAAGCTCGCACTCTGCATTATTAATATCCGGATTTTCAGACAGTAAAAAAGCCAGCCTGACTTTATCGCCGTTCTGATAAATATTTGCTTGAATTGATTTAATTTCCGGTTCTGAAAAAACAGGTAAGTCTTTTCTCAGTTTCCAGTCGTTGCCGAAATTACTTTGGGCTTTGCTTGTCAGGGTAAAAAATATTATCCCTGCTGCAAAAAATAAAACGAATTTAAGATTTTTCTTCATTTTGAATTTTAATATGAACTTTACCTTGGATGTACAACATTTTGTAAAAATAAACATTTTGCGTATAATACAACAAAAGCTGCAAGATGCCCTATAAAAATCAAAACTTATGAGCCAGAATATGATATTTTGGATTTTTACCTTTAAAGTAATCTATCTTTTTCTGCCTAAGTTCTTTATCTAAAAAAATACGTAATATCCCGCAGCATATTTGCGTAATTTCCCTTATTAAAATTGGGTATCTTCCCTATTGTTTTTTCTTTTTTCCTTCTATAAATTTGCCTTGTTATTTGAGAGGATATGCTTATAACTTCTTTTAATGGATTTCGTATAAATAAAAAATAATGTGGTTAACACTAAAAATTAATATAAGTTATCATTAACAACCTTAATAAACATAACCCTTTAAAAAAACAGATGAAAAATTTAATCTTTATTGCAAAAAAATGTAGTTATTTTAATAAAAAACCATTATGTAAAAAAACTGCCGGGTTCTTTTCCCTGTTACTACTAGTTTTATCCTTGCTGATTTTAAATGCGTGCAAAAAGGATGATAATCCCGTTCCTGTTCCTGTTGACAATACTGGAGGATTTGAAATAATAGAAGAAACTGAACTAAATATTGACGACATTATGGAAGATTTAATGGTGTATCCTGATGACCCCGATATTTATGACTATCATGACGCATTTTATGATATAAAGGAAGAAGCAGGTGATATTATCCCTTTTATTGTCTGGTCATGCAAAGTAAAGTATGAATCCGTTGACAATAATGGAAATGAAATCAAATTAAGCGGTCTGTTTATTTACCCTGATCGCTGGCCTTTTAAAGTTCATACCCCGATCATTTCATTTAATCATGGCACACAACTGCAAAAAAAGTATGCCCCTTCACAATACAGCTTTTGGAAATTTAAGCCACTTGACTTCGCAGAAGTATTGATTGCTCAAGCAATGGCTTCTTATTATGGCTGGGCAGTAATTTTGCCGGATTACCAGGGAATGGGCGAAGATGTATCAGAGAACCATCCATATTGTGTAAGGGAAAAACTGGCAATAGCTACTGCTGATATGATAAAAGCTGCTAAAAAAACAATTATGCACGATTATCATAAATATGTTAAATGGGATGGCAAAACTTTCCTGTTGGGGTTTTCTGAAGGAGGCTTTGTTACTATGGCTGCAACACAGGAACTGGAAAAAAGAAATGAGCCAATTAACGGAGTTGCATGCATGGATGGACCTTATGACCTTACAGGTACCATGCTTGATGTAATGTTAAGTGACGAACCTTTTCCTGTTCCATATTTTTTACCAATGTTTTTTGTTGGCTTTAACACTATCTATCCTGAATCATTTGCTTATAACGAGATGCTTAAAAATCCATACAATGTTGACATACCTAAATATACTACAGGATTTTATCCTGAAAGTGTTGTTAGCGGCATTATGCCATCCAGCGGTATCCTAAAAGAAGTATTTACTGGTAATTTTATTGACACATTAAAAGCCGCGAATAGCAAAGCTTATAAAACACTATACAAAAACAATGCATTCATTAACAATGAATCTGCTATATGGAAACCTACAACAAAAATGCTCTTTTGGCATTGCAAAAATGATGACTGTGTTCCTTTTGGTAACTTTACCAAAGTAAAAAGTGAGTATGGAGCAATGTCGAACATAGAATATGTTGAATGGCCACCGATTAATCCTATTATGGGCCAAACTATTCATGTTTCGGTTGCTCCCCGTGCCTTTAAGGAAGGCGCCCATTGGATCTATCAACAAACCAAATAGAAATTGAATTAAATATTTAAATAATAACTGATAATTAAATAATTAAATCATGAAAAAACAAATAAGTATTATCATCCTTTTGCTGGTTTTACCAGCAACTATTTTTGCGCAAGACAAAAAACATGAAATAGTATTAGGATATGGTGTCGGAACTCATTATGCCATTGTAGAAGAAATGGCAAACATACTCGGTGTAGTTATTACATTGGGGACTTTCAATGCTGAATTTGAAAGTGGAACAGGTGCAATTTTATTGGGTTACAGGTATTCTGCAGGAGAAAAATTTTCAATAGGGATAGATGGCTCATACACGAAAATAAAGGATAATCTCAAAATTCAGGGCAAGCAAGTCGGTAATCTTGAAAAGGAATTTTATACTATTGCCCCCTATGTAGCATACAATTATATTAAAAAGGAAAAAATCCGGTTGTACTCGGGTATCGGGCTTGGTTACACTTTTGGGAAAGATAAATATACAACAGATGATGGGGGTGATGAAACCAAGAATATCGGAGAATTTGCTTTCCACATAAATGCTTTTGGAGTACGTTTTGGCAAAAATATTGGTGGGTATGTTGAAGTTGGTTATGGTTATAAAGGGTTAGTGAACCTGGGAGTTTCCTTTACACTATAACACTTATTTTTTATTACATTATTATAAAATGAAAAAAGCAAATTGTGTTTTAATTATTGTCATACTTGTTGTGGCAATAATAGGGTGCGACAAAAAATCATCATCCGACATTGATCCGGTGATTCCCTTTTACCAGGATTATAAAGTCGTTTATAAGAAATATAAAAATCTGACCAAAGCTAAGGCAACATTCCGCGAAAAGAACAAAGATGGAATTCGGCTTGAATTGCAGCCCCCTGCCAAAATATTATGTAACGGTAAAACAAGCTCATTTTCAAATGTGGGTAATTATTTTTATAATTGGGAATTTTCAGGAAATGCCAATGCTTATTTTAAACTTACTGACAACAGATTACGCGTTTTTAATAACAGTATCCTGTTTTCCGAAATAAATGATATTGGTTTCCCCGAGAGTTTTAATACGGTTAACCTCAACGGCACATCCGTGTTACATTGGGCTGGTACAGCGCTGCAAGAGGGTGAGTTTGTTATGGCTATGATTTTACAGGATGATAAATTCAGTGGCAGTTATTTTAATGATACTATAGGCAGCACATCTCTTGCACTTACGAATGACATTATGTTTGACTTGGTCGCTGGGGATGCAGAGATTCTGCTCAGCCGCGAAACACATCTTGGGAACGTAAGTCAACCGGATGGCGATGCAGGGGGGCAAAGAATTATTCTTATTGAAACCAAGAAAGCAATTGTATTGAATTGATGTTTCCGGGTGTTCCGTCGCACAAAACAGAAGCTTTACAGAAAATGAAATATATCAATCACAACCCTGACTGCCAAAATCTGTGTCGCTCGCACCTCGCTATGCAGCTCCTGGTAGCCGGTTACTCAAGGCGTTAACCTTTTTTTACTGCACATCCCGGGCATATTAACCTCATTTTACACATTGCACAGGTTTTTTTCCTGCTGATAGCTCCACTGTAAAACGAAACCAAAAGCAGAAAAACAAGAACAACAATTTTTAATACCGTAAATTCCTGAAAAAGAGAAATAATAATTAAAACAAGAGGGATTAGAGTTAAAAGTCCGTAAATGAACGGGGCGATTTTTATACCGGTACTTTTTGAGAAGTTTTCAATTTTCCCTTTTTTAAAAAGTAAAGCCGATAGTTTTCCCCAGCCAAGACAACACCATTTATCGTAATAATAACAGTTTTTACAAACAATTTTTCGCAACACAATACCAATCATAATAATTGCAAAAGCAAGATATATCCATGCTGCAACCGGGCTTAAAAACCAGCAGCCGATAGTTCCTGATGCAATCCAAAGGAACATGATGAAATTGCCGAAGAATATGCCGGTTTTGGAATATTCTTCTACTCCTTGTTCATAGATTATTAATTCTTTTTGCTTATTCATTTTATTTCAATTTTTTATCCGTGCAAATCCGTGTTATTTGTATTTTATTTTTTTATTCTCTGTGCCTTTGCGCCTTTGTGTTTAAAATATTTGTTTGATTGAACGCTGAGATGCAGGGATTTTATTTTTTGTTATTTGTGAATGTTCCATTATTTCAAAACAACCTTCATCTCAACTTTCTCCAGCCCCGGCAAATTAATGTATGCTTCATCTTTGTTGAAATCTGCCCAGTTCTCTCCGTTTATTGTTACTTCTTCAATTTTTACAGATAAATCTTCAATTGGAGACGGATAAAATTTTTCATTTTCCTTTGGAGATTGAATGCAATAATAAAGCTCAACGGGTTTTTCATTTACCCACAAATCCAGATAAAGAGAAATTAACAGATTGTATTCCATTGCATGATAACATGTTTTATCAGGAGCAGCTTTTATATCATCTTTTATTTTCCCGTCAAGGAAAACGCCTCTGTAAGTGTCGCCATATTTTTTATCAATAAAATATTTATTCCAAAAATCAGCACCTTTTTTGAAATGCTTAAGATATTTTTTATCTCCGGTAAGTTTATAATTAAAAATGTCAAACATATTTCCATAAACCTGTATCCACCAATATGAAAAATCGGTATGCATCGAAGGGTCTTTTCTTCCTGAATTACTGTACCATGCTCCATTTTCAGCAACTCCCCATTTATAAATTTTTTCCGTAATAGCCTTTGTTGAATCTAAATATTCCTTTTTTTCCGTTAAAAGATAAAGCCTGTAAAACATCCATACAAGCTCCTGATTATGACCGATATTTATTTCCGTTTTTAAATTACTATTTCTTGTTATACAATTCCAATCTTTATCAAATGGTTCTATAATCCAATCGGTTTCAGGACATTGCATTTTATCTAAAGCAACATTCATAATTCTTTCCGCCTGCTCAAGATATTTGTCATCCCTTGTGGCAAGGTACAGGTAAAGCATGTAGCTGGAAACAGGAACAACTTCCGATGAGAAATTTTTCCCGTAAGATTTTACGCTTAAATCCCTGTTTAAAACATCATAGAAGCCACCATTGATAGTGTCCTGTCTTTTTGTCTCTGCAATTTCGTTTGATTTTTCAATGTATCGAAGTACATTTTTATCATGGGTAACCAAATAATACAACGACAATCCTGTGTTTGTATAAAATTGCACAAAGGTATTTTTTGTGGAATCTGTCGGATTTCCTTGTTTGTCAAGACGATTGTACCATCCGCCATATTCTTTGTCCCACGCATGTTCCAAAAGAAAATCCACGGCACCGGAAGCAATATTTAAGTATTTTTCTTCGCCTGTAAAAAGATAGGCAACAGAATAACCGAAAATATGCCTTGAAATCATGCTCGGATGTTTTTCGGTTCCTTTGATTTGATTCCAGCTTCTGTCAAAATTTGTGATAAAAGCCCCGTCAACAGTATCAAGGGAATGTTCTAACCAGTATGGCATAATGTCCGTTAATGCTTGGTTTCTCCAGAAATTTCCTTCAAAAACATTAGTGTCGGCAACAGCAGATTTTTCAGCATCAGTGCTTTCCTGATTTTTTGGATTTGAGCATCCTGATAAAACAAAGCAAGCCATTATGGCAAGCAAATAAGACAGTTTTGATTTTTTAATTTGATTTTTCATTTTTATAGAACGCAGATGACGCAGATTACGCGGATTTTCGCAGATTTGATTATTAGTTATTTGTGAATGTTTCATTTTTATTTCTCCTTATATTTATTAAAATTAATTTTTTATCCGTGTAAATCTGTGTAATCTGCGTCATCTGCGTTCTATTATCATCTACGTTCCATTGTCATCCGTGTTCTATACTCATCATTATACAATCCTATTTTTTCAATCGGTATCTTTTTGAACCCGAGTTTATAAGCCGGGGAATTATCGTTCAACTGGAATTTTTCTTTTGCAATATCTTCGAAACCGGGATTTTCTTTTGAAAATTTATTTCCTTTCATCTTTTCCATAGTTTCAACATGACCATATTGAAATATTTGGAAATTATCCGATTGATCAGTTTCCTGGCTTTCTCTCAATATTATAGTATCGCCAATTAAATTATTCTTTACTTCAATTATTTCAAAATTAACACCGTCATACAAATCAATAAATCTTCCACCAAAAGAAACGTTACGAATAACTTTATTATTTTTCGGTACTGCCGGATCATCATCATAGAGAGCTAACAGTTTCGGATATTTTTCGCTATAAGGCGGCTGGTTAAAATTTACTGCATCCATTCCATCGAATAGCGTACTGACGTGAATTTTACTCGATTTATCAAAAAAATACTTTGCCCAACTTAAACCACGTGCATCAACTTGAACAGAAGGCTCACATTCTACAAAAATATTGTTTTCAATAACATTATCTCTTCCGCCACCAATAAACGCAGCTCGTCCTGCCTTGTAAAAAACGTTGCCAAATATTGTTGTTCCGCTTGTAAAATCATCAAGATAAACCGCACGGACACCATGCAAACCAGGACCAAAAAGGTGATGGAAATAATTGTAGCGAATTATATTACCGCGACAAGTCCAGTCTCTTCCGATGTAAAATGCACCTACATCACCGGTTTCTTTTGCAATATCGTGAATTTCATTAAATTCAAGGATGTGTTCATTTCCACCAAAAAGCACACCGGCATGAGGCGAATCATGAATGTAGTTATGAGACAACCGATTGCCTACGCCGTTCATACTAATAGCCGGACTATATGTTCTGAAAACTCTTCCGAAATTGTAGATATGATTGTTTTCAGCATAATTGTTTGCCGGCGTCAAAGTCTTACGGTCACCGCCGGTTAGTTGAATTCCGCAGCCGGCAATTCCATAAATATCACAACTAAGGATTCCATTTTTTTTACCACTATCAATAATAACAGCCGTATTGCCGAGATTCCGAAAAACACAACCGGCAATTTTATTACTATTACCACCAATAATCCTGACTGCTGTCGTTCGGGAGCATTTAAAGGTAATGGCTTCAATATTAAGATAAGAAGTGTTTTCCAAAACAAAAAACGGTTCTTCCATAACAGAAACAGTAACTTCTGCTTTATTAATATTTTCAGGCGGAAAAAAATATAGTTTCCCTGTTTTTCGGTTTATGTAATATTCGCCCGGAGAATCCAATTCTTCGAGAACATTCAGAAAATAAAACCGTTGTCCTTTAGTATAACCAGTACCATTATAAGGTGCAGCCGGATAGATTTCTTTTTTCTCAGTATCAATTTTTTCTATTTTATTATAAGTTTCCGACCAATCCCACGACCAATATCCATGCATCCAAATATCTTCTGTCTGCCAATATTCCGGCCGATTACTTTCATACGTAAACCTGCCATAATGCCTTCCAACCGGAATATCAAAACGTTTATGAGGCAAATTCCCTTCATAAATCAGCTCTGTTCCGAATTGTGGCACTGTAGCAATTTTCAGCCAGCCTTCATTTGGATAACGGGCTAATGTCATTGCTTTACCGTTAAAAAACAATTCCATCGCCAACGGTTTACGCGAATGAAAAGTTAACTCCATCGGTTTTAATCCCGCACGTGCGGGATCACAAACGAGGATTGAATCATGATAAGGTTTTTCAATTCGTTTTAAAATCTCAGCATCTTTAATTTTTGTAAAACCTGATATTGTTTTCCCACCAGAAAAAACAACTCTCTCTCCAGGATAGGAGCGCCAGGTAATTGGAGCGTTTTTTTCTCCCGAGTCTTCTGTAGTCAATTTGATTGCCTTTGATATTGAATAATTTCCTTCACGTACATAAACTGTTATTCCAACGGCAGGCAATTTACCCGTCTTTTTTAATTCACGAATTGTTTCCTGTGCTTTTTGGAAAGTCGCATAAGGACCGTCAGTTTCATTTTTGTTCGGTTCGGCTAATTTTCCTGACCAACTATCATTTCCTAATGGAGCGATAAATAAGGCATTATTTGCTATTTTTTCGGATGAGCATCTAAAAAGTAAAAGCAAAACAAATACAAAGAATAAAATTTTAGATGTTTTCATTATGTTGTTCCATTTTTAAATTAATTGGAGTAAATAAATTTCCCCACGTATCCTTTGCTTTCCCTGCAGTAAAAAATTACAAAGTAAACTTGTGTTTCCCTGCCTCAATACTTTTTGTTACTGTTTTTTCCCCATTGTTGATTATCAAAATGAAGGGTAATGATGTTTGGGTGGTAATTTCAATTGGGTCATTTAATGATTCTCTTTGATTACAAAATATTTCGATGGGTTCATTGTCAAAAAGCAGATTTCTAACTCCCAATTTCTCGGTGGAAAGTAAATTCCAATAAACAGTATTTGCCGGAACATCCAATGTGATACCGATATAATTTTCAATTAATTGGGTTATGGGCCCCACAGCCGACCATCCCACAAAATCAGGTTTTGCCAGATTGCCAGGTTCAACAAATTCAGGGGCATAGTTTTCCCAAACCGTGCCGGTTTCTTTGAAAACTGCTGACATATTATTTAAATGATTGCAGACAATTTCCCTGGATAGTTGATGGCGGTTGTTAGCGGCCAGACCTTTAACAATCATGTGGTTGGTAGGCGCCCAGATACTGCCCAGCCAATAGTGGCCGGTTTTTACATATTTAGGATGATCGCCAGAAAGTGTCGGCACACGGTGCAAGCGGTTAAACGAACTTGGGTCATTAAGGTGCGACACTAATTTTTCAACTTGATGTTTATTGGTGATACGTGCCCAGAGAGGCCAAAAGGAAGCCACTGTTTTTACTTTAAGGAACGAACCATCTTTATCCAGGTCCCAGTAAATACCGTCTTCTTCGCACCACATGCTTGAATTTATCAGTTGTTCAAGTTCATTATAAAGATCCTGAAATTCTTTCTCAATCTCTTTATCGCCTGCAATACGTGCCAATTTCACCATATAGTAAGCCGACATGGCTTCAATGGCGTCATAATCTATCCAGCTATGTGGCGGATAAGGTTTGTTGGCAATGCTGCGCGGTGAGTTGTCCATGCCGCTTCCCCAGCCCGACCACCAATAATGTCCATTGGGATGACGGCGGTTTTGCCGCACCCAGTTGGAATATTTTTTTAAAATGGGCAATATTTTGGGAATACGCGAACTATCGCCTGTGTGGCAATAATATTCGTATTCCATCCAGGAAAAGAGGTTGTTGCGCGTGAACCAGCTTGTTTCAGTACCCTGGTCGTCCGTTCCGTCGGATTTGCGAATCACCCCGGCAATGGCTCCGTCGGCGTGCTGCTTGCGGTAGAAATTATCGAGGCTGACTATATTCGGTAGCGCTCCCTGTGAATATTTAGCCCAGGCAACGGAAAAGCAGGTGTCCCATTGAAAAATTCGTCTGTCAAAAGCAGCATCAACGTATTGTTCAACAAATCCATTTTCAGGTGTTCCCCTCTCCGTTTTGCTCAGCCCAATCTGCCAGCATTTTTGATACATGGCAATTAAATCGGGGCGTGATGGAATTATAGGTTCAGGGACTGTTTTCAGTAAGCTGTTAAGTTTGCTTTTCTTCAGAACTTCAGTATCCTGGGCCGCCACCTTTTTATTAAACTTAAATAATGCCAGAGGGCTTAGGCTAATTAAAAATATGGCTTTAAGGACAGTACGCCTGTTAAAATTCATGATACCTTGATTTTTTCTCGAATAATATTCAACTTTTTTTTTGTTTTCCATAATTAATCCTATAATAATTTTGTAAATTTAATGCAAAAAACGCAACAGCACTATTTACTTTATTTCCCCACTTTGAGGATTAAATTGTGGGAAAACCACCGCTTTCGTGATGACCGATCAGGGAAAGTCCCTTCTCTTGTGCATAAGCCACTATAAATATAAAACTGAACAAATAAAAAATATGATTACGCATGTTAGTTCCTTTTATTATTGTTAAAATTTTTATTTAAAGATGTTTTATTTAAAAACAGACGACTTCAACTTATCCATAAATTCATCAGTCAACGAAGTGCCTGAAAAGAAAGTTACTCCGTCAGCACCTTCTTCTCTTGTAATTATTACTTCCTGAACCACACCTTCGGGAGTATTTTTATTATGTGATGAATGACAGGCAATACCCGGATAAATCAGGCATTTTCCATTTGTTGCTTTTAAAGCTCGTTTAACTGATTTTCTGAAAACATCAAGATCATTAGTGTATTGCATAGGGCAGATAATATCAACGAGTCCTTCCTTTGCCCAAAGCTCCCAGTCTTGTCCTATTAAAACTTTTGCTGTTTCGCTGTCAGGAAAAACATCAACACCCAAAACAACATTTTTCCCTGATTTATTGATTATATCTTTTATTTCTCTTACGAGAGAAGTTACCTGTTCGGCATTCCATTTAATCCATTCGCACCAAACCATGCTCCCGCAATCATGGTGCACTTCAAGGGGAGAATAACCATACTCTTTTTTAAAGGCTTCACAGGTTGTTTTATCATAGCTGAATCCCTGATTTGTCTGAAATCGGATATAATCAAGGTGGATGCCGTCAATATCGTATTTCAGTGCTTCTGAAACCTGATTAACAAAATATTTTTTCACTCCGGGATGTGCAATGTTAAGGTTAGGGTAAATTTCTCCTTTCATACCACGAATAAGCCATTCCGGATGTTCTTTTATTTCCCCTACGAGCTTTACCCGTTGACCGGGGCAAAAGATAGGATGTACTTTTATGGTCCTTTTGTGAGCTTCCTCTAACAATACCTCCAGGAAGTCCCAATCTCTTTTATGTTGGTCATTCATGCTGTAAAAACAAAAAAGGTTGTTGATGCCGATTTTGGTATAGTTATCCAACATTTCCTGCATTTGCAGAACAGCCGTGTTTTTCTCCTGGTCAAAGATACTGGAATGTATCCAAACTGCTCTCCCTTCTTCCGCTGACTTGCTCTGTGAAAAAAGAATAAACGGAAAAATGAAAATAGCGCTGAGTAAAATGAATTTCATTTTTTTCATAATGAATAAATGTTTGATTTTGAAAGCAAAGATATAAATCAATTTAGTTTTTAATTTGCTACAACACTTCAATAATTTCCTCCATTCCTTTTACCTCAAACGTAATCTCGTCATTATGAGGTATGTTGTCGATGTTGAAAAATAACTGATCCATGCCAACAGATTTGGCGCCTAAAATATCCACTTCAATATCATCACCTATCATCAGGCTTTCTTCGGGTTTGGCATCGGCTTTTTGAAGGGCATACAGGAAAATCTCTTTAAAAGGTTTTTTTACGCCTGCTTCTTCCGATGTAGTAACTGTTGTAAAATATTTATTCAGACCATTCGCCTTGATTTTTGAAGCCTGAACCTCTTCAAAGCCATTGGTGATAATGTGGAGCCGGTATTTGTCTGTCAGGTATTCCAATGTTTTCATAACTCCCGGAAACAGGCACTTTTTCAGCGGACTCAAAGCAAGGTAATCATTCGCAAACCGGGCTGCCAAATCCCTGTCGTCAACACCAAACTCCTTTAAGGTTAAGTAAAACCTGTGTACATTCAGAAAAGCTTTTTCAATTTTTTCCTTTCTGTATTGATCCCACAATTCAAGATTGATCTTTATATATATCCGGAAAAATTTTTCGAATGGTTTTACACCTTTTTCATAAAGATTGAATTTATTGAAAAGCTCAAGAAACGTATCATGAGTGCTTTTATCAAAGTCGTAAAGAGTACGGTCGAGATCGAAGAAAATGTGTTTGTACTTTTTCATAGATATGGATTGAACGGCAAAATTAAAAAAACCTTATAAAACCTGACAGGTTTAATCTACAAAGGTGTAAAAATGTATCAATCTGTCAAGCAGTTAATTAACAAAACCTGTCAGGTTTTAATCAAAATATTTGTTAAAAAACTTGACAAACGGTATAATTATTTTGTATTATTGCAATATCAATTTAATATCATATTAATACAAACTATAAAACACACAAAAATGAAAGAAGAAAAAATTTATTCGGCAACATCAGGGTATCTTGCCTTGTTTTTTGTAATTATTCTGATTGTTTTCCCTGTATTGGGACTAATCTTCATGAAGATGATCTGGCTTATTGTTCCCCTTGTCTTAGGATTATTTGGAATTGGTGGTTTTGTTATTGTCAATCCTAATGAATCGAGTGTACTTGTACTTTTCGGTGCTTACAAAGGAACTATCAAGAAAAATGGTTTCTGGTGGGTGAATCCATTTTTCACCAAGGAAAAGATTTCTTTACGAGCACGTAATCTGGAAAGCGAACCTATTAAGGTAAACGACAAAGTTGGGAATCCGATCATGATTGGCATTGTGCTGGTGTGGAAAGTAGAAAACACTTACAAAGCTGCTTTTGATGTTGACGATTATGCACATTTTGTAGATATTCAGAGCGAAGCTGCTATCCGTAAATTAGCAGGTCATTATCCTTATGATAATTTTGATGATGAACTGGCTGAGGTTACTCTGCGTTCTGGTGTTGAAGAAGTGAATCATGCACTTGAGAAAGAATTGGTTGAAAGATTAACAATTGCAGGCATACATGTTATCGAAGCAAGAATTGCCTATCTGGCTTATGCCTCTGAAATAGCCGGAGCTATGTTAAGAAGACAACAGGCAACAGCAATTGTTGCAGCCCGCTATAAAATAGTCGAAGGCGCAGTGAGCATGGTAGAAATGGCTTTGGAGCAGCTTGCGGAAAAAGGAATTATTGAAATGGATGAAGAAAAGAAAGCAACCATGGTAAGCAACCTGATGGTAGTTCTATGCTCTGACAAAGATGCAACGCCTGTTATAAATACTGGGACTTTGCATCAGTAATTATCTAATAACTAATAACCTATGACTAAAGTATATTTCAAAGAAGAACAACAAATTATGAAGCCCTGGCATTGGTTTTTTATCATACCAATATGGCTTGTAACTATCATTTCGTTTAGTATTGGATTTTATCAACAATTTGTGCTTGGAATACCCTGGGGGGATAAACCTATGACAGATACAGGATTACTCTTTACCGGTATATTTGTATTATCGATACTAATCGCCTTGACATTGTTATTTTTTACGATGAAGTTAATTGTAGAAGTCAGGGGAAAAGGAATCCGTTACCGTTATCCTCCTGTAATTCGAAGATACAGAAGTATTCAAAAAGAACTGATCAATCGTTTCGAAGTTAGAAAATACAAACCAATAATCCAATATGGCGGCTGGGGAATAAGAGTTAAAGGAAGGAGAATGAAACGAAGAAACTGGGGAATCGCATATTCTGTTTCAGGCAATATTGGTATGCAATTGTATTTGAAAGACGGTAAAAAGGTTTTATTTGGAACTCAAAGGAGTGAAGCTTTTGAAAGGGCTGTTGTTAAGATGATGAGAAAAGAAGAGTAAATAAAAAAAATGGCAAAGAAAAAACCATTTGTTTTACGGATTGATCCGGAAATATTAAAAGCCGTTGAAAAATGGGCGGCAGATGAATTCCGTAGTGTGAACGGGCAGTTAGAGTGGATCATCAGTAAAGCATTGAAAGAAACAGGCAGATATAAAAAGGGGAATAATCAACAAAATCAAAAATAGTTTATTTTCGCCCTTTTAATTATGATAATCTATAATTAATATAATTGATATGGCGTCATTCGAAATTACCGGCGGAAAAAGACTGCAAGGTGAAATCATTCCACAGGGAGCTAAAAACGAAGCCCTTCAGGTAATATGTGCAACTTTATTAACCCCCGAAAAAGTAACAATTCATAACATACCCGACATCAGGGATGTAAACAAGTTAATTTCATTACTTCGGGAGTTGGGAGTGAAAGTGGAAAAGATCAGTCAGGGTTCTTATACTTTTAAGGCAGATCAAATAAACCTCGAATATCTGAAGACCGATGATTTTAATGCAAAGGGAAGCAGCCTTCGCGGATCAATTATGATCTTGGGCCCGCTCTTATCCCGGTTCAAAAAAGGATATATGCCTCAGCCCGGAGGTGATAAAATCGGGAGACGAAGGCTCGATACACACTTTACCGGCTTGCAAGATCTTGGGGCTAAGTTCAATTACGATGAAAAAGAAAAGCTTTATAAAATTGAGGCTTCCGAACTTAAGGGTTGCTATATGCTCCTTGATGAAGCTTCTGTTACCGGTACTGCCAATATAATAATGGCTGCCGTATTGTCGAAAGGAAAAACAACTGTTTTCAATGCTGCATGCGAACCATACTTGCTTCAGCTATGCAATATGCTCAACCGTATGGGTGCTAAAATATCTGGCGTAGGTTCTAATCTTTTAATAATTGAAGGTGTGCAATACCTTAGCGGTACCGAACACACAATGCTTCCCGATATGATTGAGGTTGGAAGTTTTATTGGTTTGGCTGCCATGACACAGTCAGAAATTACTATTAAAAATATTAACTATCAGGCGCTGGGCATTATTCCTGAAGTTTTCAAACGGCTGGGAATAAAAATTATTAAAAAAGATAAGGACTTATTTATTCCCGCGCAGGAAACTTACGAAGTGGAAACTTTTATGGATGGTTCCATTATGACAATAGCCGATGCCCCCTGGCCCGGATTTACACCCGACCTGATCAGTATTGCCCTTGTAACTGCAATTCAGGCAAAGGGAAGTGTATTGATCCACCAGAAAATGTTTGAAAGCCGTTTGTTTTTCGTTGATAAGCTTATTGATATGGGCGCCAGGATTATTTTGTGTGATCCGCACCGTGCAACGGTTATAGGTTTAAATCATGAACATTCTCTGCGAGGTGTCAGGATGTCATCTCCCGATATCAGGGCTGGCGTTGCATTGCTGATAGCTGCTTTATCAGCAGAAGGAACAAGCATTATAGATAATATCGAACAAATTGACAGGGGTTACCAGGATATAGACGGACGATTGAGAAAACTGGGAGCAGAGATTAAAAGAATTTAAAACCAGAAGTAATGAATGTTTTAATAATTGGTTCAGGCGGCAGAGAGCATGCCCTTGCATGGAAATTAGCACAAAGCAAATTAATCACAAATTTATTTACAACACCTGGAAACGCAGGAACAGAACAGGTGGGCAAAAATGTGGCTTTAAATGCCGGTGATTTTGATATTATAAGGAATTTTGTTCTGGAAAATGATATAAATATGGTTATAGTAGGTCCGGAGGCTCCCCTCGTAGCCGGTTTCCATGATTACTTTCTGAACGATGAACAATTAAAAAACATTCCTGTAATTGGCCCGGTAAAACAAGCAGCCATGCTTGAAGGAAGTAAGGACTTTGCCAAAGAATTCATGAAAAAATACAACATCCCGACAGGTTCATTCAAGACTTTTGACAAATACAAAATAACACAGGCATTTCAGTTTCTTGAAACCCTAAAGCCTCCTTATGTTTTGAAAGCCGATGGTTTGGCAGCAGGCAAAGGTGTCTTGATTTGTGAATCGCTGGAACAGGCTAAAGGCGAACTCAAAGAGATGCTGGAGAACGCAAAATTTGGTGAAGCATCAAAAAAAGTGGTTATAGAGGAATTCCTGGATGGAATAGAACTATCGGCTTTTGTGCTTACCGATGGAAATTCATATAAAATACTTCCCTCTGCCAAAGATTACAAGCGAATAGGCGAGGGAGATACCGGTTTGAATACCGGTGGAATGGGTTCAATATCCCCGGTTCCTTTTGCCGATAAAACCTTTATGGACAAGGTGGAGCAGAGGATCATCAAACCTACAATTGAAGGGTTAAAAAACGAAGGCATTGTTTATAAAGGGTTTATTTTCTTCGGATTAATAAATGTTGCCGGCAATCCTTATGTAATCGAATACAATGTTCGTATGGGCGACCCGGAAGCCGAATCGGTAATACCACGAATAAAATCTGACCTGATGGAATTGTTTGAAGGTGTTGCTTACGGAAATCTGGATGAAAAGGCTATTGAGATAGATGATAGATATAATGCTGCTATTTTCCTTGTTTCAGGAGGATATCCGGGCACCTATGAAAAAGGTAAAGAAATATCGGGGCTGGATAAAGCAGAGGGAAGTATTTTGTTTCATGCAGGAACGATTAGAGATAAAGAATCAGGCAAAGTCAAAACAAGCGGAGGAAGGGTTATTGCCATTAGCTCTTTTGGTGATTCAATGGAAGAAGCATTGGAGAAATCATATAAAAATGCGGAAATAATAAATTTTGATGGGAAATATTTCAGGAAGGACTTAGGTAAGGATTTAGTTTGAAAGGTCGGAAGCCATTCTAAGACCCAAGACACAAGAATCTAGATAAAAGGAAAAATGAAAATTGCAAAATGAAAAATTTTATTGTTACATTGTTAATATGCTTTTATAAATTTTCTAATGACTGATAAACTAATTAAAAATGCTAATAAATCTGTTCAGAAAAAGTTATTTGTTGCAATATATAATGCTTCTGTTGCTCACTATAATTTTATGGTCTGGCAGTTTTATTAAACCTGTAGTGTATGAAGCTGACATTAATGAATTCCTCTCACCCGGATTTACCCTTTTAAACGGGTTTTCTGAAAGGAATAACTTATTTAGTGTATTACTGGCTTTTATCATTTTGGTTTTCGGAGCTTTCCTTTTTAATTATACTCTAATCAAAAACGATCTTGTTCCAAAAAATATACTTATACCTGCTTTGGTATTCATCGTGTTGATGAGTCACTCACCGGGTTTGCTGAGCCTACATCCTGTAATGATTTCAAGTGTTTTAATAATTATTGTTTTGTTTTTTCTTTTTCAGGTGTATTCCGAAAAAGAAGCGTATCCGCAAGTATTTAATGCAGGATTTTTAACAGGAATTGCATCATTTTTCTATTTCCCGTCTTTATATTTTGTACTGTTTATCTACTTAACTTTTTTTGTTTATCGATTATATCACTGGAGAGAGTGGCTTATTGTATTTTTCGGTTTAGCTACTCCTTATCTGTTTCTTTGGGTTTACTATTTTTGGTTCGATAAATTGGGATTAGCCTTTGACGCTTATAATGAGTACTTTATAAATATAACAGTTTTTAGTTTTAATTATAATTTTTCGTTTATTGACTACTTAGTAACAGCTATAATAATTTTATTGTTTCTTTGGTCGTTTTTGGTACTGATTGGTGATTTAAGAGAAAAGACAATAAACGTAAGGAAAAGATACTGGTCGGTATTATGGTTATTTTTTATTGCTTTAGGCACTTTCATTTTATCGCAATCACAATATAATACTCACGCAGCTTTGGTCTTAATCCCTGTTTCGGTATTTATAGCTTATGGATTTTCGCAAGTCAGAAAGACAATATGGTTGGAGATTACTTTTGGTGTTCTAACAATAATTATAATAATAAACAACCTTATCACTGCTTTTAGTTAAGAACAGTTTTATATATTTTTATGCTGAAGATTTCTTTTTCAGATAATAAAATCGAAGCCGGATGCGACGAAGCTGGCAGGGGTTGCCTTGCAGGACCTGTATTTGCTGCTGCAGTAATTTTACCAAAAAAATTTCAAAACGAGTTGCTGAATGATTCCAAAAAACTAACACACCGTCAAAGAACACTACTTCGTCCTGAAATTGAAAAGCAGGCGGTAGCCTGGGCTGTTGCCAGTGTAGATAATGAAAAGATTGACGAGATAAATATCCTGAATGCCTCTATCCTTGCCATGCACCTTTCGATTGATAAATTATCCACAAAACCTCAAATGTTACTGATAGATGGCAACAGGTTCAAACCATATAAACAAATCCCTTACAAATGCTTTGTAAAAGGCGACGGCACATACCTTTCAATTGCTGCTGCATCGGTTTTAGCAAAAACTCACCGTGATGAATATATGGAAAAGATACATCATGAATTCCCCGTTTATGATTGGATAAAAAACAAAGGATATCCTACACAAAGCCATAAACGGGCAATCACTTCTCATGGCATCTCGCCATATCACAGAAAAAGCTTCAGACTGAGCGAACAACTTAAAATTAATTTTGATTAAAATTCCCTTATTATTCAAAAAAAATTATTATCTTGTCAGGTTGTTTAACCCGTTGAAATAATGAAAAAACTTTTCAAATTAATACTGTTTCTAATGGTTTCAGTCATTTTCGGTCAATGTAACTCACAGGAGTCATCAAAAGATCAATACGCAACCCAAAGGGAAGATATGGTTAGGTACCAGATTAAAGCCAGGGGAGTAAAGGATAAAAAAGTGCTGGATGCCATGCTAAAGGTGGAAAGACATTTATTCGTTCCTCCCGAATATATAAGCCAGGCTTATGAAGACCATCCGTTGCCTGTGGGAGAAGGACAAACAATTTCGCAGCCATACATCGTTGCACTCATGACAGAGGTTCTCGACCCTGATAGTACTAAAAGAGTACTTGAAATAGGAACAGGTTCGGGTTACCAGGCTGCCGTACTTGCTGAGATATGCGACAGTGTTTATACGATTGAAATATTTGAATCGTTAGGCACGAAAGCAAAAAACTTACTAAAAGTATTGGATTACGACAATGTAAAGGTAAAAATTGGCGATGGTTATAAAGGGTGGGAAGAACACAGCCCTTTCGATGCAATAATTGTTACCTGCGCCCCAACACACATTCCGCAGCCACTTAAAGACCAACTAACTGAAGGCGGTAAAATGATTATCCCTGTAGGCGAATCTTATGCACAGGAATTAGTGTTGTTAGAAAAGAAAAATGGCAGAATCGTACAGAAAGATATCATTGCAGTCAGGTTTGTGCCGATGATAAATGGGAAAGGGAAAAAGTATTAAAAATGAAAAACCAAAAACCCCAAAACCGAATTTAATTATTTATTTCTTAAAAAAACTTTCCTATTAAACAAAAAAAAGTATTTTTGTTGAATTATATTTAACATAATTTGATATATTTGTTTAATAATTTTAAACATAATGGAAACACTTTTTAAAAAGCATGTCCGGAAAATAGATGCAGTTAGCCTCAAATTCTCAAGGAGCCTGAAAAAAGAGATATATTGGGACGACCGTCTTATAGGGATTAAAGGACCGAGAGGAGTTGGTAAAACCACTTTGCTTTTGCAACACATTAAACAAACATTCGGATTTAGTAATAAATGCTTATATGTAAGTTTAGATGATATTTATTTTTCTGCCAATACAATTGTTGATTTAGCAGAGAATTTTGTCATGAGTGGCGGCACTCATCTTTTTCTTGATGAGGTTCATAAGTATAAGAACTGGTCGCAGGAAATAAAAAATATTTACGATGATTTTCCCGGGTTGCAGATTGTTTTTACAGGTTCATCATTGCTGGAAATACTTAATGCAAGGGCAGATTTGAGCCGCCGTGCAATGATGTATTATTTACAGGGACTATCATTCAGAGAATTTTTAAGCTTTTCATTAAAAACCGGTTTTGATATTTACACCTTAGATGAAATAGTAAAAAATCATCAAAAACTTTCTATTGAAATATCTAATAAAATTAAGCCTGTCGAACATTTTAAAAAATATCTGTCGAATGGCTATTTCCCTTTTTTTATTGATAGTGCAAAAAACTATTTCGACAGAATAGAAGAAATTATAAATATGATTCTTGAAATAGAATTACCTGTTAATAAAGCGCTTTCATTAGCGAGTATCAGTAAAATAAAATTATTACTGTATATTATTTCACAAGCTACACCATTTAAACCCAATGTAAGTAAATTGAGCCAGCGTATAGGAATTTCACGAAACACATTTTTAACATACCTGTTTTATTTGAATGAAGCAAAAATTATTAATAACCTGTATTCGGCGGTACACGGAATAAGTAAGTTGCAAAAACCGGAAAAAATATTTTTAGAGAATACAAATTTTATTACCGCATTAGCCGACACTACGCCAAGTATAGGAAATATCAGGGAAACCTTTTTTTTAAACCAACTTTCGGCAAAACACAAATTAACTTATCCTAAAGTCGGCGACTTTTTAGTTGACGGAAAATATTTATTTGAAATAGGCGGTAAAGATAAATCTCAGAAACAAATTGCAGGAATTGAAAACGCCTATATAGCTGCCGATGATATAGAGTATGGATACGAAAATAAAATCCCGCTTTGGTTGTTCGGATTTTTGTATTAGTCATTTCAAAATTTCAGCATTCCCTTTATAATAATTTTTTACATTTGCAATTCATTAAAATTTAAGTTAACCATAAAAAACAATTTAGGATGAAAAAAAATCTGATTGCAGTCCTGTTTGGAATTCTGATCCTGTCTTCGTTTATTAGTCAGAATATTTTTGCGCAGGACGAAGAAAGTGAAGAACCCCAAGGTTACATTTTTACAATAGTTAAAGAGTTACCTGCAACATCGGTTAAAAATCAATACCGTTCAGGAACCTGCTGGAGCTTTTCGACATTGTCATTCATCGAATCGGAATTATTAAGAATGGACAAAGGCGAGTATGACCTCTCTGAAATGTTTGTTGTAAGGCATACTTATGCCGATAAAGCGAAAAAAAATGTAAGGTTTCATGGAAATATCAACTTTAGCGGCGGCGGAGCATTTCATGATGTGATGTATGTTATAAAGGAATATGGTATTGTGCCCGAGGAAGTATATAGCGGAAAGGTTATCGGCGAGGAAAACCACATTCATGGTGAACTGGATGCAGTATGCAAAGCTTATGTTGATGCGGTAATAAAAAACAAGAATAAAAAAATAACACCAGTATGGCTCAAAGGGTTTGATGGAATATTAGATGCATATCTCGGTGATTACCCTGAAACTTTTATCTATAACGAAAAAGAATATACACCTGAAACATTTGCTCTAGAATTGGGGATCAATGTTGACGATTATATTGAAATCGGGTCATATACTCATCATCCTTTTTATGAAAAATTCGTACTTGAAGTGCCTGACAACTGGATGTTTGACGAGATTTATAATCTGCCGTTAGATGAAATGATGGAGGTTATTGATTATTCCATTAATAACGGATACACGGTTGCCTGGGGAAGCGATGTAAGCGAAAAAGGATTTTCATGGAAAAATGGTTTCGCCATCGTGCCTGATGAAGAAAGACCCGATTTGAGCGGTACCGAAAAAGAAAAATGGGAAGCGCTTACCGATAAAGAAAAGAATAAAGCCCTTTATGAATTTAACGAAATTTTGAAAGAAAAAACTATAACACAGGAAATGCGCCAGGATGAATTTGATAATTATCAGTCAACCGACGACCATGGTATGCTAATTACGGGAATAGCAGAAGACCAGGAGGGGAACAAATATTACAAGGTTAAAAATTCCTGGGGGACTGAAGATCATATTTACGATGGATATTTCTATGCTTCCGAACCGTTTGTCAGATTAAAAACACTCGATATCATGGTACATAAAGATGCTATTCCAAAACATATTAGAAAAAAATTAGGATTATAGTTAAACCCGTTGAAAAGGAATTTGCAAAGAACAGAGTATATAAGTATGGCGATGCTCATTGTATTACTTATGACCTATTTTGCGAATCTATTTTCTACGGGTATAATGCATTTTTCATGGAAGATTAATAACTATTGAAAGAATATTTCGTTTACACAAAGTTGATTCGGAGCTTTATACCGGAATTCTGATGAGAAAATATTTTCTGACATATATAAGTTTCATTCTAAGTCTGTCTCTTGTTGCTGATCCGCTTATAGACACAAATCAGGTTTCGGCAAAAATTGACAGCCTGGAGGATGTGTTGTATAATTCATTAAGTATTGATTTGTCAGCCCCTGAAAAGATCGGTATATGTAATGCCCTTGCAGAATTATATTCAGGAATATCAAATGAAAAAAGAGTTGAATATGCATCACGATCACTTAAATTAGCCGAAGAAATTAATGATCCTGGTTTGGAAATCAAACCATTGGAAATATTGGGATATACATATCGCAGGTTAGATAATTATGAAAAATCCATCAAATATTATTCAAAGCTGTTAGAAATTTACAAAGCAAACAATGATGAGATAGAAGAAGCCAATACACTTAAAGAAATAGGTTACAGCTATTTTCACTGGAGCAAATATATAGAAGCAAATACTAAATATGAAGAAGCTTTGGAAATATATAAAAAACATCAGTATTTTGAAGGTATTGCCGGAGTTCTTCGTGGTATTGCTGCAATTCTTGTGCACTGGGGTGAATATGATGAAGCATTAAATTATAATCATGAGGCTTTAAAGTTTTGGGAAGAAACAGGAGATAAGAAAGAAATGGCTCTGTCATACAACAGCATTGGTATGTTATACCAGGAGCTTGACAGTTTACGCAGGGCAAATGAATACTACCACAAAAGTCTTGAAATATTCGAGGAGTTGGGAAGCAACTGGGACATCGTAAATATGACTTTGCATATCGGCGATATCTATCTTCAGAAACAATTTTATGACAAGGCACTGGAATATTACTTCAGGGCTGATTCGATAGGCAAACAAGTTGGTAATAAAAAATTAAAATCAATTACCTTAAGCAACATCGGTGAAGCCTATAACCTGAAAGGAGATTATATAAAAGCTCTTGACTATCAGCAAAAAGCTTTAAAACTAAAAGAGGAAATCGGAGATAAAAAAAGACTGACAATAACTTATACCGAGATGGGAATAATCTATTATAATGTGGGAGATTACCCGGTAGCATTGAAATACTTAAATAAAGGGCTTGATATTGCCAAAGAAATCAATTTTAAATCCCAGATTAATAAATGTTATAAAAGTTTATCAGAAGTTTATAATAATATAGGTAATTATAAGAAAGCGCTCGAATATTATAAACTATATATTGAAGGTTTTGAACAGATATATTCAGAAAAAAGCAACCGTATCGTTGCCGAACTTCAGACTATATATCAGACAGAAAAGAAAAATAAAGAAAATGAAAGGCTCAGGCATAACGAACAATTAAATACTGCACAGATAGGAAATCAACAGTTGATAATCGGTTTCGTTTTATTTATCCTGATAGGTTCTTTCATTTTATCAATTGTTTTCCATTCAAGATATAAGCAAAACCAGAAGTTGAATATTCAATTGACATTGAAAAATAAAGAAATAGAGCAGCAGCAGGAAAATCTACTTAAACTTAATACGGAGTTAAAGGAAGCAAATGCTACCAAAGATAAGTTCTTTTCAATATTAGCCCATGATCTTAAAAATCCTTTTAATTCTCTTATTCTTCTTACAAGCCTCTTGTTAGAAGAATATGATACGTTTACCGAAGAGGAAAGGAAGCAATTCATCAGGCAAATAAAAGATTCATCTGAAAATACTTTTTCATTACTTCAAAATCTTCTTGAATGGGCAAGTACACAAACAGGTAAAACAAAACTAATGAAAGAGAAAATAGACCTCTCTGAAATTTTAGAAGAAATTATTACTTTGTTAAAACCTACTGCAAATAACAAAAAGATAAGTATTTATTCTAACATTCCTGGTAATACCTTTGTTTACGCTGATAAAAACATGGTTTTAACCGTATTTTTGAATCTTGTTTCAAATGCAGTGAAATTTACTTCAAATAATGGAAAAGTTGAAATCAAATCAATAGTTGAAAACCAACACATTGAAATTCAGGTTGCAGATAACGGTGTTGGAATATCTCCTGAAAATATGAAAAAATTATTCCGCTTAGACCAAAAAATCCAGACTAAAGGTACCGACAAAGAAACCGGAACGGGGTTGGGATTGATTTTATGTAAGGAATTTGTTGAGAAAAACAATGGAAAGATTTGGGCTGAAAGCGAAGAGGGTAAAGGCAGCCTGTTCTACTTTTCCTTACCTAAATCCTAACCTGGCAAAAAGCTATAAACAAAGTAGTTGCAGACAGTACACTTCTTCGCTTCAATAATTCAATAACAAATTTTTCGAAAATAAACTTGCTAATAACAAATTTTTATATATTTTTGTTTTACCTTAATAATTTATTAAGTGTAATTATTTTGTGTTTTCATAATTTTTTTTTGCCCCAAGGACTTTTTCCTTGGGGTTTTTTTATTTTAAATTCAATGGAAATGGCGAATCTGATGAGAGAGGTATAAAACGGATTTATTTTTATTTGCTTTATTATATTTTAAAATATTAAATTTACACTGGAATATAATTGAATATCATTCGGACATTCTAAAACCAACATTATTAATATAAAACATAAAAATCATGGCAACACGAATTTGCAGTTACAACGTTGAATGGTTCGATCATTTGTTTGATAAGGATAATAACCTTATCACTTTCGAGCCGCAAAACAAAAAGCACAAAGAATTAAAAAAACAATTAGAAGGGCTTAAAAAAGTTTTTGAAACCGTAAAAGCAGACCTTTACGGAATTGTGGAAGCACCCAACACAAGCACTACCACAGGCAACCAATCAACTGTGGAAAAGCTGAAAAACTTTTTTTTACACATCGGGTTAAATAATTATGAAGTGATTACCGGTTTTATTTCGCCGGGCAAACAGGAGCTTGCGTTGATATATAATAAAGATAAATTAGAAGTAAAGTACAAACCGGGTGGCACAAATACAAAAAAGAACCCGCCTTTTGACGGCGTTTTAGAATATGATACGGATGATGACAAAATAAAGGAGATCTATAAATTCTACCGACCCCCGCTTGAGGCAGAAATTACCATTAAACAAACAAACGAAAAGTTTTATTTGATACTGGTTCATGCAAAATCGAAAGGAATATTCACCTCGGTTGATATGGTAAAATGGGAAAAAGAAAACTTACGAAACCGCAGAAAATTATTTGCCGAATGTACCTGGATAAGAAGGCGTGTGGATGAATGGCTGGATAAGAACCGGAAAGTAGTTGTGATGGGTGATATTAACGATGGTCCGGGCATGGATTTTTATGAAGCCAGGTTCGGGAGAAGTGCTGTTGAAACAATTATGGGTGATATTTTTGAACCGGAAAAAATGTTGAAAAACTATGTTGGCAGACCCAAATGGGGACAATACGGCTGGGAACCATCGTCAACAAGATTTACCGACCGGTTTACCGAAACGCCTGTTAACGCATTAATTGACCACATAATGCTTTCGCAGGATATCCCATGCAGTTCAGACAAAATTAAAATCTGGAATCCGTATATTCTGGATGAGGCTAAACCGATTAAATTCGATTTGATTGCTGCTTCAGACCATTTTCCGGTAACGGCGGATATTTTTTAACCCGAAGAAAATAAATTCCAACAACTGATGACCGAAGTGAAACAGTATGAGAAGGAGTCCGCCTGGATACCCGAAAATCCAAAAACCTTCCAGCGTCCGCTAGGACCTGGAAGAGTCGGATGATTAATTTGATATTTTAACGCTTAATTCGCATTCTTATAATTATTAATACTTAACTTTTAACTTTCCACCCAACCCACCAGAACATCAAGCCGGGGATCAGAAAGGGCAACGCATAGATCAAAGCTGCTTCGGTATCGCCAATTCCTCCATGATAGAACATATTCATCCCCGTTAATATCCCTGAAATGGTCATAACTATCCCTCCTTCCTTTTCCCTGAACCAACTGAAAAAATAACCGAAAGCGGCAAAAACCAGCAGCATTAACATTGATTTCAACTGAAAGTTTTCAATTTCTTTCAAATCGGGAATACCTTCAGCAAAAATGAACATTCCGAAGAAAACAACAGCCAACCCGCCGAGGATGCGGGCAAGCAATTTGATAATATTTTTTCGATTTTGCATGTTGGTTAGCTTTTTTTTGATTGAGTGTCTAAGCCCCAAGTTTTGGGATTATTTTTAATGACTATCAATGACAATGAATGACTATTAATGACCAATAACTAATAACCAATAACTACTTCAACCACTTATCCAGCCAGTTAAAGAATGTCCTCTGCCAGAGAATACCATTCTGAGGTTGCAGTACCCAGTGGTTTTCATCAGGGAAGTAAAGGAATTCAGCCGGAACATCTCTTAATACAGCCGCATTAAAAGCTGTCATGCCTTGTGTGAATACCACCCTGTAATCCAATTCGCTGTGTATAACAAGAATAGGAGTATCCCAGTTTTGCACAAACTTGTGTGGTGAATGTGCATAAGTTTCCCGTGCTACTTTATTATTTTTATCCCAGAACGGACCACCTTTATCCCAATTCTCGAACCATATCTCTTCAGTTTCTAAGTACTGGGCTTCTTCATTGAATATGCCATCATGAGCAATAAAGGCTTTAAACCTTCCATCGTGATTACCAGCTAAATAAAAGACAGCATAGCCTCCTGCACTTGCACCGATCGCGCCCAGGCGATTTTCATCAATGAATGGCTCTTTTGCCATTTCATCAATGGCAACGAGGTAATCATCCATACTCTTTCCATGATAATCACCGCTGATCTGCTCTGTCCATTCCTGTCCGAACCCTGTTACTCCTCTTCTGTTGGGTGCTACAATGATATAATCGTTTGCAGCCATTATCTGGTAATTCCACCGGTAATGGAAATTCTGGCTTAACGGACCCTGAGGACCTCCTTTACAATAAAGAAGTGCCGGATATTTTTTATTGGGATCGAAATGTGGGGGATAAATTATCATGGTTAACATATCTTTGTTATCGGATGTTTTTATCCATCTTTCTTCCACTTTACCCATGGTAAGCTGATCGAGCAGGTCTTTGTTTGTGAATGTAATTTGCTGTGCTTTTCCATCAGAGATGTTTACAGCATATAATTCCGTTGGCATCGACATAGAATTACGTGAGGCAATCAATTTATCACCGGCAAGCGCAACACTCCTGTAATCATGCATACCTTCGGTTAATTTGTCAATTGTACCGCCATCAACATTAGATCTGTATATCTGGAATGTTCCGTGCCAGTCGCTGGTAAAATAAATGGACTTGCTGTTTTCTGACCAAAGCAGGCTGCCACCATTCTGGTCAAAACCTTTGGATGCATAGATTTTTTCGCCTGTTTCAAGGTTCATCAGAAAAAGACGATTCTGATCCGATTCATAACCCTCTCTTTCCATGCTTTCCCAGGCAATATA
This sequence comes from Bacteroidales bacterium, assembly GCA_016783885.1. Lineage (GTDB taxonomy): Bacteria > Bacteroidota > Bacteroidia > Bacteroidales > JAADJA01 > JAADJA01. Next base: position 33,426 of record JADHVR010000001.1, read on the forward strand.
ATTTCCGTCAGGGGAAAATAGCGGAGCCACATCAAATCCCATCATGCCCTTGGTCATATTCTTTGTTTTGCCGGTTTCGAGGTTGTATAGGTAGATGTCCGAATTTGTAGATAAGGTAGCGGCTTTACCTGTTAATTTTTTACATGTATAAGCAATGGATTTACTGTCAGCGCTCCAGTCAACCTGCTCAATTCCGCCAAATGGTTTTAAGGGTGCCTGGTAAGGTTCGCCTTTCAGGATGTCTTTATCATTCCATACTTTGGCACCGTCATAATCAGCATAAAATACATGGCTGTATGATTCCACCCAGTGGTCCCAGTGACGGTACATCAGGTCATCATAGATACGACCGGTAGCTTTGGGTAAATCTTTGTATAACTCCTCGAATTTGTTTTCAATATACACTTCCTTAGTATAAAGTATCCTGGTTTGATCAAGTGCATATTTAAAACCTGTAATACCATTCTCGATATTAGAAATTTGTGTTCTGTCGGTTCCGTCAGGATTTATTTCCCATAGTTGAACCGAACCACTTTCTGATGTCAGGAAACCTATTTTCTTCCCATCGGGTCTCCACATTGCATTAAATTCACTTTTGGGTGAATGGGTTAATCGTTTAAAGTTCTCACCATTCTTTTCAACCGAATATAATTCACGGTTGCCTTTGTTTTGTTCAATGGAGTAATAAGTAACTCCGTACAATACAGTTTTACCATCAGGTGAAACCTCCTGACCACTCACTCTGCCAAATGACCAGAGTGCTTCAGGTGTCATAATGTCCGAAGTAAGGTTCAATTCAGGTTTACCGATAACAATATCCTGCTCATCCTGATCTTTGGTGCTGATTGATGAGTCGCATGACCAAAAAAGGATTCCGGTCAGCATTAATACTAAAAATAATAAGACTCTTTTCATAATAGTTTGATTTAATGATTATGTATTTTTTTAGCGAAAGTATTAAATTTTGGCAGTAATTTGAAAAAATAAAAAAGATTGCTTTATTTCAAAACGAGCCCATATTCTTTATCGTTCAATAAAAAAAGCCATACATATAATATACGGCTTTTTCTTAGTCGGGGTAGCAGGATTTGAACCTGCGACCTCCTGCTCCCAAAGCAGGCGCGCTAACCGAACTACGCTATACCCCGTTTTTTATTTTATATCTTCTCCGGTTTAAACCAGCGACCTTCCCGACACCCTTGTCGGGGCGCGCTAACCGAACTACGCTATACCCCGTTTTTTATTTTATATCTTCTCCGGTTTAAACCAGCGACCTTCCCGACACCCTTGTCGGGGCGCGCTAACCGAACTACGCTATACCCCGTTGTACAAAATTCAAAATTCAAAATTCAAAATAACAAATAACAAATAACAAATAACAAATAACAAACTTCCTATGTTCTTTGGCGGAGAGAGGGGGATTCGAACCCCCGGTACCCTTTACAGGTACGGCAGTTTAGCAAACTGCTGGATTAAGCCACTCTCCCACCTCTCCCTTTTGAGGGTGCAAAAGTACAAAATATATTTTTCGGGCAAACTTTTTTATTGATAATTTTTTAATTTTGCTAAAATCTTCAGCGCAGATATGAATATAAAAGATAATCTCTATAAATTAGAAAAGGAACTACCTGGAAATGTTACGCTGGTAGCCGTATCCAAAACAAAGCCCGTTGAAGATATTCTTGAAGCATATAATGCCGGGCATAGAGTTTTTGGTGAGAATAAAGCACAGGAATTGATTAAAAAACAACCCGAACTGCCGGAAAATATCCGATGGCATTTCATTGGGCATCTGCAAACAAATAAGGTTAAATTCATAGCTCCCTTTGTTGATATGATCGAGAGCGTTGACAGGTTTAAGTTATTAAAGGAAATAAATAAACATGCAAATAACAATAACCGGACAATCGACTGCCTGCTGCAATTTCATATCGCTACCGAGGAAACCAAATTCGGTTTGGATATTTCTGAAGCAGATGATATTCTTAACTCTGATGATTATAAGGAAATAAAAAACATAAGAATTTGTGGTGTAATGGGGATGGCAACTTTTACTGATGATGAATCAGTAATTCGAAACGAATTCAAGCATCTGAAAAAGATATTTGAGCATTTAAAAGAAATGTACTTTAGCCAGGCAGATTATTTTAAAGAAATCTCGATGGGCATGTCAGGCGATTATAAAATAGCTATTGAAGAAGGAAGTACGATTGTCAGAATCGGCAGCGTCATTTTTGGAGAAAGGTTCGTTTGATTTATTTACTTCGCGAAAACTACCAGGGATTTTTAGTAAGTATCATAACAGATCCTCTGTAAACATCATCTTCATATACTCCAATACATTTTAAAACATAAAAATATACTCCATCATTTAAACCTTCTCCGTCCCAATCATTCTGATAATTATCTGACTCAAAAACCTTTTCACCCCACCGGTTGAATATTATCAATGTATTACTTAGATAATATTCATTAAGATCAATCGGGTCTTCCGATCCGCTGCTTTTCAGTTCTCCGCCGTTATTACTTCCGCCATTATCATCTTCCCAAATTTCAAATATGTCATTATATCCATCTCCATTTGGAGTAATAACAGAAGATATCTTTAAATCAACAGGTTTAACTGTAATTTTGATTGTGTCGGAACCGGGGCAACCATAAAACGTAATAAAATCGAATGCTACATCAAATGTACCTGTGGATGAATAAGTATGAGTAGGCGCTATTAAATTTGAAGCTGTGCCATCGCCGAAATCCCACCACCAACTCGTTAAACTGAAAGTATCAACCCCTAATGAATCATAAGTTACATTTTCATAAGTTAATGTTACAAAAGGCTTTTGCAGATATATAGTATCGGTTGGATCGGCATCTAAAATAATTTCAGGTAAGGGGTATGCTTTAACTTCAAAATTATGTTTTAAAAAACAGCCAACAGTATCTGTAATTTTCAGTGTTTTATCTCCATCCGTAAGTCCTATTGCAATTGATGGGTCTTCATATAAAGGTATTCCCTGCGACCATTCATATTCATAAGGCGGATGCCCGCCGGATGCCTCAACTTTCATTTCCGCCCTGGCAGAATCAGGGCATCCCATTTTATTTTGAATTAATGTATCAACAATAATAACAGGCTCTACACTCACTTTTACACTATCCAAACAATAATTATAATTAATAATAGTATCGGATATGGTAACATAATAGGTTAATGTATCTCTCGGATAAACAACAATTGAATCGGTATCTTCATTGCCCGGCTCCCAATAAAAAAGGTATTGCGTTGAGTCAACATTAAGAGTAATTGTATCTCCACATAATATAGAAGTATCCGGTTGAACGATTTTCGCAAGTAAAATATTTACATAAGTCGTATCTGTAATATCTATCGTATCACCCGATTTTACATTAATCCAATAATCACCCGTACTGTAAACATAAGTATAATACGTTGTATCTCCCGTGCTCCATAAATAAGTATCGAAATCCTGACCCGCATCTAAAAGCAAACTATCAACCCTGCATGTCCAGATTGTATCAGGAAGTAATGTATCCTGTCCGAAGACAACCGTCCATCCTGATAATAAAAGTATTGTTATGATTAATCTGTTCATAAATAATTAAAGCATACGATTTAACGCACAAAGATGATTAAAATTTTGACAGAGTAATAAATTGTATAAATATTATTTATAAATATTTAATATTTAAGACATAAAGTCATATTAATTTATATTTTATGTCATATTTTCACGAGCCTCTTAAAAAAAAACAATTGGCAAACTATTTGACCTTTAGTACGGCAAATTTTAAAACAATATATATGAACTTAAATAATTTTACAATAAAAGCACAGGAAGCTATTCAAAAAGCACAGGAGATTGCAGCCGGTCTTCAGCACCAGGCAATTGAAAGCATTCACATTTTAAAAGGAATAATGAATGTGGATGAAAATGTTATTCCTTTCCTGTTAAAAAAACTTGACGTTAACACCGAAGTATTTTCAAAAGCTATTGATAAGATACTGGAATCAATGCCAAAAGTAGCCGGTGGAGACCAATTTTTTTCGCGCGATGCAAATACAGCGCTTCAAAAAGCAAATAATTATCTGAAGGATTTTAATGACCGGTTTGTCTCTGTCGAGCATATCCTTTTGGGTATTCTTGCCGGAAACGACACTGCTGCCAGGCTTTTAAAAGACAACGGCATTACTGAGAAAAATCTAATAACCGCCATCAAGCAACTCAGAAAAGGTTCATCGGTAACCAGCCAGACCGCAGAAGAAACATATAACGCCCTGAACAGATATGCAAGAAATCTTAATGAATTAGCGAGATTAGGAAAACTTGATCCGGTTATCGGGCGTGATGAAGAGATCAGAAGGATCTTACAAATATTATCAAGAAGAACCAAAAATAATCCCATATTAATTGGTGAGCCGGGTGTTGGCAAAACCGCTATTGCCGAGGGATTGGCTCACCGGATAATAAACGGCGATGTACCGGAAAACCTAAAATCCAAACTTATCTATTCACTTGATATGGGAGCGCTCATAGCAGGAGCAAAATACAAGGGTGAATTTGAAGAGCGTTTAAAAAGTGTAATAAAAGAGGTTGTAAACTCTGATGGAGAGATTGTTTTGTTTATCGACGAAATTCATACACTGGTAGGTGCCGGCGCAAGTGAAGGCGCCATGGATGCGGCAAATATCCTGAAGCCGGCTCTGGCAAGAGGCGAATTGAGAGCCATTGGCGCAACAACACTGAAAGAATATCAGAAATATTTTGAAAAGGATAAGGCTCTCGAACGCCGTTTCCAGGTTGTGATGGTTAATGAGCCGGATACATTATCGGCTATTTCTATTTTAAGAGGATTGAAAGAAAGATATGAAACACATCATCATGTAAGAATTAAAGATGAGGCGATTATTGCAGCAGTAGAATTGTCGCAGCGTTACATTACCGATCGCTTTTTACCTGATAAGGCAATTGACCTTATTGACGAAGCGGCTTCCAAGCTACGATTAGAAATAAATTCATTACCGGAGGAACTGGAAATCCTTGAACGAAAAATAAAACAGCTTGAAATTGAACGCGAAGCTATTAAGCGTGAAAAGGATGAAAATAAACTTAAGAGCCTTAACAAAGAAATTGCATACCTGAATGATGAGAGAAATCATTTGCACGCAAAATGGCAGGCTGAAAAAGAAATAGTTGAACAAATACAACAAAAGAAAAAGGAAATCGAAAACCTGAAGTTTGAGGCTGAACAGGCTGAAAGAGATGGGAATTATCAAAGAGTTGCAGAGATACGGTATGGTAAAATAAAAAATCTTGAAGATGAAATAGAAAGTTTAGAAGGCAAACTGTCGGAAGCACAAGCCAGTTCACCTATGATTAATGAAGAGGTCGGTTCGGAAGAAATTGCCGAAATAGTTGCGCGCTGGACAGGAATTCCCGTAAGCAGAATGTTACAAAGCGAAAAAGAAAAACTGTTAAATCTTGAAGAAGAACTCCATAAAAGAGTAATTGGACAGGATGAAGCTATTGAAGCCGTTTCTGATGCTATCAGAAGAAGCAGAGCCGGATTGCAGGATATGAAACGCCCAATCGGTTCATTCATTTTTTTGGGAACAACGGGGGTTGGCAAAACAGAGCTGGCTAAAGCATTAGCTGAATTTTTGTTCGATGATGAAAATTCCTTAATAAGAATAGACATGTCGGAATACCAGGAAAGACATTCTGTTTCACGTTTGATCGGCGCTCCTCCGGGATATGTGGGATATGATGAAAGCGGACAACTGACCGAAGCTGTGCGAAGAAAACCTTACTCTGTGATTCTCCTTGACGAAATTGAAAAAGCCCATCCCGATGTTTTTAACATACTGCTCCAGGTTCTGGATGATGGAAGGCTGACCGATAACAAAGGCAGAACAGTGGATTTTAAAAATACTATTGTGATAATGACATCTAATGTTGGGTCGCATATTATCCAGAAGAACCTGGAAACTTCTTCAGCAGAAGATTCAGATAAAGTTTTCGAAAAAACCAGAAAAGAGGTTTTTACCCTGTTAAAGTCGGTTATTCGTCCTGAGTTCCTGAACAGGATTGATGAAATTATTATGTTCAAACCGCTGAATAAGGATGAAATAAAAGAAATTGTAAAACTTCAGTTCAACCTGGTTAAAAAGTTACTTGAAAAAAATCAAATTAAAATATCTATCACTGATGCTGCTATTAATTATATAACCGAGGCAGGTTTTGACCCCCAGTTCGGGGCAAGACCAATAAAACGTATAATTCAGAGAAATCTGCTCAATGAGTTATCAAAGATGATTTTAAACGGCACTGTGCATAAAGATTCGGAAATCACAGTAAAGGTTAGCGATGGCAAGCTTATTTTTATTAACAGGGAATAAGAGTTTTGTTAGAAAATTTTTATTAATCGTGATGTAACTATTTAAAATAATGTTGGTATAAATCAACAAGAGCAAATCAAATGTTCGAGAATTATATTGAGAATTAAATATAGTTAATAAAACTTTAAAATAATATTACTATGAACCGATTTAAAAATCTCAAAGCACTGTTTATTACATTTGCCCTTATCGGGTTAAGCTCAGTTACTTTTGCCCAGTTTACAGCAGGTGGAAGGCTTGGAGTTAATTTAGCCAATCTAAGAGGTTCCTCCATCGAAAATAATAAAATGATTGCTGGATATAATGTTGGAGGATTTATTAATTACTCTTTTGAAGACCTTATCTCAGGAGAGATAGGTAACATTTTATCTGTTCAGGTTGAATTAAGTGTTCAGACTAAAGGTACTTCATCCGAATATCCTTTTATAAAACCGGACTCAACAATAGAAGTTAAAAAAGATATCAAAAAGAACTTTACTTATGTTCAGGTCCCTGTATTGGCAAGGTTTACTTTTGGTGAGCCGGGAGAATTAAATTACTTTGGAGAAGCAGGATTTTACGGCGCTTCACTTTTCGGAATGACGATTGACGGAGAAAGGAGCCACGACCATGATGTGGACGATGCAACAGATCCCCGAAAATACAGGGAAGAATATTCCGGCTTCGATTTTGGTTTATGTATTGGCGGAGGTGTGTCTTATCCATTTGGTGGCAATGATAGCCCCTGGGCTGTTTTTGGAAATATAAGATACAGTTTGGGTTTAAAAAATATCGGAGAATCTAAAGATAAAACTCCGGAATTTCTTACTACATATTTAAAGGATATTAAAACAAACACAATAAGTATATTATTTGGAGTATCTTACTCGTTTTAAAAAAATTTAAACATATTTAAAAATAAAGGCTGCTATTTCGGCAGCCTTTTTTATTTTTGTTACCGTTTGATTTAAAAAAAATAATGGATCAACTTAAAAAACTGGCAAAAGATATCCGTATCGACATTATAAAAAGCCTTTCCGAAGCAGGGTCAGGACATACAGGCGGATCACTCGGCATTACCGATATTTTTACGGTATTGTATTTTAATGTATTAAATCACGATCCGGGAAACCCCGAATGGGAAGATCGCGACAGGGTGATTTTGTCTATCGGGCATGTAGCGCCTGTTCTTTACTCAACTCTTGCTCATGCAGGTTATTTCCCAAAAGAAGAGTTAAAAACACTAAGAAAATTAGGCAGCCGGTTACAGGGACATCCGGGCAAGGAGCATGGCTTACCGGGCATTGAACTTTCTGCCGGGTCTCTTGGTCAGGGTTTATCTGTGTCTGTTGGTGTAGCTATAAGTGCAAAGATGGATAATAAAAACCGCAGGGTGTATTCCATTCATGGTGATGGCGAGCTTCAGGAGGGAGCTATTTGGGAAGCGGCTATGAGCGCTGCTCATTACAAACTAAATAATCTGACGGCTGTTGTTGACAGAAACTGTGTTCAGATCGATGGAAAAACATCGGATGTGATGGAATTAGAGCCATTGGCTGATAAATGGAAATCTTTCGGATGGAATGTGATCCGGTGCAACGGACATGATCATACAGCATTGATAAAGGCTTTTAAAGATGCTAAAGCATTTAAAGATAAACCTTCGGTTATTATCGCAAAAACAATAATGGGAAAAGGAGTGAAGGAAATAGAAGATGATTACCGGTGGCATGGTAAGGCGCCGACTAAAGAAGAAGCGGAACGGTTTATTAAGGAAATAATAAAAAAATGAAATATATAAATAAAGGTGATAAACCGACAAAAAAAGGATTTGGTGAAGGACTGGCAAAGGCTGGGGAAAAACATTCAAATCTGATTTGTCTCGGTACGGACATTACATCTTCCGTAGGAATGAATTACTTTTCTGAAAAGTTTCCTGAGCGGTTTTTCTCTCTTGGTATTGCCGAACAAAATGCTATTGGAGTAGCTGCAGGATTTGCTTTAGCGGGAAAAGTCCCTGTTTTTTCAACTTATGGAGTTTTTGCAGCAATGAGGGTAACCGATCAGATAAGGGTTTCTGTTTGTTATAACAATCTTCATGTGGTAATTGGCGGAGCACATGCAGGCATTTCTGTCGGTCCTGACGGCGCCACTCACCAGGCATTGGAAGATATAGCTGTTATGAGAGTATTACCCAATATGACCGTTCTGTCTCCTTGCGATGCCACACAAACAAAGTTGATGACAATAGCAGCCATTGAAAAAGTCAAGGGTCCGGTTTATGTCCGTTTCGGAAGAGAAGCCGTGCCTGACTTCACAGACTCAAATCAGGAATTTGAAATTGGCAAAGGTCAACTTTTAAAAGATGGTAATGATGTTTCAATTATTTCAACAGGTCATTTAACCTGGGAAGCCTTACACGCGGCTTATCAATTGGAAAAAGAAGGCATTTCAGCCCGTGTAATAAACATCCACACTATTAAACCCATTGACGAACATATCATCGTTAAAGCAGCCAGGGAAACCGGCGCTATTATTACTGCCGAAGAGCACCAGGTTTATGGAGGTTTTGGTAGTGCTGTTGCAGAGGTAGTTGTAAGGAATTTTCCGGTGCTAATGGATTTTATAGGGATGAATGACAGTTTTGGAGAATCGGGTAAGCCGGAAGAACTGATGCAAAAGTACGGAATGACAGCAGCGTCGGTAATTGAAAAAGTGAAAAAAATGCTCTCACTCTAATAAACGGGCTTTTTCGGATTTGAGAGAGGAAATGTGGGAAAGCTAATCCGAAAATTAATGATTTCCGGACAAAATATAAGAATATACAAATTAGGTTGTTGGCATTCTGGGACAAAAGAGACAACAAAAACACTTTGGTAATCAGCACGAGTGGATTTATAAAGAAAACATCTAAAGTTCCGCAAAAGGAAATAAATAGAGCTATCAGTATAATGAAAAAATACTTTGAAGAAAACTGAAAAAAATGAAAACTAAAGAGAAAAAACTGAAACTTTACACCCTTGATGAAGTCAAAGATGAATTTTTAGGTAAAACAGGAACTCCAGAAAGAGAACAATATGAATTTGAGTTAAAAATGGATATTTTAGGAGAGATGATTAAAAAAGCGAGAAAGGAGCGAAATCTAACTCAAGTACAATTGGGCGAATTAATTGGAGTTCAGAAAGCACAAATTTCAAGATTAGAAAAACATACAGGAAATGTAAGACTTGAAACAATATTAAAAGTATTTCGAGCCTTAAAAACAAAATTGAAATTTCAACTAGAGTTTGAAAATGATTTTGAAGAATTATTAATGGCTTAAATACATGAAGGGAACAAAAGCCTGACAGCACCTCATTATTCCAGGGCTTTTTCGGATTAATTAACGCAGTATGCCGGCGCCCAAATCCGAAAGAGCTATAGCACATTAGACACGCCAAATCGAGGAATGATTGTGCGCCGGAGACCTATGCGGGCTAACTTTGTGTCGCTTGCCTTGTCGAGAAAAATATCGACTCTTCAACAAAGCAAGTCCCTTTCCCGCAAATCCATCTTCGACTTGCTGTGTTTTTCCCAATCTCCGGACTTTTTCGGATTAACCAACGCACTATGCCATCGCTCAAATCCGAAAGAGCCATGGCTGTAACTTAAACCGTTTCTTGATTTTAATACTAATCCTGAAAAGTATCGGGATTGGAAATATCTTCTATCCACCCCAAATTAGCATCTTCTTTCATATCAAAATCACGGATATAAGGTTTAATGTCGAGCAGCGGAGAACCATCCAGAATATCCAAACCATGAGTGTAGATTTTATTGCCTTCAATCTTTTTGATCCTTGCAATAGTAAGACCGATAGGATTTATCCGGTTTGGTGACCGGGTAGCAAATAAACCGACTTCCTTTCCATTTCCCCGTGGCGGGAAAATCTTCATCCGTGGTTGTTTCTTTTGTTTATGGATGTGAAAAATAATGTAACAATAATTAAGTTTTTCAAGAAGATGAAGCCCTTCGGTAAATTCTTTATTCAACTCTATACAAAAAATACCATCAATATCTTCGTATTTCATATATGGAGAGTCCTCTTTGTAAGGAGTGTGAATTATGCCGATAGGGGAGAATTGGATTTTCATATTTTTTATTTGCTATTTTACTTTATCTCTTTTTTCAGCCACTCATACCACGTCTCCATTCCTTCGCCGGTTTTAACGGATAATTCGAAAAACTGCAAATGATGATTTACCTGCATGGCGTATTGTTTGGCTTTTTCCATGTCGAAATCAACATAAGGCAACAAATCGGTTTTGTTTATTATACAAATATCCGATGACTGAAACATAGTTGGATATTTTATTGGTTTATCATCCCCTTCTGTAACGCTCATGATGACCACCCGTGCAGCTTCACCCAGATCGAACAGTGAAGGGCAAACAAGGTTGCCCACATTTTCTATCATCAAAACAGAATTGTCTTCAACTTCAAGTTCTTTAACCGCTTTATTCACCATATCCGAATCGAGATGGCAGCCGTTTCCTGTGTTAATCTGAACCACGGGAGCACCGGCTTTATCTATACGGTTGGCGTCGTTCATGGTTTGCTGGTCGCCTTCAATCACATAAAATTTAATTTCTTTACCGAGGTCTTTAATGGTTTTCTCAAGGAGGCTGGTCTTTCCTGAACCAGGTGAACTAACAAGATTCAGTGCAAGAATATTTTTTGCTTCAAAGTAACCCCGGTTTCGTTCTGCTAATAAGTTATTCTTCCCAAGAATATCCTGTCCCACCTCTATTTCCCTTTCATGAGAATGAAAATGTTCATGCTCGTGAGTATGTAAAGCTCCATTATGTTCATGTTCGTGAGAATGTAAATGAACGTGCTCGTGATCGTGATTTCCGGTATTCTTTTCACCGGGTTTTCTGATGGTTACTTTATTTCCTGGTTGTCCGCATCCGCAAGTGTCACACATAATATTTTAGATTTATGATTTTAGATTTACGATTTTTTACAAAGATATTTTTTATTATTCTGCCTTCAAAGATTTTACTTTTAATTCTTTACCTTGTATGATATCAGAAAACGGGTTACTGCACTCCGGGCAAGGTGTATAAAGATCGTCAGTATTAAAAATCTTCCCACATTCTACGCATTTGGCTTTAGCCGGTATTTTATCGATCTTTACCTCAGCCTTTTCAAGCATTGTTCCTTTTACCGCTGATTCCATAGCAAACTCCAGCGCCTCAAGTACTACTCCCGACAAGGCTCCTATCTCCAGTTCGATTTCAGAGATAAACGAAGCACCTTCACGCCGGGCGTTTTCTTCGGCAATCTCAATAATATTCATTGCTATTGATAGTTCGTGCATATTACCCCCTCCGGCTTCGCCACCTCCCCAAGGGGAGGATAGGCATTGTACAAAACTTTTATCTTGAAATTTAACAAATTCTCGGTAACTGCTCCCCTGCCAGCATGTCAATAATTCTTCTTCCACCAATACCAGTATTCAGCCACGCTCTTGCATGGTGCTCATCAACGATTTCACCGATGATGGCAGCATCTTTTCCAAGTTCATCATTTTTTAGCTCATTCACTACCTTTTCGGCATCTTCACCCGAAACGGCCATCAACACTTTTCCTTCATTAGCAACATATAGCGGATCAAAACCTAATAATTCACACATTCCTCTTACATTTTCTCTTACAGGTACAGCCTCTTCATATATCTCTATTCCAAAACTCCTTTTTTCTGCCAGCTCACAGAGAACGGTTGCAACGCCCCCTCTTGTTGCATCACGCATAAACTTAATTTTATCAGACACATTCAGCGCTTTTTTTATCATTAGATTCAGGCAGGCGCAATCCGACTCGATCTCTGCAGAAAAGTTAATTCCTTCCCTCGCTGCCATGATACTCATTCCATGATCGCCAATCGTACCGTTAATAATTATTTTATCTCCCGGTTCTATACCTGTACCGATTCCAATATTTTTACATTCATCCGGCAGTTGTCCTATGCCTGTTGTATTAATAAATATTTTATCACATTGACCCCTGTTTACGACCTTGGTATCGCCTGTTACTATTTTTACACCTGCCTTTTTAGCTTCTTCTGACATTGATCTGATAATAACTTCCAAATCCTTTACCGGAAAACCTTCTTCAATAATAAATGAGGCGCTAAGGTAAAGTGGTTTAGCACCCGAAACAGCAAGGTCATTAACGGTTCCGGCAATGGCAAGCTTTCCAATGTCTCCTCCCAGGAAAAAAATGGGATCAACAACAAAAGAATCAGTGGTAAATGACAAATTCCCGGAATTTATTGAAATTATTGCAGAATCCGTTTGAGGCGATAGAATATCGTTATTGAAATATTTCACGAACAGATCTGTGATCAGATCGTGAGTCATCTTTCCTCCGCTGCCATGACCAAGTAATATGTTTTTATCCATTCTCCGATAATTGTTAAATATATAGTATTGTAATTTGGAAGCCTAAAATAAAAAGGAAATTTGATAACGAGGTAACTAAATTATCATTTAAGATCATACAAAATATCTAAAATATTTTTTTGTAGTGGTTATAAATCCACATTATTTATTTTTATAATTAATTGATTTTGTATGCCATAATGTATATATAAACATATTATTACTCATAATGTCCTTTAAATGATGAAATATCTATCTCATTTTCATTTTCATAAATTGAATATATTAATCTGTCAATATGGTTAACTCTACGGCTATATACTTCTTTTTCAAAATATCGTAGTTTTTCAGGTTTCCCAATACCTTTTCTTGGATGTAAAGAAATGTCTCTTACTAAATCAAAACATTTCAAATAACTACGTCTATCATTCTTACGAAACCAAGCAAGATCTGCTTCTGCCTTTTTAAGTATTAAAATTCTATAAGTCATGGAATACCTGATCTGTCGTTTTTCCTTTTACTTTATTTTCCATTCTTTTCTTATGCCCTTCTAATAATGCACTTAAAGACTTTTTATCATTTAGCAGTCTTAAAGTTTCTATCATTCCTTCCCAATTTTCCTGATCGATCATAACTACTGCCCCATTTTCAGTAGCAATAATAGTTTCCTCTTGGTTGTTTATAGTTGTTGCAATGATTTCAGGTAAATTTGCTATTGCTCTATCTAATGTTATAGTTTTCATATTCCGTATTTTTATGGTTTACAAATTTACGATTTTTTAAATTACTACTTTTATTTATTATATCTGTAATACGCATTACACGCTCCTTCGTGCGACACCATACAAGCGCCCACCGGATTTGCAGGTGTACATGCCTTATCGAACAATTTGCACTCTTTTGGATTTTTAAGTCCTTTCAAAATTTCACCGCAAATACATCCTTTGTCTTCTTTAGTTGGCTCCACTTCAACAGGTATCATTTTTTCTGCGGCAAACATCTTGTACTTTTCATTAATTCTTAAGCCGCTTTTTGGGAGCACGCCCAATCCTCTCCACCAGTCATCAGCTAATTCAAAAACTTCCTTCATCATTTTTTGAGCTTTGATGTTCCCTTTGGGTTTAACGGCTCTGGTATATGCAATTTCAACTTTAGGATTATTGTTTTCCATTTGATTTACCAGCATTAATATTGACTTTAGTAAATCAAACGGCTCAAATCCTGAAATTACAACTCCCAAACCAAATTTTTCAGGAATATTCTTATAGATTCCCGAACCTGTAATAGTGCTTACGTGTCCGGGAGCTATATAACCATCAATTTTTACGCCTTCATCTATCAAGGCTTCCATTGCAGGGGGCATGATCTTGTGCGAACTTAAAAGATAAAAATTCCGCAGCCCTGCCACCTGTGCTTTTATGATTCCTGCTGCTGAGCTTGGAGCCGTTGTTTCAAATCCTATTCCGAGAAAGACCACTTTTTTTCTGAGATTCTTTTTTGCAATAGTCAAGGCATCCAAAATGGAATAAACGATCCTCACATCCGCTCCTTTAGCTTTTTCTTTATCAAGCGAAGATGTAGAGCCGGGAACGCGGATTAAATCGCCATAAGTGGTGATGATCACATCCTCCAAACGGCTGTATGCAATTGCCTGATCGATGAAACTATTGCTGGAAACACAAACAGGGCATCCCGGACCGGAGATCAATCTTATATTTTCAGGAAGCAGTGAAGGAATACCGAACTTTTGAATAGCCATTGTATGCCCGCCGCAGACTTCCATAAGGGATATTTGCTTTGTTGAACGTTTTTTTATTTGATCAACCAGCTTTTTTACTAACTCTTTATCCCTGTATTCGTCTATGTATTTCATTTTTAAACAATCCTTTCTCCCGTCTTCTTCTCTTCCTCATCCAACTGCCTGTTCAACTCTTCGAATTCCTCGAATATCTTTAGCGATTCTTCAGCATCTTCAGGGCTAAGTTTCTGTATGGCAAAGCCGGTATGCATAAGGATATAATCTCCTAACTTAATATCATCTATCATTTGCAGACTGGCATTATATTTAGCTCCTCCCACGGAAACCACTGCCATGTCGCCGTCTATCTTTTCAACTTTTGCAGGAATACTTAAACACATTTTGATTTTTGATTTGAACTTAATTTTTTACTTTTATTTTTTACTTTAATCTTTTGTCTTTTCCCTTCTCTTTGCCCCAATCACAAGCTGTCCCAATGCAATTCCTCCATCGTTTGAGGGGACTTTGGTTTGAGTAAAAACCTCAAATCCTTCCAGTATTAACTTACTTTCAATATTGCTTAGTATATACCTGTTCTGGAAAGTTCCACCTGAAAGAACTACCTTGTTAATACCTGTTTCTTTCCTTGCGAGGCTGGCAACGGCAAAAATAACATTAATAACGGTATTATGAAATTTTGCCGAAATACCCGAAACCGGAAATCCTTCCTTCAAATCCTCAACTATTTCACGAATTGTGGTTTCAAATGATATTGTCTCACCAAAGTCGAAAGGATAAGCATAGCTTTCGTTACTTTTAATGGCAGCCTCCAGACGCATGGGGGCTTCGGCGTGGAATTTTGAGACAGGACAAATATTAGTGATTGCAGCCACTGCATCAAATAATCGTCCGGCGCTGGAACTTAAAGGACAATTTATATTTTTTTCAATTGCCTGAACGATGAATTCAACCTTGTCATGGTCCAATTCTTTCAGAAATGGAGTATTAAGATTTAAAAATTCCCTGCCAAATATTTTATATAAATACGAGATACCGGTTCTCCATGGTTCTTTGGTTGTCTGATCACCACCTGGTAATGGCATGTAATCAAAATGAGTTAATCTTTTGTAATCTGCCAGATCACAGATAAAAAATTCGCCGCCCCAAATATTTCCGTCATCACCTAATCCCGTACCGTCAAAGCTCACCCCGATCACCTTCTCATCCAGTCCGTACTCAGCCATGCAAGAAGCAATGTGGGCATGATGATGCTGAACTTCGATGGTTTCAAGTTTCAGATCTTTTGCGAAATTTGTTGAAAGATAATCAGGATGCATGTCATGAACCACTAATTCCGGTTTTGCCCTGAATAACTTTTTAAAACGCTTATAAGATTCGGTGTAGAATTCCAGGGTTTCAAGATTTTTCAAATCACCGATGTGCTGGCTGAGGATAGCCTGGTTACCTTTGCCAAGACAAAAGCTATTTACCAGTTCGGCACCGGCAGCAAAAATACCGTCAACATTCAGATTGAGATTTACAGGTTCGGGAGAATAACTGCGTGAGCGCCTGATCACTCTTTCCCTGTTGTTTATTATAAAAGCCACAGAATCATCAGTACGGTTGTATATATCACGGTTATATGTCAATACAGCATCAGCAATTCTCGTCAGCGTTTTTAAGGCTTCATCATTATCAATAACTATGGGTTCTTCCGAAATATTTCCGCTTGTCAGCACAATAGCCGGAATGTTGAGTTGTTCAAAAAGAAGGTAATGGAAAGGCATATAAGGCAGCATTGTCCCGATTGTATTAAAACCAACACTTACATCCGAAGCCAACTTTTGTTTTTCTTTTAATATTAATATCGGGCGACGCCATGAAGTTATTGATCTTTGCTCAGCTTCATTCAGAAATACAAATTCTTTGAGTGCCTCCACATTTTTAAACATCACGGCAAAGGGTTTTCCTTCACGATTCTTCAAGTCCCTTAGCCGTTTGACCGCTGCCTGGTTTTGAGCATCACAGGCAATCTGAAAACCACCTATTCCTTTTACGGCAATGATCTTTCCATCATGCAATAAGTCTTTAACCGTTAAAATGATCTCATTCAGATGGTTTATAGTTTTACTTTTTAAATGAAGTTTATATATTGGTCCGCAATAATTACAAGCCACAGGCTGAGCATGAAATCTCCTGTCCAAAACATCTTCATATTCTTTTTGGCAGGTATCGCACATTATAAAAGGCGCCATGGTTGTCTTTTCACGGTCGTAAGGCAGATCTTTGATAATAGAAAACCGTGGGCCGCAATTAGTGCAATTGATGAAAGGATAATCAATACGATGGGGCTGGGCTTTCATATCCTTCAAACAGGCATCACAAACAGCTATGTCAGGGCTAATATCAGTGATCTCTTTTGAGGCATTTTTGCTTTTTATAATCCTGAATTCATTAAATTCTTCATGTTCCTTAATTTCTTTACTAACAGAAGAAATATTAGATGCTACGGGAGCTTCTCTTTTAATGGAACCTATAAATTCATCAATTTTATTCTCTTGCCCAATAGCCTTAATAACAACACCATCATTCCTGTTTTCAACCCATCCGGTTAAATTATACCGGTATGCAAGGCGGTAAATGAACGGGCGAAAACCTACACCCTGCACCAATCCTTTTACCCGGATATTAGCAGTAATATCTCTGAAATTTTCCGACAATCTCTTTAATTTGTTCACTGATTTTTAGTGGAGACAAAAATAATTTTATTTTTGTTAATATTTTATTTAATTTTACTCCCTGAATTTATTTATTTAGGAATAACTAAGCTGAAAACCAGTTTTTTATAACATATTTCAGCAGATTAAAGATTTAAAAAATAAAGTATAAAAAAAGGAGGACGATATGCCTAAAAAAGTTTCATTAAATGCTAAATGCCCGCATTGCGATAAATCATTCATGGACGAAGAAAATTTGCTGCTAGGAAAGCCCAGTATTAAGTTAAACATAGAGTGTAACAATAACAGGGGAACAATCAGGTTATGCTCAATATATGGTTGCTACGATCATTTTTGCGATTTCGATTTAAAGGAAGGGGCTATTGCAAAATTCTTTTGCCCGCATTGTAATAAAGAGCTGATCAGCAAAGACACCTGTAAGTCGTGCGATGCTCCTATGATACCGTTGATTTTGCAATTGGGCGGAAAAGTACTTATTTGTTCTCGAAAAGGTTGTAATAATCATTTCGTTGCATTTGAAGACCTTGCTACCGAAGTCAGAAAATTCTATCACGAATACGGATTTTAAGAATACAAATACCTTTAAATGACAGAGATTGTTGACCCATTTTGTTATAAATGTAAAGCCCGGGGAAAATCATGTTTTCACATGCTTACTAAGGAAGACGTGGATTTTTTAAATTCGAAAAAGGTTACCACATACTATAAAAGGGGACAAATAATTTTCTATGCCGGCAGAATACCCACAGGTATTTATTGTTTAATGAGTGGGAAAATAAAAATTTCCAAAATAGGTGTTGATGGCAAAGAACAAATAGTAAGGTTTGTGTTGCCGGGTCAATTACTGGGTATCAGGGGGCTGATAGGAGGCAGGGGCTATAGTGCATTTGCAACTACATTGGAAGATTCAACAGTATGTTACATTGATAAGGAAAGTTTCTTATTTATTACCCAAAAATATCCTGATATAACAAAGTGTTTATTAGCAACCTTAAGTCAATTATTGAAAGAAGCAGAAGAAAAAATGACTTCTATGGCTCAGAAACCTGTAAGGGAAAGGCTTGCAGAAGCTCTTCTGTTTCTGAATAATATATTTAAATCAGATGAACCATCCGATATTATTGATGCCAATTCAAATATCATCCTGCCACGTGAAGATCTCGCCAACATCGTTGGAACAGCCACAGAAACCATAATCAGGCTTCTTTCCGATTTCAGGGACGAAAAGCTTATCTCGATTAAAGGGAGAAAAATAATCCTGATAAATATTGAAGGACTTAATAAAATTGCTAAAATTTAAACAGTCTCTAAGGATATTATTTATTAGAATCCAAAGTACTCTTTGAATTTATAAAAGAACTCCGTGTTCTCGTAAATGCCGGTAAATTCTTCCGATCCGGGTCCGTAAGCGAAAACGGGCACTAATGAGCCTGTATGTTGTATAGTCATAAATCCACCCTCCACGGTATTTGCCGTTAAGTCTCCGTCGAGCAGGGCATAACCGCCTGTTTCATGATCACCGGTAATAATTACCAGTGTATTCCCGTCTTCTTCAGCGAAATCAAGGGCTTTGCCTACTGCCCTGTCGAAATCGAGCATCTCGGCTAAGAGATATTCCTGATCATTGTCCTCGCATGCCCAGTCAATCTGAGCACCTTCCACCATAAGGAAAAAACCATCTTTGTTTTCTTTCAGCCGGGCGATAGCCACAGTAACAGAGTTAGACAGCACATCTCCTCTTCCCTCTAAGTATTTTAAGGGCTTGTCTTCTGCAATAAAAATTGCTGCTTTATTATTGCCGTATAACTGGTCTAAGCTTTGAACCACCAGGTAACCAAAGGATATTAATGAATCAATTAGATTTAATCCGTCAGTACGCTGATCAAAATATTTTTGACCTCCTCCGAGAAAAAATTCAACATCTTTAAAAATTAATTCTAAAGCAATTTGTTCATATTGAAAACGGTCATCCTGATGGGCATAAAAAGCTGCCGGCGTAGCATCTACAATATGGGATGTAGTAATTAATCCGGTTGAAAGCCCATGTTCTTCAGCTAACTCCAGGATTGAAGTTATCGGGTTTCCGTTTACATCCACTCCTATAGTATAATAATTCGTCTTTTGCCCGCAAGCCATTGCCGTAACCGATGCTCCCGAATCGGTTATATATTTATCTGCCGCATGTGTCGATTGAATTCCGATATTCTTACACCTTAATATATTTAATTGGTCGTTGTTTATTGTCCTTGCAGCAGTTATTTGAGCCAATCCCATACCGTCACCAATCAAAAAAATGATATTTATATTCTTGCCGGTGTTTTCTTCAACCGGGTTTAATTTAATATTATCTTCCTTTTTTGAACAAAAGATTAAAAAAACAAGAATAAAAAGTAATAGTGTGTATTTTTTCATGATCCTGATTATTTTAATGTATCGGAGATTATTTTTAATACATATAGAAATTTCATTATATTAACGAAATAAGAGATTTATTGATACTTAAACAATATCACATTGGTACATTTATTTTTTTAATATGCCTTCGCAAAATTACCAAGTAGATCAGCAGAAAAACAAATCCTTCCACAACAGTATAAAAAACACCGATAAAGAAATATTTTCTTATTATTAAATCGGCAACAACCTGAACGAAAAGTATGGTTAAAAACAGTATTACATGCTTAACATTTTTATAATTCTTAAAAAACTTTGCAGAATCCTGCGAATAGAAATAAACAAACAGAAACAGGTAAGAGATAAAAGTGGTTATCGCAGCCATTTTATAACCATACAGGGGAATAAAAATAAAATTTAATATAATGTTTAAAACGGCTGCAATAAGCACACCGGTTGCAATAGCTTTTAACTTATCGGCAAATTTGAATTTGATCTCTATAAACATGATCAAACCATAAAGGAAAGCGCTTATAAAAACCCAGGGCATTATGGCATCCCCGCTTCTGAATTCCTCTCCTAATAAAATCACTGCCATTTCCTTTGAAAACAGGCAAAAGTACGTTACAAGAGGAAGACCAAATAACAAGAAAACATAGATATACTTTGAAATAAGGAAGTCGGAACTTTCAAAATTCACTTCCAGTTCCCGGTTCAGAGAAGGATTGATTGTATTAAAATACACTGTTACCAAAGCAACAATACTCAATTGACAAATATTGTACACCTGGTTATATATACCTACAGTTGACATATCGGTAAACAGAACGATAATATATCGGTCGCTCGATGTTATTAATAAAAAGCTGAAACCGGCAATCAATCCCACACTGCCGAACTTAAACAACATCTTTAGTATATTACGGGAAATACTCCTGATGGAAAAGGATATATTTTCTTTACTTGTTAAAAAGATAAACAATAAAACAACAACATCTATTACGATAACACTTATTAATACCGAGGTAATCCTGTAACCATAGCCAAAGGTCATCATGTATAATAAAGCAAAGCTCAGAACAGCCCTAGATGAATGGATCAGATTATATTTTAATGCCTTGCCTTCAAGCCTGATAACTATAAGGTATAAGCCGATAAATTCTTTAATAAAATATAGCAGAAACGATAGTATTATTAATTGTTTTACGGTTTTGTTTTCTGCTAAGAAATACCAAATACCTGTGATGATGAGTAACAGTAAACTTGCCGAAAGGAAAATACCAAACATGTTCGAATACAAAGTTTTCAGGTCATTTTTAGTTTTGAAAGCGTTATAATATCTCCATAAACAGCTCGCAAGCCAGGAATATATAAAAATGGAGATGTACGAAAAAGTTATGGTTATGATACCGAGGTAGCCGTACTCTTCAGGTGTAAAGTACCTTGTAAAAATAGGGGTTTTTATAAAGCCGACGCCCAACGGGATAAGAGCGCCAAACAGATACCACCCTATATCTTTTATAAACCTGGTGTTATTTCCTTTTAAATCCAACATTTTTTGAATAAATATCAATAAGTTTCTTTTCCATAAAATCCCACCTGTATTTTTTATCAACCGCTGCTATTCCGTTATCACTATATTTCCGAAATAGTTCAGGATTGTTCAGTATTTTTAAAATTGCCCCTGCTATTTCTTTTGGTTCTTCCGGGTTTACCGCAATACCAATGTTTTCATTTTTAATATAGTCGTTGATATGCCCGAAATTACTCCCGACTATAGGCAACCCGTAGTTCATATATTCAAATATTTTAATCTGAAGTATTATTCTGTGTGTTTTAATTGGTAAAAATATCCCCAAGCCGATCTTGCTTTTATTATAAAATTCAGAAACGCGGGTATAAGGTACTGAGTCGTGAAGAATTACATTTTTTTCCAGATTATTTTCTTTAATGAATTCCTGCATTTCAGATTTCAGGTTTTCAGGAAAGTACGAACCAAGGAATAATACTTTCAGGTTATTTTTTTCTCTTGCGGCAATTTTAGCAGCTTCAAGAATTTTAAATGCCCCTCGCAACTTAGTTACGCCTCCGCAATATATGGCATCGTAAATCTTATCCTTGTAATCAGTGTTCTCTCTTGTATTCTCAAGATTTGTGTAATTATAAATAATATCAACTTTGTCATAAGGAATCTTTTCACGGAATCTGTCTCTCAGGTTTTCTTCGGTTGTAATGATAAAATCATAATTTTTCGCACATTTTATTTCCCAGCGCCTGATATATTCAGCATAGATTTTTTTTATAAAAGTAAATATCCCTTTGGTATTTAAGTAATCGAGTATATTTTCGGGATGAGGTTCATGTATGTCGTAAATGACGATTGGCTGGTAGGGGAGGAGTTTTAATTTTTTCCCAATTTTATTTACTCTCAGGTCGTGGATGTGATAAACGTCAGCCTTTATTCCTGCAGCCTGACTGAACATTTTTGAGTAAAGTCCTCCGGGAAAGATTTTATTAATTAAATAATTTAAAAATCTATTCCTTACATAAACTCTCCTTTTAATCTTTATAAAATTTATTCCTTCTTCAGTAATACCTTTTTCATCCTTGTTACCGGCAAGTATATAATGTACATCGTACCCGTTTTTTTTCAATGACAAAGCCTCTTTCCAATAAACCCTGTCATCAAGCAGATTATGGATATCGGCTAAAAAACACACCTTTATTGTATTACTTTTCATTAAGTATTCGATTATTTAATAAACTCCCTTAACCTGGCAAATATTTTATTGGCTTTTGATACCTTATCCTCATAAACCATAGGTTTAATTTTACCTATTTCATTCACATCCTGTTCAGTAAGATCAAGCATTTTTTTAATCAGGTCGATATTCGGAGGATTGTTTTTCAGGTTATCCCTGTCATGGATATCAAGCGCTTGTTCTCTTGTTATTTCCCCGTTTCTGACCATAGTGCTTAATTGAACGATCCGCCGGGAGTATCCAAACCGCTGTTCGCGGATATAATTAGTAAATGGTTCTGCCAGGCAATCGAAATGCTTGGTATATCCCGAACCGCTATGATCTTCCCAATCCATCTCTTGTTGTATTATTTTCCCCATTTCTTCATCAGTAGGGTTATCGATAAAAAATAACGGATCAACCTTTTTACCAAATCGCCCGGTCTTTGTAAAAAAGTAATTTGAGAAATAGTTTTGTCGCTGATAAATCAAAAACCTTCGAATATCTGCTTTAGTAATTCCTTTTGCATTGGTAAGTATATGCTTTAAACGTACTGTGTCATAAATGTTTTCAGGAGTAAAGGAATCATCTTCCAAAGGAGAATGTCCAAGTAAGATCAACGGAATTTTATACGTTTCCGACATCTTTAACATGCTATTCATAATACCAATACCACACACTCCACAAATTTCACCTGATTTAACAAGTGCTTGCCTGTAGATATTTTTCAACAACCCCAGGGAAGGATGGATAAAAATATGATCGACACTAACTTTTTCCACAGCACGTTTAATATTTTGTAAAGCCAGTTCGCTAAAAAAGCCGTTGTCATAAGTATATGTCAGTACATTGAGTTTATAAACCTTAGTGGCAAGATATAAAATGTAAGTGCTGTCTTTACCTCCGCTAAAAGGCACTAATACATCATAAGCCCTGTTTTTCCTCTTTGTTTTTTCAAAATAAGCTATGAGATGTTTTTCTCCTATTGGCTTAAAAACTTTCCTGTTTTCACATCTGTTGCAAACACCTTCTTGATTAATTATTGTGCCTGGTACTTCATCGGTCAGAATACATTTTGTACACCTGGTCATAAAATTTATCTTTTTTTAAATTTCAAAAGAATCAATTAGTTTAATTGCATTTTTCACTCTAACTTCTCCTGTCCCGCTAATTATTGCATAAGGCAAATTTCTCTCATTAAGTTCATTCAGATATAGCTGAAACAGTTGTTCCCTGGTTTCAGAGTCTTCCCTTTGCGGATCATATTTCCACTGAATATCAGGTTTGCAAAGTAAATAAATATCGTAAGTATGTTGTTCAATAGTTTTTAATATCCAATCGTGGCACTTTTTAAACTTTACTTCGCACCATATTTTTGTAACTATTAATTCTGTATCACAAAAAAGCAGGTTGTTGGCTTTTCTTACAAGTTGCTCCTCACGTTTTAATTGTTCCTTTGCGATTACCAAAATATCCTCATAATCATAAGGGCGAGTGCGATTATCAATATATTCCCTTGCATATTCAGGCACCCAAACAGTGTTGTAGTGCCGGGCAAGTCTTTCAGCCAATTCCGACTTTCCCGTGCTTTCCGGTCCTGTTATAGCTATTCGTTTGATCACAATTTTAATATAGAACTATGAAATAAGACAAAAGTAATAAAGTTGTTGAATGGTTGAATGGTTAAATTGTCATTCGGTGGTCATTAAGTAGTCATTCAATAGTCAGTTCCCGCAATTGCTGGAAACGACAACTTAATAACAGCGAAGCTAAATGACAACAAATGACAGCAAAGCAAATGACCATCAATGACAGCAAAGCGTAATGACCAATGACTAATAATAATTGACATTAACGCACGAACACTTTTATACTTTTTCCCGAATCAGTTTCTTCCTCCATGAAATATATCCCATAACAGCAAGAATTAAAAAAATAATAAACTGGAAACTTGTAAACCCCAAACCCTTGTATGCATAAAGAGGAACTGAAATCACATTGCCGATAATCCATAAAATCCAGTTTTCTATTTTTTTCAATGCCATCAGCCACATGCCTACGATAAAAACGGCTGTTGTAAAAGTATCAATATATGGTACTTTGGTTGACCAGTATTCTGCGTCATCCTGCTTAAATATTTTTAATAATATAATAATAACAATAAGCGATAAAATAAACATTCCAATTGCAATCAGCCAGTCTTTACGGGTGCAGGCAGTTATTCTAATCCTGGGCTGTGCTTTTTTCTTTGCCCATTTGTACCAGCCATATACACTCATGATAAAATAAAACAGGTTGATTCCTGCATCGGCATATAGCTTTATTCCAAAACAGATGTAAACATAAATAAGGACGCTTACTATTCCAGTAGGGTAAACCAGTATTTTCTCCTGCCTGGCAAACCAAACGCTCATCAAACCAAACACAACTGCAATGAATTCAAGCCAGGTTGTATCAAGAATGTTATTCCTTATTGTTTCTATTATAGCTGCGGTATCCATAAAAGAGTGCCTAAAAAACCAAATTTCAAAAAGCTAAAAACCAAAAATCAATAACTATCTAAGGTCTGCATTAATTATTTTTAAAATAAATACCGAGTTGGGGAGTTCGAATGACTTATGTATTTCTCTAATTATGGCATCCATTACATCGAAATACTCACCAAAAACCTGCGTGCTCATTGTGTTGGTCTTGCATTTAATTTTGCTGTAAGTATTGAGTCTGCCGATAAAATCCACTATATGTGGAATATACCTTTCATTTAATGGGTAATAACTGATTTCAACAGATGTTTTCATATTGAGATATTTTAAAAGCAAAATTATAATTAACGACTGTATAAATAATTTTTTTTTGAATAATTCATAATTTTTTTCTTAATACCACCAAATATCACATAAACAACATCTTCATTTGAATAAATCCCCACATTTTGCTGATTAGTTTCATCAATGCCGTTAGGCTCACCAAAGTGAAGCAGTAACCTGTTGGGATCATCCCCAATTCCCACATTTCCCGAATTATCCCTCGCCACAGCCTGGTATTTAAATACTTGTGGTGTCTAAGAATAAGAAAGGATTGCCGAAACAATAATGACCGAAAGAAATAATACAAACTTTTTCAGTATAAAAGTTTTTATGGAATTTGATTTCATAAGGGTGTAAATTTATTGAAATATTGGCTGATCTGCAAATTTGCGTAGATGAAAAAAAACCGGCTCCAAAATTTAAGAGCCGGCTTTGATTTGATTCTTCTAACAGGTAATTAATCCAATTGCTTCCAAATCCCGTTAAGATAGCAGTAAATGTGATGGTCTGTTGAATTGATATACAGGTCACCTTCTGATGGATCCGACGGAGCGCTGCTTCTCGGCTCAAGACGCATCACATCGCTTATGTGCAGGCTTCTTTGTGGATTTGTAGTGCCAATACCAACATTGCCATATTTAATTGTCACTGTACTATCAACTGCGCTATACAAAGTATCAGCATCAATTGTCCAGTCGTCATCTCCAGTAAAGCCAGAATTAGAAATTACTTTAAGGGTACTGTCAGCAGGGTCCCATGTAACCAGGGAATCAGTTAGTGAGCCTAACACCATATCCTCTATTTTCAAAGCCCCTGCTACATGGAGTTTTTCATCGGGATTTATTGTGCCGATACCAACATTGCCATATTTAATTGTCACTGTACTATCAACTGCGCTATACAAAGTATCAGCATCAATTGTCCAGTCATCATCTCCAGTAAAGCCAGAATTAGAAATTATTTTAAGGGTACTGTCAGCAGGGTCCCATGTAACCAGGGAATCAGTTAGTGAGCCTAACACCATATCCTCTATTTTCAAAGCCCCTGCTACATGGAGTTTTTCATCGGGATTTATTGTGCCGATACCAACATTACCTGCATTATCAATAGCGAATCGTGTTTCATTTCCTTGTCCGAATGAACGGTCGCGTATGTTAAAACTACCGGTCAGACCATCCAGGTAAAAATCCCACCAAAAATTACCTTCATCACCCTGGTTTGGCTGATTGCCCCAGATAAGCTCCACGCCCGGAGAAAATGCAGTAGCATCCGTAACCCGCCAGATACGCATTACCGCATCCGTACTGACAAGGTTTAACGCACGATTGGCTTTTGTGCTGTTTACAGTATTTCCGAACGCACCTCTGCCGTAAACATGTAAAGGAGTGACTGGTGTTGTTGTGCCAATACCAACGTTGCCATATTTAATTGTTACTGTACTATCAGCTGCGCTATACAAAGTATCGTTATCAATCGTCCAGTCGTTATCACTGCTTAGACCGGTATAAGAAATTACTTTTAACTTACTGTCAGCCGGATCCCAGGTTACCAGCGAATCGGATGTGGAGCCTGCTACCATGTTCTCTATTTTTAATGCTCCGGCAACATGTAATTTTTCATCCGGATTGGTTGTGCCGATACCAACATTTCCCGAAGTGTCAATGACCATGCGGGTTTCATTACCCTGTCCAAAAGAACGGTCGCGGATGTTAAAACTACCGGTCAGTCCATCAAGGTAAAAATCCCACCAGAAATTACCTTCATCACCCTGATTTGGCTGATTGCCCCAGATAAGCTCCACGCCCGGAGAAAATGCAGTAGCATCCGTAACCCGCCAGATACGCATTACCGCATCCGTACTGACAAGGTTTAACGCACGATTGGCTTTTGTGCTGTTTATGGTATTTCCAAATGCACCTCTGCCGTTGACATGTAAAAGCGTGACCGGAGAGACAGTTCCGATCCCAACATTGCCGGGTACGGCAGCATACATATCATTTCCCGAGATGGTCCAGTCAGTATCGTTAATGGCCGAAGCGTGGATCTTTTTCAAAGTGCTGTCAGCAAAATCCCAGGTAACGAGTGAATCGGATAAGGAGCCGGTTGACAATTCTTCTAATTTAAGATTACCGGCAACATGTAGCTTAGTATCGGGATTTATGATACCGATACCCACCTTTCCATCTTTAATTGTCACCGTACTATCAGCAGCGCTGTATAAAGTATCAGAATCGGCTGTCCAGTCGCCGTCGTTACTGTATCCCGCATTTTCTGCATACAATGCATATGGTACGCTCAATACCTGTGTGGTTCCCATAGAGGTATAGGCACTTCCTCCATAAGGATCGAGTTCCACCTCCAGAAATTTGGAATTGTTTCCCCAATCAATATCTGCAAATATACCTGTTACCGGTGTCCCGTTACCAATTTCAAGATTTGCAATCCCGAACTGATTGGTTGTTGTGGCATGTGTCTCCTGGTAAAGGATGGTTCCGACAGCAGATCCGTCGCGTATACCGATTCGGAAACTAACGTTTTGATTCGATAAAATTTCGCCAGTTGCATCCCTTACTATCGCCTGGTATTTAAAAGCCTGTGGAGACTGGGCATTAGCGGAAATAAATAAGAGAAATAAAACAACAAATAAAGCCAGTTTTTTCATATTTCTTAATTTTTTAAAAATTGAATATTTACAGGGCATAAATTTACAAATTATTGTTGATATACAAAAAAGAATAGTAATATATAAAAAACCGGCAGATTTAAGTTATCTGCCGGGCAAATGAAATATTTTCATTTTCATAACATAAATAGAATCTAATCTTAACTAATATAATATTTCCATGAAAACTTCAATTCAGATTTGAAAATTTCATGGAATTTTTAATACCTATCGTTTTTTTTATTTACTTTGTAAAAAACTTTATATCATGAAAAAATCAAAATTCAACTTATTCCTGGTTTTCTTTTTAGCATTAACAGTCAGCAGTTGCCTGACAGTAGAAAAAAAAGAATACACTTTTGAGCTGAAGGATAATCACTCCGGCACGCTTACCATTAAGTATATCAATATTATTTCGATGAAGGATGATACAACTGATATTTCCGAAAGCGATTTTGATGATTTAATATCAACTTATCTTGAAGGTGATCAGATAGAAAATGATTATAAAGATGCTGTTGTCATAAGCAAGCGCCTTTTTGAAGAGGATGGAGTATTATGCGGTGAAGTTGTAATTGACTTTAATGATTTAAAAAGTGCAGGTCTGTTTCAGTACGACAACAAGAGTCCATTCATGCTTAACCTTGGTTCTTTTTCAGATACTGAATCTTATTTGAATTCCAATGGTGAGTATGGCGGAGAAATCATGCCTGTTGTCTTCTGGCAGAAATCATTGAAAACATTAACACTTACGACTTCCGTCAATAGTCCTGATGAGACTTGTGTCAGCCTGCTGGATGAGTATAATAATTGGAAGTAGAGATAAAGTTCAAAGTAAAAAGCGACACGAAGTTAGCCCGCATGGGTAAATAGCCAATAATCAATAGTCAATTATAAAATTTATCCGGGATTTATTATCTGCCTCCCGGACCGGGACCAGGACCTTACCTGCCGGATAGTCTTTTCATTAGCTCAACCTTAAACTCTCTGTCAGCTTCTATTAACATCAGTATCTTTTTAGGCGGAAGAATCTGTTTTAGCTGAGCATGAAATTCTTTTTTCAAATTCAGCATTTTTTGTTCATGTTCCAGTTGGGCATCAGCAAGTTCTTCGGCTTCTTTATCTGATATTTCCCAGATGTTTCGGGGACTGATATCATACTTCTCACGAAATCCCTTTATCTCTTCTTCCATTTTTGCCTCTTGTTCATTGTAAACAGGCCAGAATATCTGAGCTTCTTCAGGAGAAAGATCAAGTTTCTCTGTAATAAATGCAATCCTATGCGCCTTAATTTTCTCCCTTTTTTGCTGATACTTGTATCCCGGATCACCTTGTGCCTGTATTGTCTGAGCAACTATCATTACTGATGTAATAAGTGCCAAATTCCGTAATATTTTTGAATATCGTTTCATAACTATAAATTTTATAAATTATATATTAGTTCCGTATCAAAATTCTCATCTGATAAATAATCGATAATTTCATCATCCGAAATGCTTGTGTCAGATTTAATGTTATAATCGTAATAATCCCGGATATCTTCTCCGTTTTCAGCAAGCAAAACTTCAATAATCAAAGATTCATCAATACTATAAATCAATTCGGGATTTTCCCGTAAAATGTCTTCAATGGTTATATCCGACAGAAATTGATCTTCCTGACCATCCGGTTTCACAAAAACAAACAATGCTATAACAATTGCCATTGTTGCGACTGCCAGCGATACTGAATATTTGGGTTGTTTCAGGAGTAGGAAAAATTGCTCCCACACGGAAACCGATTTTGGCTTAATTATTTTTTCCCGGATTATGTTTGGCAGCTTGTCAAAATAACCGTCAGGAACCCGGAAAGGATTCTCCTTCTTTATTTTTGACAAACCCGGCGCCAGTTCGTCCAGGTTATCAAATTCGTCAATGTTATATTTCATTTTTTCTTTTGACATCGCTTATTAGATTGTATCTGTCCAAATTGGTTTAATTCTCTTTTACAAAACTTTCAATTTTTTTCGCAGCAATATGAAACGAAGCTTTTAATGCACCTACAGATGTTCCCAAAACTTCTGACATATCATCATACTTCATCTCATTAAAATATTTCATGTTAAATACAAGCCGTTGTTTTTCAGGTAATGTTAATATGGCTTTTTGCAATTTCATTTGTATTTCGTCACCGCTGAAATAATTATCATCTTCAATGCTTTGTGATAAATGATTTTCGTAATCAACAATGGGTATAAAAAACTTTCTTTTTTTACTTTTTAAAAATGTCAATGCTTCATTTGTTGCAATACGATAAATCCATGTATATAATTTTGAATCTGATCTGAAATTTTTCAGGTTCTTCCAAACCTTTATAAAAGTATCCTGCACCAGGTCGTCGGTATCATTATGTTCAATCACCATCCTCCTTATATGCCAGTAAACCTGTTTTTGGTATTTACGAACCAGTAAGTTAAACCCGTAATTCCCGGATTCAGGGTTACGGCACATTTCAAGTATTTTATGATCCGGGGATTCTGCCAAATTCCTTAAGTATTATTGATAAAAAAATTATACAATTTGAGAGATTAGATGATTTTGTTACAAAATGGTTTAATCAAGAGTATTTTAAAATTTATCATTATCATGGTGATACAATTTTACAAAAGCGACTTTCATTTTTGATTCGGGACCAAGATAATTATATCTGCAATAACCACTTTTTGTTGATGTTTTATTATCTAACAATACCCTTTTCAGGTTGGAGGAAGCTGCACGGTACATTATTTTTACGGCAATACCGTTTATACGCCATATAACCCGGTAGGGTGTAATTTCAAATGCATATTCATAAAATTTATTACCCGGATAAAATTTCAATCCGGAAATCTTGTTCCGTCTGGTGGAACGATTACTTTTGTGAGAGTATCCGTAATGCTGAGTAATGGTTATTGAATGTTTCCATGTGCCACAATATTCCAGGTCAAACTCCGGTAAAAGATAATCTATATTTCGATAGTCCTTTTGTTGGTTATCACTTAACAGCCAAAATGCCTGCCACGAACCGGGCTTATCGTCGAATTGGATTTTGCTGATTAACATTCCATAAACAAACGACCATTTGGAATATAACATTCCTGCCTTGTTATACTCATCCTGTTTTACAGCATTAATTTCCACTCCCGGAGTTGAAAGCTGAATACATTCAGGATAAAATACATAATTAGAATTTGGCACCAAATTATTAAAGCTATACCAGGGAGCTATAAGGTCCCAATTATCCAAATTATCAAAATGCTCTGACATACCTTCACTATAATTATTATAATCCGTGTGTCGTTTACTAATATCAACAAAACAAGTTATTATGAAAAATTTTATTTTGAACCAGGTGTTAATGATAAATTCCACTATTCTCATCGCTATTAATTTTTTAATTTATATAAATGACGACTGACCCGATAATTATTTATAATTTTACCATAAAATTAAATAAAATTTGGAACAATGAAAATTACTATATTAAAAAATCAGATTGTTGCTTTTATTCTCTTATTCGGTTTCCAGTTTGCAAATGCACAGGATGAAGTCATGAATTACAAAGATTTGCAAAAATACCTACCGTCATCAATCAGTGGTTATGAAGCCGGGGAACCCGACGGACAAACAATGACAATGCAAGGCATGTCATTTTCGTCTGCTTCTATCGAATTTACAAATGAAGACGATTTTGTAAGAGTAACTCTCATTGATTACTTTGCGGCTGCAAGCATGTACCAGATGGCAACAGCTATGTGGGGTATGGGAATGTCAATTGAAGATGATGAAATGTTAGCAAAAGCTGTAAAGTGGGAAGACAATATTGTAGGCTGGGAGGAATTCCGTAAAATTGACAAAGAAGCAACCCTGGCTCTCGGTATCGGGGATAGATTCTTCATGACTGTTGAGGCTAATAACCAGTCAGGCACTGACTTTGTTAAATCAGTGGCAAAGAAAATGGACCTTACCGGACTTGCGGATAAATAAACCGGAGAAAACATTTTTTAATTGAATATTTCCCCTCTGCTTTTTTATTTTTTTATATTTTTGGCGTGTATGAAAAAAACACTATTTGTTATAATATTTATTATTTTCTCTTCTTTGTTGTTCGGGCAAATTTCCGAAATCGACATTAAAAAACAGGAAAGCAAGGACACAGTTATTTATTCTACATCCGATTTTGATACTGAGGAAATTGCCGATTACATAAAAGAAAAAAAATTAAAATTAAGGGTGGAAGTCGGAACCACTTTTGGCACATCATTCGGTTCAGGCAATTATTTCGGAACTTATATCGCTCCGCACTTAAGTTATAAAATCAGTCCGAGGTTTAGCCTTAATACAGGTGCTATTCTATCCAATAATTATGGAGGATATTATTACAATCCTTTTTATGCTGATCAGATTGTTACACCGGTCTCAGGGTTTACACGATCATTTATTTACATCGAAGGCGCTTACAGGTTAAATGAAAAAGTTACGATTACAGGAGCCGTTTATAAAGAAATTAATCTTTTTAATAATTCGCTTCCTTCAGCACAGGGATTCAATTACGATTGTAAAGGGATGATAATGGGGGTAGATTATAAACTGGGAGAAAATGTATTTATCAGAGGACAAATTGAGGTAACTAATGGTCAAAGTCCATACAGGAGCAGGTCGTATATTAATCCAATGCGTAATTATCACTCCCCTTCTTTTTTCTCACCTGACAATCCATTTTAAAACAAGTTTACTTACTTACGTCAATATTTTCTTCGGAAATAAGGACGGGTTTGTAGGGCGGGTCAGGATTGCCGCTGTTACTGTCAAGGTTGTATTGATATAACAAAACGACATCAATATCTGAACCTGTCCATTCTGCCGGATTGATAATCAAGTAGGTTCTTACCTCATGGCTGCAATCGTCCGCATTGACCCATGAACCGGAGTTTGCGTAGATACTTGTATATTGTTTTCCGGGTGGATAGACTTCCAGCATGGGTTCATGGGTATGTCCGAACGCGACAACCTTGTAAGTCGTCGGTGCCGGCGGTTGTTCCATATACTCCGTTTTTGCTGCGACAAATAGGTCGCTGTGACCATTCCATATCGCCTGTAAGCAACATTCGATTGGAACCGGGACCGCATTCTTTACCTGTGTTGCCGGCCAAAAATCTTCAATGTTAGCAGCGTACATATCTCGCGCTCCGTTAAAGGAGAAAGGATCAGAATAGCCATCGATTCCACCCATTAAGATATTTGTCGAATCAGGTAAAGGCAAAGTCATATCAAAATGCAATATGGTATAAAAATAAGCGATTTCCCATGCAGCCAGAAATTCGAATGATCCCTCAGATGCCAGTGCTTCTTTATTCAAAGTCTGTGTAGCCATCCCCTCCGCATACAATCTTGAAATAAAATACCCCGGAGGCAGTATATGATCAGGATTTACAAGTGATTGAGGACAATTGAAAAAATCATAACGATGACCATGTTCCATAATAATACCGTTGACGGGTGAATACATTCCAAGACCGGCTACATCCCCTTCCCATATAACCCCAGGGATAATTTCCTCCAGTATCTCTTGTGTCATCAGCATGTCATGGTTGCCGGGAACATACACCAGCTCGATTTCTTCATTTAATGCTATCTCTCTTAATTTGTCGAATATCTCGCTGTTAGTCGGTGAACCTGCAATTGCCAGAAAGTATTCTTTTGTATTATGAATACCTGCCTGGGGATCAATCGGCGATACGGTGTAAGGTACCAACCACTCGTCAAACAGGTCTCCAAGAATTACCAATTCCCTCACCTGGTCACCATTCAGAATAAAATCAAGAAAACTCTCCAACGCCTTTGCATTTTTTCCGAACCAGCAATAGTTCCCTGATACTGCTCTTGGGTCTCCCATGTGGATGTCACTTATGCAAGCGATTGAATTCCGTTGCGTGCTACCGCTTAAAGTCAATTTTGTTGTTGTTCTCAGTTCTATTGTCTCATTCTGCCTCAGACTTTCACCGGAAGTAGATTTCAAGCCTGTTGTTATGGTTAAAAAATACTTCCATCCGTCATACAATTGAAAATCAGAATGAAACGTGATCATTACTTTTTTCCCGGAAATTATTAGGTCGTAATGTAAGCTCAGGGAACCTGACTTGTCAGAAAAGGTAATATTACCGGCAACTGTTCCCGTATCTATCGGCTGGCTGAATTCCATTTCGATAGATCGTTCATGATGTTTCAGTTGGTAATAGAGATCGTGTTTATGTGTCAATCTGGGGAAGGTTACACTTAAATACTGTGATTCTTCAGGTAATTCATCATTCTTTTTACATGATTGCTGGATAATGAACAAGCAGCTCAAGATCAAAGCTGTTATCAGAAAAAATACTCCTTTTTTTTTCATCTGTAAATAACTTTATATATTTATTAAGAAGCAAATATATTAAATTTAAATAAATCTAAAAAGTCTTTTGGAGAATTTTTAAAATATGATTACAAATCAGGATGCTAACAATATTTGATGATGCGATGAAGGTCAAAAATGGGACAAATTAAGCCGATTTAACAAAAGCACAGTTTTTAATAAATATTTACTGATTTTTTCAAAGTACTCTTAAATCGGCTTATATTTGTCTGATTTATAATAAAACGGAGGCTTTTTAGACAAACTGCCGTTGGTCGTAATTTAAATCAGCTCAAATGACAATTAATAAGTTTATTCAAGCAATTCAAAAAAATAATTATTTCCCGAAATATTCCAAATGGATTTTCACTTTTTTATTTCTAATAATTTCTATAATATATAATT
The DNA here is from genome assembly GCA_016783885.1 of Bacteroidales bacterium. Lineage (GTDB taxonomy): Bacteria > Bacteroidota > Bacteroidia > Bacteroidales > JAADJA01 > JAADJA01. The sequence continues at coordinate 68,141 of JADHVR010000001.1, forward strand.
ATCAAGATATTCTATTTAAATCGCCTCAAAGTTTACACCAATGGAGACAATGCGATTGCTTATCAATCACTATGAATTACTTTCAGGATAATAACCCTTTTTTCGAACCATCAGTTTATTATTTAGGTAGTGATGGCACAGGTAAAACTGTTAGTGATTTTCCTCTAATATATTTTTCAGTAGCACAATTATGGAAAATTTTTGGACATCACGAATTTATTTATCGACTTATTGTGTTGCTGTTTTTTTTCTCAAGTCTTATTGCATTGTTTAAAATATTTGAAAATACATTAAAAGATTCAGTATTAGCAATAATATTTCCCTTGTTTTTATTTACTTCACCCACTCTTGTATATTATGCTAATAATTTTTTAATGGATATTCCGGCATTTTCATTAGCAATTATCGGACTATATTTCTTTTTCAGATTTTATCAGTCATCAAAGAACAAATACCTGTATTTATTTATATTCTTTAATGCTATTGCCGGTTTATTAAAAATTTCATCTTTAATGAGTTTTATAGCTGTTTTGGGATTATTCATGCTCGAATTTTTCAATGTGAAATTGAACCCGGACAGGAAAATATTTCAACATCCGCTAAAGCAAATCTTCCCATTAATTAGTGTCTTGATTATACAATTAATATGGTATATGTATGCAAGTTATTATAACTCAAATAATAATGCAGGAATTTTTCTAATTGGATATTTGCCAATATGGGACTTAAATATATCTCAAATCAAGATAACTCTTGATGCAATAAATGAACATATAAAATGGGATTATTTTAGAAAAGAAACTCAATTCGTTTTTATATTTATGTTTATTATAGTTCTTGTGTTTTATAAAAGGATAAATAAAATAATGCTCTTTTTTACAATTTTTCTTTCAACAGGTTTTCTTTTATTTATTCTTCTGTTTTTCAAGCCCTTAAAGACCATGATTACTATACAATAAACTTATTTATCTTAATACCAATCGTAATATTGAGCTTTTTATTACTGTTAAGAAATAAATTCAAAGTAGTTTACACTTCTGTATTTTTTAGAATTATTGTAATCGTATTTCTTATACATAACGTTGACTTTGCAAGAAGAAGAATTGAAGGTCGATATAGTCACAAAGGATGGCAAAACAAAAATTACATAGATAGTATTCAGCCATTTGAGGAAATTACCCCATATCTACGATCCATTGGGATTAAAAAAAGTGATAGAGTAATTAGTTTATCGGATAATAGTATAAATATTAGTTTATATTTAATGAATCAAAAGGGATGGACAAACTATGGAATATCAGCAGATAGTATAATAATTAAAGAAAAGATCAATCTTGGAGCAAAATATCTTTTAATATATAATAAAGAAACATATGAAGAGCGAAGTATTCAACCATTTATTGAAAATAAAATAGGTGAATTTAAGAATATTGATATCTATGCATTATAAAACTACGACAAATATAAAGCAAGGGATTATTCTGCGAAGCAGCATTAATTCCTTGCTCATCTTGATTTGTGCAGCAGGTAAGTGGGAAGGATAATACCGATGAAAATAATTATTGGATTTATAATCTGTGCAACAGGCACATTATACAAACTGTTATATCCCTAACCGTACAGCTAAACCATTATAATTTCCGAAAAACGGCATAAACGACAATTTTTTCTCCTTTCCCGGTTTTACTTTGTGAATTTACGGAATTAATATTCCTGAGGTTTCTCCTACTATCAGTCCGGCTATAATGTTGGCAGGAAAATGCTTACCTGCTTTGTATCGGTATAATCCCAGAATTGCAGAATCGAAGGCTTTTGAGACAGTCTCGATTTTTAGCTAAAGATTTAATTCTTCCTGAAATCCCTGATCCTGCCTGTTCTTTTTCTTATGTCGGGGAATTTTATAACATAGAAAATATCCACATAATAAGACAAAATATTTTTTAAATCTTTCCTGTTAACTAAATGTTGTATTTTTTTAGTTTCATAAAGTTTATCAGTGCAAACAATATCTCTGTCAACATCAAAACCTGCCCCGGTAACTACTCTAGGCCCGGCAAATTCAACTAAGGCACCTTTCTCTCCAATTATAACATCTCCCTGAGTAACATAGCTGGCATAAGCTCCACCTGTAGTAGGTCCTGTAATAACAGATAAATATAATATTCCTTTTCTTTTCAAATCTAATAAAGACATATTCATTTTTGCCATCTGAGCCAAAGCCATAGGCCCTTCATTCATTCTTGCCCCGCCTGAAGAACACACTGATATTAAAGGATAATTATTCTTTACAGCAAAATCAACAGCTCTTTTAAACTTTTCGCCAAATACTGCACCAAAAGACCCGCCAATAAATTTTATATCAGATATTACCAGAACAATATTCTTTCCATTCATCTTAGCAGTACCTGTTACCAAACTTTCTTTAGAAAAGGTTTTTCCATCCATTCTTTCTAATAATTTTTTATAACTGCCATAATTATATCTTCTGCTTCCAATTAATTGTTTAATAGTTAAATCCGATTCTGTTTCATGAAATGAATCACTATCACAAATCTTTGTTATTTGCTCTTCAATACAAAGATATTCGCCTTTCCCACACTTAGGACATGCATAAAAATTATCTATATATTCCTTTAAAGAAACAAAACCACAACCACCGGCAACTTTAAATATGTTTTTTTCTTTATCCCATTCTTTTTCACATTCAAATATTTCTGTTTCATCAATACCCTCTTTTTCCAAATGTGCTTTTATTAATATCTGAGTATAAAAATCTTCCCTCTCAATATCAATAGTTTTAATATTATTATGATTATGCACATTTCTTTTTATTACTCTTTTTGCAAGGGCTCCTAAAGTGTCATAAAATTTTCCATAATTCAATACCTTTTCTCTTCTCTCTTTCAATAATTTTTTAAGAGTTCTCTTGCTCATAACTTTTTTCCCTTTTTGATAAGGGCGCACCCATTCATTTAAGGCCTTAGTTAGAGATTTTTTTATTGTATTTATTGTAAATTTATAATTATTATGTGCTCCTTCTTTTGGTTCGGGAAGAATATCATCGATCATACCGATTTTTTTTATATGTTCCGCACCCGGACGCAATACCTCTAAAGCATCTTTCACTGTATCTTCTATGTCTTCGCCAGCAGTTAGTCTATTATGAAATATGATTCTGCTGCAACTTTCAGGGGCAATTACTGAATAGAGCGCATTTTCTAACATGTAGCTTTTATCACTTACCTGAAAACCTAAAGCGCCACCACTTCCGCCCTCACCAATAATATAGGATACTGTGGGAGTTTTTACTTCACAAAATCTGCTAATACAATCGGAAATTAAAAATGATTGCCCGCCAAGCTCCGACTCCATTGAAGTGTCTCCACCAAAAGTATCAATAAATGAAATTACAGGTATTGTATTTTTTTCTGCTTCATCTAATATATCAAGAGCAAATCCATAGCCTTTTGAGGTCAACATTCCGGTTGCTTCGCTATTTTTTCCCTTTCTTCTTTTCTCCTGTCCGAGTATTATGCAATCTATTTTATTAATAGTTCCTTTCGCTGCAATAAGAGAAGGATCGGGTGATTTATAATAAGATATACTTTCAAAGACACTTTTAATAACATCGGAGCTTCTTATTCTTTTGGGATGCCTGATTAAATCATACCGATCTTTCAAGTTTCTTTTTGGTGTATGTTTTTTTTTCATTTTGATTTGTATATTATTATTTATAAAATAATATCAATTTGAAAAATTGAAACAAAAATAAACTTATATTTTCTTTTAATTATTCCGAAAAGTGTTTTAAAGACAGAATATAAACCTGAAAAAGGGTGCAAGGTAAAAAAAATTTGAATAATAAAAATTATTCTTTAAAATCTCAGCTTTCATATAATACTGAAATTTTACTTTCCTCCCTCGCCTGCAGGTTTAAGTTTAAAACTTGCTCATCGGGATTTGTACGGCAGGTAAGGGAGAAGGGTAACCCAGATGAAAATAACTATAGGATTTGAAAAACTCCTCTGCAACATTAATTTCAGGCTTTTCAAATATTCTAACTTTTTTACCTATTTTTGAATTTCGCATCCCGAAGCTTCGGGACTATTGCGTTGTGAGTAATTATAATAAGTGACAATTCATATAATAGATAGTATTAAAAATGACAAAAAAATTAAAGCTATGAGAAGATTTTTATTTTTAATTATTGCATTATCCATTGTGGTTAATCTAATTGCTCAAATGACAGTTGATTTACCAAAAGTTGTATTTGTGGATTATCAACCTGAGAATCGAGAATGGTTTGTCAGATACGGACAATTCCAGATTAATTTTGAATATGAAGAGAATCCGTCTAATGGATTAGTTTTCGTTAAAAATGCAAATAAGCAAATTGAAAGAATATCAAAATGCTTGGAAATAGCAAAGAAAAATGAAATTGATGTTATTGTTTTTCCCGAAGTTACTATGTCTTTACCTGAAGATATATGGGTTAAAACTGTTAAAATGCTTGAAAAATACTCTAAAGAGAATGATGCAATAATAATAGCCGGAACCTTCTATGACAGTAAAAGAACCTGTAAGAATTTAATAGTTTTGCCAACAGGTATTTACTACACTTATAAAATAAGACCTTCTATTTTTGAAGCCTCACCTGTTAGGGGAGAAGGAATGTTATTAAATGACACATTACATGTTTTCAGAACAAAATATGGAAACTTTTTGACTCTTGTCTGTGTTGATTTAATATCTGACGATGCTAATTATATTGCAAGAAACTTAAGCAATAAAGGTTTAATAGATATGTTAATAAACATTAACTTTAATCCTAAATCCCAGGAATTTATGAGAGAGGCCTCTTCAATGGTAGTCAGACATCCTTTATTTGTGAGCTTAACTAATGTTTCTTTGTTTAAATCAGGTTGCACTATCGATGGCAATGAATATGGCAATACATCTGTTTTTGGTTCAATTACTTCATTTGACAATAACTCTTTCAAAAGTAAATTATTAACAAATATTCCTGATTGCTATAAGACACAAGATAAAAAACAGTTACAACCGGCATATAAATCTTTATTAGGGATAATCAGCCCTGAAATTGAGGGAGTCCTTATTTATGATTTAAACTTAAGAGTAATTAGAACACCTCAGGTAAATAATGCACCTGATCAAGGTTATCCTACTATAAAAAATATTGAAGTAATTGAAATTAGCAACAAAAAAACTGAGAATGAATAACTTATCACAAAAAAAATCAGATAGCTTCTTTTACTAAACAAAAAAGGCTGCCCTTATTCAGAACAGCCAATAATTTGCGTTTGTCTTTAAAATCGTATATCGTTTTCTCTACTTAGGCAAGATTAGGAGGAGTTCAATTACGCTCCAAGCATCAATCTTTTAAAACCGGTAACCTTCAGCTCAGGATCGGTTTCTTTAAGGTATTGAGCTACAGTTTTCTTAGTATCTCTGACAAAATCCTGGTTAAGCAGAGTACTTTCTTTAAAGAATTTGTTTAGTTTACCCATTGCAATTTTTTCAAGGATTTTTTCGGGTTTACCTTCCTGGCGTGCCTGTTCTTTTCCAATCTCTATTTCTTTGTCAATAACCTCCTGTGGAACATCATCTTTGTCAACTGCAACAGGATTCATAGCTGCAACCTGCATTGCCAGTTCGCGACCAACATCTTGCAAACCATTATTCTTATTCAAACCAAGAATTGTTGCCAGCCTGTTACCCTGATGATTATAAGCAGTAACATTTGCAGCTTCAATGAACTCGTAATATGCCAGATCCATTTTTTCTCCGGTTTTACCTACCAGTTCAGTAACACCTTCAGCAATTGACCGACCGTCTAATTCCAATGCTTTGATTTCATCAAGACTCTTTGGCTTTTGTATAAGTGCCAGGTCAATAACCTTATTAGCGAATTCAACAAATTCTTTATTTTTAGCAACAAAGTCGGTTTCGCAACTGAGCATGATCACTGCTGCAAATTTTTTATCATTGGTGGTCTTTGCCAATACAATTCCTTCATTTGTTTCTTTATCTGCCCTTTTGCTTGCAACTTTCTGTCCTTTCTTGCGAAGTATATCTATCGCCTTTTCAAAATCTCCTTCGGATTCAACCAGTGCTTTTTTACAGTCCATCATACCTGCGCCGGTCATTTTCCTGAGTTTATTTACTTCTGTTGCTGTTATATTTGCCATCTTGTTAAATTGTTGAATTATTGAATTAATGATTTATTGAATGATTATTACTTTTCAATTTTTTTAACTGATTTTGAAATCCTTCTCCTTGGTCTTTTAGCAGGTTTTTTTTCTTTGTCTTCTTCCTTAATATCCTTTATTTTAGCTATTTTTGGCTCGTCTGATTTTTGCGATTTCTCCAACTCATTTTCCAGGTCAGCCTCAATTAATTCAATGGTTTCTGATTTTGCAACTTTTATCAGTTCTTCTTTTTCCTTTTTTTCCTCTTGAACTTTTTTATCCCTGTCAAGCTTTCTTTCTATCAGTCCTTCTTCAACTGCTTTCACCATTATTTTAACGATCAGGTCAATCGATTTGGATGCATCATCATTTGCAGGAATTGGAAAATCAACCTTTGTTGGGTCTGAATTAGTATCAACTATTGCAAAAGTCGGGATATTTAATTTTTTGGCTTCAGCCACAGCAATGTGTTCCTTGTTAATATCAACAACAAATATTGCAGATGGCAACCTGTTCAAATCGGCAATACTACCTAATTGTTTTTCAAGCTTAGCTCTTTCACGTTGTATTTGCAGGCGTTCTCTTTTCGATAAATTCTGGTAAGTATTGGTTGTCATCATTTTATCAATAGAGGCCATTTTCCGTACTGCCTTACGGATTGTGGCAAAGTTGGTGAGCATTCCACCGGGCCAGCGTTCTGTAACATAAGGCATGTTAATCCTTTTAACGTGACGGGCAACAATATCTTTTGCCTGTTTCTTAGTTGCAACAAATAAAATCTTTTTTCCTGATTTTGCTATTTGTTTTACTGCAGAAGCAGCTTCTTCGAGTTTAGCTGCTGTTTTGTAAAGGTCGATAATGTGGATACCATTACGCTCCATAAAAATGTAAGGAGCCATGTTGGGATTCCATTTTCTTTTTAAGTGTCCGAAGTGTACACCTGCTTCTAATAATTCATTGAAATTTGTTCTTGCCATTTTGTTTATGTTTACATTCTGTTAATAAAAACAATTACCAAGTAGCACTTTTGATTGACTATTGACAATTTTTATAATTTTTGATTTCTGGTTTGTGTTATTTTTAAAACAATAATCAATAGAAGATAAAATAGTCAATTTTCAGGGGTCTTGATAATTTAGATACTAAACATTTATTATTACTATTAACGTTTGCTGAATTGGAATTTTTTACGTGCTTTCTTTTGACCGTATTTTTTACGCTCTACCATTCGCGGATCTCTTCGCAACAATCCTTTGGCTTTTAATGCCGGTCTATATTCAGGATCAACCTTAACCAATGCCCTGGAAATTGCCAGCCGTAAAGCTTCTGCCTGACCTTTAAATCCACCGCCATCAAGATTTACTTTAATGTCGAATTTACCTACGTTTTCGGTAATTTCCATTGGTTGATTTACAACGTATTGTAATGTTGCTAAAGGGAAATATTCTTTATAATCTTTTTTGTTTACGACTATATTACCGCTTCCCTCTTTCATATATATCCGGGCGATTGCGGTTTTTCTTCTTCCAATAGTGTTGATTACGTCCATATTTATTATTTAATTGTATTCAGTTCAATTGATTTAGGTTTCTGAGCGGTGTGGGGATGTCCGTCGCCTGTATAAACAAATAAATTCCTGAACAAAGCACTGCCTAACCTGTTCTTAGGCAACATGCCTTTAATAGCATGTTCAACTATTGCAGCAGGCTTTTTTGCTAGCATTTCCTCTGGTGTTCTGAACCTTTGCCCGCCCGGATATCCTGTATGACGGACATATTGTTTTTCTGTCCATTTGTTACCTGTAAGCTGAATTTTTTCTGCATTAATGATAATGACATTATCACCGCAATCAACATGGGGCGTAAAATTGGGTTTATACTTCCCTCTTAAAAATTTTGCGCTAATAGATGCAAGTCTTCCCAGTATCTGATTTTCAGCATCAATTACAACCCATTTTTTATTTACTGTTTCTTTATTTGCGCTAACTGTTTTGTAGCTTAAAGTATCCATCTGTCTCTTAATTACTTGTTTACAAGATTTTCTATTGAAAATCGGGCTGCAAAAGTAGAATTATTTTTTTATATAACAAATTTTGTCAATAAGATTTGTGGATATTTTTTGATTAGACATTAAACAATTCATTTCTGAGGTGTGTGATTTAGCTGACATTCAACAATTCCCGGTAAGTAATCCACGCCATCAGTCCCATGCCTGTTTCAAGGCTGCTTTCATCCACATCGAATGTTGCCGTATGAAGATTGGAATTAATACCTTTTTTAATATTGCGTATGCCAAGTCGGTAAAAGCACCCCGGAATATGTTGTGTATAATATGCAAAGTCCTCTGCCGTTGTTCGCATTTCGAGATTGTGAACATTTTCGTTACCCAAAAACTCTTTTGCAGAATTCCGCGTATTTTCAGTTACTTTTTTATCATTCACCAAATATGGGTAGCCCTGATCGATAAAGACCTCGCATTTGCCACCCATGCTTTCTGCGATTGTCTGAGCCATTTTTGTTATCCTTTTTTTCATTTCGGTACGCCACTCTTCATCGAAGGTTCGCATAATGCCTTCTATCTTTACTTCATTGGGGATAACATTTGTCCTTCCATCTCCTATGATCCTTCCGAATGTAATTACAGTAGGCATAACCGGTTTTGCATTACGGCTGACTATCTGCTGCAGGGCAACAATTATATGTGAAGCAATTAGCACAGGGTCGATGTTCCTGTCAGGAATGGCTCCATGCCCTCCCTTTCCTTTAACGGTTAAAAATATCTCGTCGGTTGAAGCCATATATTTCCCGCTTTTCATGCCCACTTGTCCGGCATCTAATTCAGGATAGACATGCTGCCCTAATATCACATCAACCTTTGGGTTTTTTAGAACACCTTCCTCAATCATCACTTTAGCGCCTCCAGGATACTTTTCTTCAGAAGGCTGAAAAATTAGCTTTACAGTTCCGTTGAATTCATTTCTGATCTCCTGCAATATTTTGGCAGTACCTAATAACGATGCAATATGTACATCATGTCCGCAGGCGTGCATTTTGCCAGGATGTTTCGATTTATATTCCACATCATTCAGCTCTTTTATCTGTAAGGCGTCCATATCGGCTCTGAGTGCAACAACTTTACCCTGTGGGTTCTTACCTTTTATAAGCCCAACAACACCTGTTTTCGCAATACCTTTCTGAAATTCAATTCCGTACTTTTCGAGAAGAGAAGCTATTAAATCCGAAGTTTGATATTCTTCAAAGGATAATTCGGGGTTAGCGTGTATTTGTCGCCTGATTGAAATGATTTCAGGTAAATATTCTTCCGAAAGCCTTTTTATTTTTTTACTAATGCTATTCATTTGTATTGAGTATGTGGCGAACAAAGATAAATCAAATAAAGAATGTAATTCAAAACGATTTCAAATAAGTTAATTTTTAATATATAAATAATTGTTTATTGCTTGGATTTTATATTTTTGCGTATTTATTATTAATATTTGATTTTTTAATATATGTCAAAAGTGATTAGAATCAGCAAGGGACTTGACATTAAGCTGCTGGGAGAAGCAGAAAAAAAAGTAACCCAGGTCTCTTCTGATAATTTCGCATTAAAGCCCCCCGATTTTGTTGATGTTTTTCCAAAATTGTTTTTAAAAGAAGGCGATGAAGTAAAAGCCGGCACACCTGTGTTTTTTAATAAATACAGAGATAACATTATTTTAACTTCACCTGTCAGCGGGAAAGTTACTGAAATCAGGCGAGGAGCAAAAAGAAAAATGCTGGAAATCCGCATTGAATCGGATGGCAAGATGAATTATGAGGATTTTGGAAAGGCTGATCCGGCTTCATTATCAAAAGAAAAGATCATAGAGAAGCTTTTAAAAAGTGGTATCTGGGCGCAAATCAGGCAAAGACCTTATTCAGTAATTGCCGACCCAAAGGATGAACCAAAGGCTATTTTTATTTCAGCCTTTAACTCAGCTCCTTTAGCCCCTGATTACGATTTTATTTTGGATGAGGAAAGTCAGGCTTTTCAGGCAGGTTTGAATGCGCTTGGGAAATTAACTTCCGGTAAAATTCATTTGAATATCAATAACGGAAAACCCTGCTCCAAAACCTTCCTCGAAGCTAAAGGTGTGCAGATAAACCGGTTTAAGGGACCACATCCTGCCGGAAATATCGGAGTGCAAATTTATAATATCGACCCTATAAATAAAGGCGATATAGTATGGTATATCAGTCCGCAGGCAGTTGTTACGGTTGGTAAATTGTTCTTTGAAGGGAAATATAACGCAAGCAGGATTATTGCATTAACAGGTTCGGAAGTTATAAAGCCTCAATACTTCAAAGTTATTGCCGGTACATTGGTAACTGATCTTTTTAAAAATAATATAAATAGTGGAAATGTAAGATACATTAGCGGAAATGTACTTACCGGAAGTAAAATCGAAAGGGACGGCTATCTTGGATTTTACAATGACCAGATAACAGTAATTCCCGAAGGTGATTATTATGAGTTTTTAGGTTGGTCAATGCCGCGTATTAACAAATTCAGTTTTTCCAGGACATTCGTTTCATGGCTCTTTCCTAATAAGAAATATCGTTTGGATACAAACCTAAACGGAGGGCAAAGGGCGTTTGTACTAACGGGTGAATACGAAAAAGTATTTCCTATGAATATTTACCCCATGCAATTACTTAAGGCAATAATAGTGAAAGACATTGACCTGATGGAAAATTTAGGGATTTACGAGGTTGACGAAGAAGATTTTGCCTTGTGCGAATTTATTGATGCTTCTAAAACCGAGATGCAGGCAATAGTCAGAGAAGGATTGGATTATATGAGGAAAGAAATGGAGTAGAATGTTAGACGCACGGCTGTGCGTCTGTACTTGGATTTAAGATTTATGATTTAACAAAATAAAGATACGAATTCCGAACATCAAACAAAATAAATGAAGGCGTTAAGAAAATATATTGACAAGATCAAACCTCAGTTTGAGAAAGGCGGAAAGTTTGAAAAGCTGCATTCTACTTTTGAGGCATTTGAAAGTTTTTTGTTTGTGCCTGATAAGGTAACATTCAAAGGCAGTCATATCAGGGACGCACTTGACCTGAAACGTACTATGACGGTTGTGATCATTGCCGTAATCCCTGCTTTGCTTTTCGGCATGTGGAATGTAGGATTTCAGCATTTTATATCAATGGGTGAGACCGTTGGTTTCTGGGATCAGTTCTGGTACGGATTTTTAAAAGTATTACCTATTATCATTGTATCTTATGTCGTGGGGCTTGGAACTGAATTTGTTTTTGCACAAATCCGCGGGCACGAGGTTAACGAAGGTTACCTCGTAACTGGAATGTTGATACCATTGATAGTACCACCTGATATTCCTTTGTGGATGCTTGCCATTGCAGTGGTTTTTGCAGTGATCATCGGGAAAGAAGTTTTCGGAGGAACAGGAATGAACATCCTGAACCCGGCATTAACGGCAAGGGCATTTTTATTCTTTGCCTATCCGCAGGATATGTCGGGCGATAAAGTCTGGATATCAGATAAAATAGATGCCTATTCCGGGGCAACGCCGCTCGGAGACGCACTTGTAGGTAACTTTGATAATTTCCCTTCGGCTGCAGATATGTTTTTCGGGTTTATTCCCGGTTCGGTTGGTGAAACCTCCTTCTTAGCCATACTGATTGGAGCGGTTATCCTTTTATTTACCGGTATTGCCAGTTGGAGAATTATGTTCCCGGTTTTTGCCGGAGGTTATATAATGGGGGTTATTTTCAATTTGGTTGGAGCCAATGCTTACATGGATATTCCCGCATACTACCATCTGATAATGGGTGGCTTTGCCTTTGGTGCTGTATTTATGGCTACGGATCCTGTAACTGCTTCTCAAACAAATAAAGGTAAGTATATATACGGCTTCCTGATAGGAATATTGGCTGTATTGATACGCGTTGTTAACCCGGCGTATCCGGAAGGAATGATGCTGGCGATCCTCTTGATGAACGTTTTTGCTCCGCTTATCGATCATTATGTGATTGAAGCAAATATAAAAAGAAGATTAAAAAGGGTAAAAATCAAGGTATAATAGAAATCAGAAAAATTAAATAAGATGTTTTCAAACAGATATATTTTCATTTATTCCTCGGTGATGGTTATCATCGTGGCTGCCATACTTTCTTCGGCAGCAATGTTTTTAAAGCCGTACCAGGAAAGAAATATCCGTACGGAGAAAATAATGGATATTCTAAAGTCGGTGAATATTGAAACAACAAAGAAAAACGCCGAAGAATTGTATGCCAGATACATTGTTGAAGAATATGCTTTGAGTTTGGATGGAGAGATAGTTAGCATATTCAGGGATAACAACTTTGAAAAAGGCAATATCCGTGCCTTCGACATTAATCTGAAGGCTGAACTGGGGAAAGAAGATCAGTTGAAAGCAGGTAAAGGCACAGATGAACCCTGTTTCCCTTTTTATGTTTGTAATAAAGACGGAAAAAATTATTACATAATTCCTTTAAGAGGTAAAGGATTGTGGGGGCCTGTATGGGGCAACATTGCATTGGAGGAGGATTTTAAAACCGTATATGGTGTTACTTTCGGGCATAAGGGTGAAACTCCGGGTCTTGGTGCCGAGATTGCTAATACGGATTTCCAGGAACAGTTTTTCGGAAAAACGATTTTTAATGATAATTTCGATTTTACATCCGTTAAAGTTGTAAAAGGCGGCGCTGCTATGCTTCCTCCGGCTGAACAGATACATGGTGTGGATGCTATTTCGGGAGGAACCATTACAAGTAATGCCGTTTCTGATATGTTGTTTGATTGTCTAAAAAATTACGTACCATATATCGAAGATCAGGTAAAAAAATAATGGAATAATAAATAGTAAATAAAAATTTGAAATTAAGAATATCTAAATCACAAACATAACGACTAAAACATAAACATACATGAGCGAAGAAGTTATACAAAAGGAACCCTTGTTTTCACCGAAAAACAAAAGACTTATATTTAATCCGTTAAGCAAGGAGAACCCGATCACTGTGCAGGTATTGGGTATTTGTTCGGCGCTGGCTGTTACGGCAAAGCTTGAACCTGCCGTAGTTATGTCAATTTCGGTATTGGCTGTATTGGCTATTGCTAATGTGCTGATATCTTTGCTAAGAAATACCATACCGCCCAGGATAAGGATCATCGTGCAATTAGTTGTAATTGCTTCTTTGGTTATCCTGGTTGACCAGGTATTGAAAGCCTTTGCTTATGATGTGAGCAAGCAGCTTTCGGTATTTGTCGGGTTGATTATCACTAACTGTATCATAATGGGGCGACTGGAAGCCTTTGCTATGGGGAATAAGCCCTGGCCGGCATTTTTAGATGGAATCGGAAATGCTCTTGGCTATGCCTGGATTTTGATTGTTGTGGCGTTTTTCAGGGAGTTATTAGGATCAGGAACCATTTGGGGATACCCGATAATGGAAACTCTCGGATTATACAAATTGGGTTATGAAAACAATGGTTTTATGATATTGCCGCCAATGGCTTTGATTGTTGTAGGAATAATTATCTGGATACAAAGAGCGAGGGATAAGGAGTTGATTGAGGATTAGGAGCAAGATAAAAGTAAAAAGTAAAAGGTGAAGCGCAGCAAACCCGTATGGGTAAAAAGTTTAAGGTTGATGCAAAATGAAAATTGAAAGTATAAAATAATTTCATTAAATAAAATAACAAGTTATGCAAGAACTTTTTAACATATTCGTAAAGTCCATCTTTATTGATAACATGGTATTTGCCTATTTTTTAGGCATGTGTTCATACCTTGCTGTTTCAAAAACAGTTAAAACCTCTTTCGGGCTTGGAATTGCAGTGATCTTTGTACTGGGTATTACCGTGCCTGTTGACTTTTTAATAAACAGGTATCTTTTAAGTCAGGGAGCTTTATCATGGCTGGGAGAGGGATTTGCCGAAGTTGATCTCAGCTTCCTGAGTTTTATTATGTTTATCGCTGTAATCGCTTCAATGGTTCAGTTAGTTGAAATGGTTGTTGAAAAGTTTGCCCCGGCATTGTATAATTCACTCGGTATCTTTCTGCCCTTAATAGCTGTGAACTGTGCAATATTAGGCGGATCACTTTTTATGCAGGAAAGAGAGTATGAATCAATTGCCGAAGCTACATCTTTCGGGCTTGGTTCAGGGGTTGGTTTTTTCCTTGCGATAATCGGAATTGCTGCTATTCGCGAAAAAATTAAATATTCAAATGTTCCTGCTCCGCTCAGAGGACTGGGAATAACATTTATAATTACCGGTTTGATGGGCATTGCGTTTATGAGTTTTATGGGAATCAAACTTTAGTTTAAGGTTTTTAAAGTTCACCCCGTACGGGGCAAAGTTTTAAAATTCAAAATCTAAAATTTAAAATAAAAAATGATATTACTTAATGTAGGAATCGGAACAGTTATACTTACGAGTGTGGTCGTTTTTTTATTCGTCATTTTATTGTTAGTGATAGTTTTACTATACGCTCGTAAAAAATTAACGCCACAAGGAGATGTTACAATTACTATTAATGATGAAAAAGAATTAGTAACAAATCCGGGATCAACATTGTTGTCCACGCTTTCCACTCAGAAAATTTTTCTGCCATCTGCCTGTGGTGGTGGCGGAACCTGCGGAGTGTGTAAAGTTCGTGTTTTGGAAGGCGCCGGAAGCATTCTCCCGACAGAAACCGGATTCTTCACTCGCAAAGAACAGATGAATAACTGGCGGCTCGGTTGCCAGGTGAAGGTTAGGGAAGATATGAAAATTGAAATTCCGAAAGAGATATTCGGAATTAAGAAATGGGAGTGCGAGGTTGTTTCCAATAGAAATGTGGCTACATTTATTAAAGAGTTTGTGGTTAAATTGCCCGAAGGAGAGCGTCTTGATTTCAGGTCGGGTGGTTATATACAGATTGATGTACCGGTATGTGAAGTTGATTATGCAAATGATATTGAAGTGGACGAAGAATACCGTGGCGACTGGGATAAATTCAAAATGTGGGATCTGAAAATGAAAAACCCGGAGCCGATTTATCGTGCATACTCCATGGCAAACCATCCTGAAGAAGGTAATATTGTTATGCTGAATATCCGTATTGCCACTCCGCCCTGGGACCACTCAAAGAACGCTTTTATGAATGTAAATCCGGGTATTTGTTCTTCTTATGTGTTCTCCAGGAAGCCCGGTGATAAAGTTACAATCTCAGGGCCTTATGGTGAATTTTTTATCAAAGATACCGACCATGAGATAATGTTTATAGGAGGTGGCGCAGGTATGGCACCTATGCGTTCGCATATCTTCCATCTTTTCCAAACCGAAAAAACTAACCGAAAAACAACCTTCTGGTATGGCGGAAGGTCATTGAGGGAATTGTTCTATATTGACCAGTTTGAGGCAATAGACAAAGATTTTCCGAATTTTGATTTTCATATCGGGCTTTCAGAACCCATGCCGGAAGATGACTGGAAAGGATATGTGGGTTTTATCCACCAGGTAATCTATGATAATTACCTGAAGAATCATCCCGAACCTGAAGATATCGAGTACTATCTCTGTGGGCCCCCTTTGATGAATGATGCCGTTCAGAAAATGTTAGACGACCTTGGTGTTCCTGAAGAAATGATAGCTTTTGATGATTTTGGAGAATAGAATAAATTGGCAAATTGATATTTCAAGCGTGGACGATTGAAACAGATAAAGCTTGAAATTCTGAAAAAAATAGAGTATAATGAAAAAAAATATCCTTTTATTGCTTTTTTACTTTATACCGTTTTTGTCTGCAATATCACAGTATGCTGAAGCAGATACTTTAACTGAAAATTCAAGAAAAAAGACCCAATTCTATATTACCCCTTCCGCCGGAATAATAAATGGAATAGGTAAATCTAATCCTGCGATAGGTGTTAAAATCGGGGTGAGTATTGAAAGGTTTGGACGTATTGGCCCACAGCTTATTGCATCCCTTCCTGATGCTTACAGTTTGGCTTTATCAGTTATTGATTATGAATACCCTATCAAGATTGTGAAAAGGTTTAATATTATTCCAAATATTGGAATTGGTTATACACATAATACTTCAAGAAAACATTCTTATTATTTCTCTCAAGCATATATCCCCATCTCTTCAATTGGTATTAATGCAGGTATTTCCGTAGAATTCATGTTTGTTAAATGGTTGGGCATCAAAACAGAATTCAACTATATGCTTGGGAAAAAGGATGCTTGTACTTCATTTTTAACAGGATCATTGGTTTTCATTTTATAATGTTTGTAAAAGATATTATACTTATCAGAGAATGATTAATAGAAAAGGTGCAATAGAAAAATTTGATTAGGAATTCCTAATTGCAAAAGTATGGGATACAGGTTTTAAATCAAATAATTTTTCTGATGAAAAAGTTACCGGTTGTTGTTTTGATTGATTTCTTCTTATTAATTTCTTGTATCAACGAAAATATCATCCCGGTAATAAAATTCACCGGCGAAGCCCAGGGAACTTATTATGCCGTTACATATTTCGATACAAATGGAAGAAATTTTCAGAGTGAAATCGATTCACTTTTAAATGCGTTCGATCAATCGGTTTCGGTATGGGTTCCGAATTCTGTGATCTCAAAAGTAAATAGAAATGATACTTTGGTTGAACTTGATTTTTATTTTACCGATATTTTTAACCTTTCAAAAGAAATTCATTCCAATACCACCGGCGCTTTTGACCCAACAGTTGGTCCATTGGTCAATGCATGGGGCTTTGGATTTACCGACAGGATGAAAGTCGATCAAAATGTTGTGGATAGCCTTCTTCCTCTCGTAAATTTTCATAAAGTTAAAATAGCTGAAAACAAAGTAATAAAAGAGGATTCAAGGATTCAATTCGATTTTAATGCCATTGCTCAGGGGTACTCCGTCGATCTGGTTGGAAAGTTACTTGAATCAAAAGGAATAGAGAATTATTTGATTGATATAGGAGGGGAAGTGCTTGCTAAAGGAAAAAAACCGAATGGTGATTTGTGGGAAGTAGGAATCGAAAAACCTAAAGACAATGCCTCTTACGGAGAAGGATTACAAGCAATAGTTAAACTTGAAAACAAAGCCCTGGCAACTTCAGGTAACTACCGTAAATTTTACGAAGTCAACGGAATAAGATATTCTCATACCATTGATCCGAAAACCGGATACCCGGTTCAGCATTCATTGTTAAGCGTTTCAGTATTGGCAGATGAATGTGCCACTGCAGATGCGTATGCAACCGCACTTATGGTGTTGGGATTGGAAAAGTCAAAAACTTTACTAAATGAATTTAAACATCCGGATGCTTATTTTATTTATTCGGATGAACATGGAAACCTGAAAACCTTTTTTACAAGAGAATTTACAGATATTTTGGTGGAGTAAATTGAGGAAACTTAACCTGACAGGTGCTTATCCGACATGTTAGATTTGTATTCCGATAAGCTGACTTTTGTTATAAGAATAAAAAACCACAAATAAATACTTAAGGTTCAGAATTTAAGGTTCTCGCCGATACCGATATTTATCGATATCGGGGCAAGGCTTAAAATTCATAAACAATAAACAATAGACAATAAACCTTACGCCTGTGCTGTTGGCCCACCCAAATTCAGTGGCAAATTTTCAATTTCAGGTACTTTTATTTCTCCATGCATTGCCTCAAATTTGGTAATGTTATCCTTTAGTGCCTTGAACAGCCTTTTAGCATGTTGCGGTGTAAGGATTATTCTTGATTTAACCTTTGCCTTTGGAATACCAGGCATCATTTTAATGAAGTCAACAATAAACTCCGAATGAGAATGTGTGATAATGGCGAGATTCGAATAAATACCTTCTGCCATTTCATCACTCAATTCGATATTGATTTGTTTTTTTTGATTCTGTTCAGTCATTGCTATTTATTTTGTAGAAAAAATATTTTGCTCACGAATTATTTTACGAATAAAATACTCTCACCTATATACCTTATACCCTTACCCCAATTACCCTATTTATTATTCAACCTCTTTAGATGCCATCAGGGCTTCATATTCTTCTTTTGAACCTACGATCAGGTTTTCATATTCTTTCAAGCCTGTTCCGGCAGGGATCAAATGACCTACAATCACATTTTCTTTTAATCCTACAAGATTATCAATCTTAGCATTTATTGAAGCCTGTGTGAGTACTTTTGTGGTTTCCTGGAATGAGGCAGCAGAAATAAAACTATAAGTTTGCAGAGATGCTTTTGTAATTCCCTGCAATACCTGCCGAGCAGTAGCAGGCTTTGCCTCCCTTGATTCAATAAGAGTTTTATCCTTTCTTTTTAACTGCGAATTTTCTTCTCTTAATTTCCTGGCACTTACTATCATTCCTGATTTATAGATTTGGGAATCACCGGAATCAACAACTACTTTATTACCGAATATTTCATCGTTTTCATCACGAAAGTCAATTTTATTAACCAGTTCGCCTTCGAGAAATTTGGTATCGCCCGGGTCTTCAACTTCAACCTTACGCATCATCTGTCTGACAATTGTTTCAAAGTGCTTATCATTTATTTTTACACCCTGTAGCCTGTACACTTCCTGTATTTCATTTACAATATACTCCTGAACTTTCATAGGTCCTTTAATGGCAAGGATGTCAGCAGGAGTCATCGCACCTTCTGATAAAGGAGTACCGGCTTTAACATAGTCATTTTCCTGTGCGAGGATTTGTTTTGATGTTGAAATTAAATACCTTTTTTCTTCACCGGTTTTTGAGGTGATTATTACTTCGCGATTGCCTCGCTTCAGTTTTTTGCCGAAGGATACTACGCCGTCGATTTCAGCCACCTTAGCCGGATCGAATGGGTTTCTTGCCTCGAATAATTCAGTTACTCTTGGCAAACCTCCGGTGATATCCCCTGATTTACCAATTGCTCTTGGGATTTTAACCAGGATGTTGCCTGCCTTGATTTTAGCACCTTCATCAACAATAATATGTGAACCCACAGGAATATCATAAGACCTGATTTCCTGGTTGCCTGAATCCATTATTTTTATAGATGGATTTTTTGCTTTTTGACGAGTTTCAATGATCACCTTATCATGATAGCCTGTTTGCTCATCCGATTCAACTCTGTAAGTAATACCTTCGATAATATTCTCAAATTTAATTTTACCACCGAATTCAGAGAGAATAACTGCATTGTAAGGATCCCATTCTGTAATTGTATCTCCCTTGTTTACTTTATCACCTGCCTTAAAAAACAGTCTGGCTCCATAGGGTATATTACTTGACATTAAAATAATACCGGTGTTTTCATCAATAATCCTCATTTCAGCAGAACGACCAATAACGATGTCATATTTTTTTCCTTCAGAATCCTTGTATTTAACAAAACGCAATTCGTCAATTTCAAGAATTCCATCATACTTGGCTTCAATTTTAGAAGATATGGTAATATTTGAAGCAGTACCACCAACGTGGAAGGTTCTCAGGGTCAACTGTGTTCCCGGCTCACCGATGGATTGGGCAGCAATCACACCAACGGCTTCTCCATTCTGAACCATTCGTCCGGTAGCGAGGTTACGTCCATAACATTTGGTGCAAACCCCTCGTTTTGCTTCACATGTAAGTACCGATCTTATTTCAACTTCCTCAATAGGCGATTCTTCTAACAGCTTACAAATATCTTCGGTAAGTTCTTCCCCTGCTGTTGAAAGCAATTCACCTGAATGAGGATGATAGATGTTATGAAGTGTTGTTCTTCCCAATATCCTGTCATAAAGCGTTTCAACAATTTCTTCATTTTTCTTTAATGCGGTTATACGAAGTCCTCTAAGTGTACCGCAATCTGTTTCTTTTATAACCACATCCTGGGCTACATCAACTAAACGACGTGTCAGGTAACCTGCGTCTGCTGTTTTAAGAGCAGTATCAGCCAAACCTTTACGAGCGCCGTGTGTTGAAATAAAGTATTCGAGAACCGATAACCCTTCTTTAAAATTGGACAGAATCGGGTTTTCAATAATTTCTCCTCCGGTTGCCCTTGATTTTTGTGGTTTTGCCATCAAACCTCTCATCCCTGACAACTGACGTATTTGCTCTTTCGAACCCCGTGCACCTGAATCAAGCATCATATATATAGCATTGAACCCCTGCCGGTCTTTCGATAGCTTTTGCATAAGGGTTTGAGTCAGCTTTGAATTGGTATGAGTCCAGATGTCAATGATTTGGTTATATCTTTCGTTGTTGGTAATGAATCCCATATTATAGTTATTCATCACATCTTCAACCTCTTCGTTGGCTTGAGAAATTAGCTCTTCCTTAATTCCAGGAACAAGAATATCACCTAAGTTAAATGATAATCCACCTTCGAAAGCCATTTTAAAGCCAAGGTTTTTAATATCATCAAGGAATTTGGCTGTTTTTGCCGTTCCGGTTTTTTTAAGAACATCCCCGATAATATCTCTAAGCGTTTTTTTCGTCAGAAGCTGATTAATATAACCGATTTCTTCGGGAACTACCTGATTGAAAAGAATTCTTCCAACTGTTGTCTCAACAAGCTTTTCAACCGGTTCACCGTTTTCGTAATCCTTTATTTTACAGTTGATGATAGAATGCAGATCAACCTTCATTTCATTAAAGGCAATTATTACTTCTTCTTTTCCGTAAAAAGTATAACCTTCGCCTTTAACGGGATTTTCGGGAGTACTTTTTTTTGCTTTAGTCATATAATAAAGCCCTAACACCATATCCTGCGAAGGAACAGTAATCGGTGCTCCGTTTGCCGGATTCAGAATGTTATGAGATGCCAGCATAAGGATTTGTGCTTCGATGATTGCTGCATTTCCCAAAGGAACATGTACAGCCATTTGGTCGCCGTCGAAGTCGGCATTAAATGCTGTACAAACCAACGGGTGAAGCTGGATAGCTTTACCTTCAACTAATTTGGGCTGGAAAGCCTGGATACCGAGACGATGCAAAGTAGGAGCTCTGTTGAGCATTACGGGATGTCCTTTCAGAATATTTTCAAGAATATCCCAAACAACCGGATCTTTCCTGTCAACGATTTTTTTTGCCGATTTAACGGTTTTAACAATGCCTCTTTCAAGCATTTTACGGATTATAAACGGTTTGAACAATTCCGAAGTCATTTCTTTCGGCAATCCGCATTCGTTAAGATTGAGTTCAGGCCCTACAACGATAACCGACCTGCCTGAGTAATCGACCCTTTTACCGAGAAGGTTTTGACGAAATCTTCCCTGCTTACCCTTCAGGCTATCGCTTAACGATTTTAAAGCCCGGTTTGATTCTGTTTTAACAGCGTTGGATTTTCTTGAATTATCAAACAGTGAATCAACAGCTTCCTGAAGCATACGTTTTTCGTTACGCATAATTATATCAGGAGCCTTTATCTCGATTAGTCGCTTTAGCCTGTTATTTCTAATAATAACCCTTCTATAAAGGTCGTTCAGGTCGGAGGTTGCAAACCTACCACCATCCAGCGGAACTAATGGCCGTAGTTCTGGTGGAATAACCGGAACTACTTTAACGATCATCCACTCAGGGTTATTCTCAATCCTGTTCTGACCATCACGGAATGCTTCAACTACCTGAAGTCGCTTAAGGGCATCCTTTTTTCTTTGCTGAGAAGTTTCTGTATTAGCCTTGTGGCGTAACTCATAAGATAACTTGTTAAGATCCAATCTTGCAAGAAGGTCATGTATCGCTTCAGCTCCCATTTTTGCAATAAATTTATTTGGATCACTGTCATCTAAATACTGATTATCAGCCGGAAGAGCATCAATGATATCGAAGTATTCTTCTTCTGTTAGAAAATCGAGATATTCTATTCCGTCATCTTTTTTAATACCAGGATTAACAACCACATACCTTTCGTAATAAATAATAGAATCCAGCTTTTTTGTTTGTAATCCAAGCAAAGCTCCTATTTTGTTTGGCAATGACCTGAAGAACCAAATATGAGCAACAGGAACGACTAATTGGATATGCCCCATTCGTTCCCTCCTGACTTTTTTTTCGGTTACTTCAACGCCGCACCTGTCGCAAACGATCCCCTTATAGCGTATTCTTTTATATTTTCCGCAATGACATTCCCAATCTTTAACGGGACCAAAGATTCTTTCACAGAACAATCCGTCTCTTTCGGGTTTATATGTTCTGTAATTAATAGTTTCAGGCTTAGTAACTTCTCCATACGAACGCTCAAGGATTATTTCGGGAGAAGCTATACTGATTGTAATTTTTGAAAAATCACCAGAGATTTTTTCTTCTTTTCTGAATGCCATATTTTATTTTCTTATTATCGGTTAAATAGACAAAACAAGGTTAGTATAAACCGTAAATTACTTATCGAAAGTTATATTCAAGCCCAGACCTCTTAATTCATGTACTAAAACATTGAATGATTCCGGAATATTAGGTTTAGGCATATTTTCACCTTTTACAATAGCTTCATAAGCTTTAGCTCTGCCAATAACATCGTCTGATTTAACAGTAAGTACTTCCTGGAGGACATTAGCAGCGCCGAATGCTTCGAGAGCCCATACTTCCATTTCACCAAACCTCTGCCCACCAAATTGAGCTTTACCACCAAGAGGCTGTTGGGTTATTAAGGAGTATGGCCCAATTGACCGGGCATGCATCTTATCGGCGGCCATGTGATGCAGTTTTAAAATATAAATATATCCAACGGTAGCAGGCTGGTCGAACCGTTTACCGGTACAACCATCGTAAAGGTAAACCATTCCGTTTTTTGGAAGATCAGCCTTTTCCATATATTCATTTATCTGATCGGAGGTTGCTCCGTCAAAAATCGGAGAAGCAAAATTTAATCCTAATTTTTTGCCTGCCCAACCAAGGATAGTTTCGTAAATCTGACCAAGGTTCATTCGCGAAGGAACACCTAACGGGTTAAGTACTATATCCACAGGAGTTCCATCTTCAAGGAACGGCATATCTTCTTCACGAACGATTTTAGCAACAATACCTTTATTACCATGACGACCTGCCATTTTATCACCAACAGTCAGCTTACGTTTTTTGGCAATGAATACTTTAGCCATCTGTACAATTCCGTTTGGTAAATCATCTCCAACACTTGCAACGAATTTCTTACGATTATAAACACCGAGAATTTCTTTATACTTAATCGTATAATTATTAATCAATTGTTTTATAAGTTCGTTTTTTGCCTTATCGGTAGTCCATTTATTCGGATTGACATTAAGATAATCTATACTCTGAAGAAGTTTTTGTGTGAATTTTATTTTTTTAGGAATAATAACTTCTTTGAATTTATTATTAACTCCTTGTGAAGTTTTTCCACTAACCATTATAGTTAACTTATCAACCAGCTTATTTTTTAGTTCTTCGGCATTTTTTAAGTATTCATCATCAAGTTGCTGGATAATTTCCTTTTCTTTATTTTTTTCTTTTCTGTCTTTAATGGTACGCGAGAAGAGTTTTTTATCGATAACTATTCCATTCATTGATGGGGGCGCTTTTAAAGAAGCATCTTTCACATCACCGGCTTTATCACCGAAGATTGCTCTTAATAATTTTTCTTCAGGTGTAGGATCAGATTCTCCTTTAGGTGTAATTTTACCAATTAGGATGTCTCCTTCTTTTACTTCAGCGCCAATTCTGATGATACCATTGTCATCAAGATCTTTTGTAGCTTCGGCGCTAATGTTTGGTATATCGGCAGTTAATTCCTCAACACCTCTTTTAGTATCTCTAACTTCAAGCGTAAATTCCTCAATATGAACAGATGTAAAAATATCCTCTTTAACAACTCGCTCAGAAATAACGATAGCATCCTCAAAGTTGTATCCTTTCCATGGCATGAACGCTACCATAAGGTTTCTTCCCAAAGCCAGTTCCCCGTTTTTAGTTGCATATCCTTCGCAAAGCACCTGTCCCTTTTGTACCTTGTCACCTTTTTTGACAATCGGTCTTAGGTTTATTGATGTATTTTGGTTTGTCCGTTTGAATTTTGTGAGCTTATAAGTTTTAAGATCATCATCAAAACTAACAAGTTTTTCTTCTTCTCGCCTTGTGTGTCTGATTCTTATTTCATTAGCGTCAACAAACTCAACAATTCCATCATCTTCAGCATTAATTAGAACACGAGAATCTCTGGCTACATGCTTTTCGATACCGGTTCCGACAATCGGATTTTCAGAATTCAATAAAGGTACAGCCTGTCGCATCATGTTTGAACCCATTAAGGCCCTGTTCGCATCATCATTTTCAAGGAATGGAATCATAGAAGCTGCAATTGAAGCAATTTGGTTTGGAGCAATATCGATTAAATCGACTTCAGTCTTGTTAATAATCGGGTAATCGGCAAGATACCTGACTTTGACCCTGTCATTTACAAATGATCCATCATCATTCAGTAATGTATTTGCTTGTGCAATAATTTTATCTTCTTCTTCTTCAGCAGTTAGATAAATTGGGGGTTCTTCCAAAGTTACAATTCCTTCCACAACTTTTTTATATGGGGTTTCGATGAATCCAAGTTTATTGATTTTGGCGTAAACACAAAGTGATGATATCAAACCGATGTTCGGACCTTCCGGAGTTTCGATTGTACAGAGCCTGCCATAGTGAGTATAATGCACATCACGTACTTCAAAGCCTGCCCTTTCTCTTGATAAACCTCCCGGTCCTAAGGCAGATATTCTCCTTTTATGAGTGAGTTCAGACAATGGATTTGTCTGATCCATAAACTGAGATAACTGGTTTGTGCCGAAAAATGAATTAATAACCGAAGATAATGTTTTGGCATTGATCAGGTCGGTAGGAGTAAAGACCTCATTATCCCTAACATTCATTCTTTCCCTGATTGTTCTTGACATACGTGCAAGCCCAACTCCAAACTGGGAATATAATTGTTCGCCTACTGTTCTTACTCTTCTATTGCTTAAATGGTCGATATCATCCACAATGGTTTTTGAATTTACCAGTTCAATGAGATATTTAATGATGTCGATAATATCTTCTTTTGTAAGAACTTTTATGTCAGAATTAACATCAATTCCTAATTTTTTATTAATCCTAAACCTGCCAACGTCTCCAAGATCGTAACGCTTATCAGAGAAAAACAATTTATCTATAATTCCCCTTGCTGTTTCTTCATCAGGAGGTTCGGCATTACGCAACTGGCGGTAAATAAATTCAACTGCTTCTTTTTCAGAGTTTGCAGTGTCTTTTTGCAGTGTGTTAAAAATAATTGAATAATCGGTAGCGGTTGATTCATCTCTATGCAGCAAAATTGTTTTAATTCCTGCCTCAACTATCTCATCAATATGGCTGCTTTCAAGAATTGTTTCCCTGTCAATTATAACTTCAGTTCTTTCAATTGATACAACTTCACCTGTATCTTCATCAACAAAATCTTCTATCCATGACCGGACAACCCTGGCAGCCAACCTTCTGCCGAGAACTTTTTTAAGCCCACTTTTGCTTACTTTTATTTCTTCGGCAAGATTGAATATTTCAAGAATATCTTTATCACTTTCGTATCCAATTGCCCTTAGTAATGTAGTGATAGGCAACTTTTTTTTCCTGTCGATATAAGCATACATTACGTTATTTATATCGGTGGTAAATTCCATCCATGATCCCTTGAACGGAATTATCCTCGCAGAATACAAAGTTGTACCGTTTGCATGTTTGTGCTGTCCGAAAAAAACTCCGGGTGATCTGTGTAGTTGAGAAACAACGACCCTTTCAGCCCCATTAATAATGAATGTACCTTTTGGTGTCATATAAGGCATCATTCCAAGATAAACATCCTGGATGATCGTTTCAAAATCCTCATGGTCTGCATCGGTACAATATAGTTTTAATTTTGCTTTTAAAGGGACACTGTATGTTAATCCCCTTTCGATGCATTCATTAATTGAGTACCTGGGAGGATCAATAAAATAATCCAGGAATTCAAGTACAAAATTGTTTCTGGCATCGGTTATTGGGAAGTTTTCGCTGAATACTTTATATAGCCCCTCGTTAGCCCGATTTTCCGGATTTGTTTCCAATTGAAAAAAATCACGGAAAGATTTAATCTGAATATCCAGGAAATCCGGGTATTTGAATTTAATTTTGGTTGAACCGAAATCAATTCTGTTAAAATTGGTTGTAGCCAAGGTTATAAGATTTATAGAGTTAGAAATAATTTTATTAAACAAAAATATAATAAGAAATTAGACTACTACATATTCTAAAATGCAACAGCAGTCTAATTCCTGCAGTTCAGTCTAATAAATCCTTATTTAACTTCAACCTCTGCTCCGGCTTCTTCCAGTTGACTCTTTAATGCTTCTGCTTCGTCCTTAGTAATACCTTCTTTAATAGCCTTCGGAGCTGCATCAACTAATTCCTTAGATTCTTTAAGACCTAAACTGGTTAATTCCTTAACTAATTTAACTACTGCCAACTTCGACTGACCAGCAGCCTTAATGATAACATCGAATGAAGTTTGTTCTTCTACTGCACCGCTTTCATCTGCACCTGCTGCAGGACCTGCAACTGCTACAGCAGCAGCAGGTTCTATTCCGTATTCGTCTTTTAATATTTGCGCTAATTCGTTTACTTCTTTAACAGTTAAGTTTACTAATTGTTCTGCAAATTCTTTTAAGTCTGCCATTTTATACTATTTTTTTATGTTTTTAAATATTCAATTTTTTTATAAATCTAATCGGCTTTTTCCGATAATGTTTTAAGAATTCCTGTAAGATTCTGACCGCTTGATTGTAATGCTGATATAACATTTTTTGCAGGTGATTGCAACAATAGTATAATATCGGCAATCAATTCATTCTTAGATTTAATATTAATCAGTATTTCAAGCTGGTCATCACCAAGGTAAGTAACTTCCTCAACATAAGCACCCTTTAAAACAGGTCTGTTAGAAATTTTCCTAAACTCCTTAATGAGCTTTGCCGGCGTATTTCCGGCTTCAGCAAACATTAATGAAGTAGGACCTTTAAGTGCATCATAAAGTTCTTCGAGGTTTTTCTCCGATTTTTCCATTGCTCTTTTGAGCAACGTATTTTTAACAACTGTCAACTTTATGTTTCTTTTAAAGCAAAGCCTTCTTAAATTACTGGTAACTTCTGCATTCAAATCAGAAATATCAGCAATATAAATATTACTGTTTTCGTTTAATTGGTCTGCCAATGAGCCAATAAGTTGATTTTTTTCCTCTTTTCTCATTGTAAAATTTTTACCTTATAATCTGTTATTGTAATAAAGAAACTGATTTAGGTTCAACCTGAACACCCATGCTCATCGTACTTGATATATAGATACTTTTGATATAAGTACCCTTTGAAGCTGCCGGTTTCAGTTTGACAATTGTCTGGACTAATTCCTTTGCATTGTCAATAATTTTTTCGATATCGAAAGAAATTTTTGCAACAGATGCATGAATTATTCCTGTCTTGTCAACTTTGAAGTCAATTTTACCGGCTTTTACATCCTGAACTGCCTTTCCAATTTCCATGGTAACCGTACCACTTTTTGGGTTAGGCATTAACCCTCTGGGACCTAAGATTCTGCCAAGTGCACCAACTTTAGGCATAACGCTTGGCATAGTAATCACTACATCAATATCTGTCCAACCTCCCTTTATCTTCTGGATGTATTCGTCAAGTCCAACGTAATCAGCTCCTGCAGTTTTAGCCTCATCCTCTTTTTCAGGCGTACACAATACCAAAACTTTAACCGTTTTACCAGTGCCGTGAGGCAAAGTAACGGTACCGCGCACCATTTGATTTGCTTTTCTTGGGTCAACCCCAAGACGTATATCCAAATCAACCGATGCATCGAACTTGGTATATGTAATATCTTTAATGATATTTACCGCTTCTGAAATGGGATATGTTATGTCCTTATCGAACTTGCCTAAAACTTCTTTCCTTTTTTTAGTTATTTTGGTCATTTTACCTTATTTAATAAATAACTCTACACTTAAACTCCATATTAATTTTTTCCGAATGGGGGAGCGCCTTTAACCCTTATTCCCATGCTTCTTGCTGTTCCTGCAACCATTTTCATTGCTGATTCAATAGTGAACGCATTTAGATCAACCATTTTGCTTTCGGCAATGGTTTTAACCTGATTCCAGGAAACAGAAGCAACTTTAGCCCTGTTAGGCTCAGCAGACCCCTTCTTGATTTTGGTAGCCTCAAGTAATTGTACAGCTACCGGTGGAGTTTTAATAATGAAATTAAAGGATTTGTCCCTGAAAACAGTAATAATAACCGGAAGAACTTGTCCGGCTTTATCCTGTGTACGGGCATTAAATTGCTTGCAAAATTCCATAATATTTACACCTTTGGCACCTAATGCAGGCCCAACCGGTGGCGATGGATTTGCAGCGCCTCCTCTAATTTGTAACTTGATTAAACCACTTACTTCTTTAGCCATTTTTAATTTAAACTTTAAATAATTGTATTGCTATGCGTAACAGCTCTATTCTATATAAACGTAACAGCTCAATATATAGATTATTCTTTTTCAACTTGCATAAAACTTAATTCCAGTGGAGTTTTTCTTCCAAATATTTTTACCATTACCTTTAATTTTTTCTTTTCTTCATTAATTTCTTCAATAACTCCACTGAAACTATTAAATGGTCCGTCAACAACGGATATAGTTTCACCAACTATATATGGAACATTAATTTCTTCACCTTGTTCTGCTAATTCATCAACTTTTCCAAGTATTCTATTAACTTCAGATGTGCGTAAAGGATTGGGTTCACCCTTGGTTCCCAGAAAGCCTAAAACACCGGTAATATTTTTTATAAGATGCGGTATTTCACCAATTAAGGCAGCTTCAATGAGTATATAACCCGGGTAAAGATTCCGTTCTTTACTTATTTTTTTGCCATTTCTTATCTGGTAAACTTTTTCAATTGGTATAAGCACTTTCGAGATATAATCCTGAAGGTTCAACCGATTGATTTCATTTTCAAGATATTGCTTTACCTTTTTTTCCTTCCCACTGATAGTTCTGACAACATACCATTTTTTTATTTGTTCACTCATCCTCTAATATGTAATAATAATGTTTTTGTTTGTTTAAAAGAATAGATAATGAGCCACCTAAAAATTTTCATAAAATAATTGTAAAAGATTCTGGAATGAAAAATCCATTAAATAAACAATAAATGCGATGATGAGGGAAGCAACTGACACAACGATCGCACTGTTTTGTAATTCGTTCCATGTTGGCCAGGAAACCTTATGTACTAATTCATCATAGCTTTCCTTAACGTAACTTTGTATCTTAAATTTTGCCATTGAATTTCTATATTTAGCACGGGTGGTAGGATTCGAACCCACGACTCCTGGTTTTGGAGACCAGAGCTCTACCAACTGAGCTACACCCGTATTTTGTATTTGAAAGAACGATTTGATATTTGCACATAAAGGTATCCCGATTTGTAACGGGATACCTTTAATAATTTATAATTATGAAATTTTATTATTCAATAATCTCAGTTACCTGACCGGCACCAACTGTTCTGCCTCCCTCACGGATAGCGAACCTCAGATTTTTGCTCATTGCAACTTCTGCAATCAGCTTAACTTCTATGGTCAGGTTATCTCCAGGCATTATCATTTCAACACCTTCCGGTAATATGATTTCACCGGTTACGTCAGTTGTTCTGAAGTAGAATTGCGGACGGTAATTGTTATGGAAAGGTGTATGTCTTCCACCTTCTTCTTTTTTCAAAATATAAACCTCGGCTTTGAAGTGAGTATGTGGTTTTATTGAGCCAGGTGTAGCTATAACCATACCTCTGCAAATTTCTTTTTTATCAATACCTCTTAGCAACAGTCCGGCATTATCACCGGCTTCACCTCTGTCGAGAATTTTACGGAACATCTCAACACCTGTACATACTGATTTAAGTTTTTCTGCTCCAAGACCGATGATATCGATGGGATCGCCAATTTTAATAACTCCCTGTTCAATTCTACCTGTAGCCACAGTTCCCCTGCCCGTAATTGAGAATACGTCCTCAACAGGCATGAGGAAAGGTTTGTCAACGTCACGTTGTGGTAATGGAATCCATGTGTCGCAAGCATCCATTAATTCCCATACTTTTTCAATCCACTTAGGTTCTTTGTTTAAAGCGCCAAGAGCTGATCCCTGGATAACAGGTGTGTTATCACCGTCGAACTCATAGAAATCGAGCAATTCTCTGATTTCCATTTCAACAAGCTCTAAAAGTTCCTCGTCATCCACCATATCAACTTTACTCATAAAAACAACAATCTTAGGAACTCCAACCTGTCTTGCCAAGAGAATATGCTCGCGAGTTTGTGGCATAGGACCGTCGGTAGCTGCAACCACTAATATCGCACCATCCATCTGAGCAGCACCTGTAACCATGTTTTTAACATAGTCGGCGTGGCCCGGACAGTCAACGTGAGCATAGTGCCTGTTTTCGGTTTGATACTCAACGTGAGCAGTATTAATTGTTATACCTCTTTCTTTTTCTTCAGGTGCATTGTCGATTTCATCAAATGATTTGAAAGATGCTAAACCTTTATCCTGAAGATTAAGAGTAATAGCAGCGGTTAATGTGGTTTTCCCATGGTCAACGTGACCAATTGTGCCAATATTAACGTGCGGTTTCGAACGATCAAATTTTTCTTTTGCCATGATAATTATTGTTTAAAAGTATATACAAAATTGTTTTAATGCCAGTTAATTACATTGAGCCATTGACGAGAATTGAACTCGTGACCCCTTCCTTACCAAGGAAGCGCTCTACCGCTGAGCTACAATGGCTTTTTGAGCGGGAGACCGGGCTCGAACCGGCCACCTACAGCTTGGAAGGCTGTCGCTCTACCAAATGAGCTACTCCCGCGATAAGCGGTTTTAAGTTTCCTGTTTAGAGTTAACTTCAAATTTCAAACTCGAAACATCAAACTTTTTTTGTGGGGAGAGGAGGATTCGAACCTCCGAAGGCTTCGCCAACAGATTTACAGTCTGCCCCATTTGACCGCTCTGGAATCTCCCCAGCTTTAATTTCAATACTTAAAAGAACAGAGCCAATGGAGGGATTCGAACCCCCGGCCGGCTGATTACAAATCAGCTGCTCTGACCAACTGAGCTACATTGGCATATACTATATTATATATAAAAAAACAGTCCTCGAAAAAGGACTGCAAAAGTATAAAACATATTTTTTATTACAAAGAAAAATTATAAATAAAAATTTTATCTGTTTTTTATTTTACTTTTATGCTTTGAAAGTTGCTTCCTTAAAGCATCTACAGCAGTATCAGTTGCTTCTTCAAAAGTCTTGCATTGCTTTTTTGCATAAAGATCATTACCTCTTAATTTAAGTCGGATTTCTGCGATCTTGTTCTTAGGTGTATCACTATTATCAACCTTTAATACTACATCGCTTCCAATTACACGGTCGTAAAGGTGAGATAACTTACCTATTTTCTCATTAATAAAAGCTGTTAGTTTACTGTCAGCTTTAAAATGTACAGAATTGATGTTTACTTTCATATTATTTTCCTTTCGTTTTATGCCCTTGGATGGGCTTGTTTATATATTGTTTTAAGCTTTTCGATGGTATTATGTGTGTAAATTTGTGTTGCTGCTAAATTTGCATGACCCAAAATTTCTTTAATAGCATTGAGGTCGGCTCCATTATTAAGCATATGTGTTGCAAATGTGTGTCGTAACACGTGAGGACTCTTTTTTTGTAATGTAGAAACTTTACTAAGATATGAATTTACGATACGATATACAAGTTTTTTATAGATTTTTTTCCCTTTTTCTGTTACGATAAAATAGTCAACAGGTTCTGTTATTTCTATTTCTTTGTTTCTTACTTCTTTATATTGAATAATTAAATCTCTCAGTTCATTGCAAAACGGTATTATTCTTTCTTTATTTCTTTTCCCGAGCACTTTTACTTTCAGGTTTTTAATATCCACATCAGTATCTGTCAGGTTTGTCATCTCAGATAATCGTATACCGGTAAAGTAAAATATTTCAATAATTAATTTATCCCTTATACCCCTGAAATTATCTCCAAATTCAACCTGGTCAAATAATAAGTCCATTTTCTCCCGGTTAACGAATTCAGGTAATCTTTTTTTTGTTTTAGGCGGGAGAATTTTAGTTAACGGATTTTGTTTAATCAGGTTTTCTTTTAATAAAAATTTGTAAAAGGTTTTAAGTGTTGATAGTTTCCTGTTTATCGACCTGGATGATATGGAATCATTTGCTAAATGAACAATCCATGAACGAATAATTGAATGGTTAATGTCATGGATGTTTTTAATATTATATTCACTTGCGATATAATCGAAAAACTGGTAAAGGTCTTTTTGGTAAGCTATAATTGTATTAGGTGAGTATCTTTTTTCAAATGTAATATATTGAATAAACCTTTCTGAATACATAAAACAACAGGAAGAAATATTTGTTTCAAAGGTAATAAAATTTTTTTAATAAAACAATTTTTTTCCTTAAAAAAACTGTTATATTTGAATAAGCTATTATCCTTCCTCTTGTTGTTTGATTTGCTGGATATAAATAGCTTTTAATTTTTCTTCTCTTTTTAAAACGGAAGGCTTTGTGAACTTTTGTCTTTCACGTAATTCTTTTACAACACCGGTTTTTTCAAATTTTCTTTTGTATTTTTTTAAAGCTCTGTCGATGCTTTCGCCTTCTTTAACAGGTATTATGATCATATTGTTCCTTTTGTTTAAATATTAATAATTCAAAAATTGGGGTGCAAAATTATAAATCTTATTTTTATGGAACAAATTATTATTCAATTTTTTTAATTGGGGATATCAAAATTTATTCTTTTTCTACATTCAAAAGATTTTCTAAAATAAAATCAGTTAACCGGGTATAAAGGTGCATTGTTGTATTCCTTCCTGTATAAATTCCATGGTTGCTGTTCGGGTAAAACTGCATTTCGAACTGTTTATCAGCATCAACTAATGCAGTTACCAATTCAATAGAGTTTTGAACGTGAACATTGTCGTCGGCAGTGCCATGCATTATTAAAAAATTACCTTTCAGTTTTTCCACATGGTTGATAGGGGAATTATCATCGTATCCGTCAGGATTTTCCTGTGGTGTTCTCATAAATCTTTCCGTATAAATGTTGTCGTAATATCTCCAGTTGGTAACAGGCGCTACTGCTATCCCTGTACTGAAATAGTCAGCACCTTTGGTCATACATAATGCAGACATATATCCTCCATAACTCCATCCCCAAATTCCTATTCTTTCAGGATCAACATAACCGAGACTTATTAAATATTTTGCTGCTTCAATCTGGTCAATAGTCTCATATTTTCCAAGTTGTAAGTAGGTCATCTTTTTAAATTCCTCACCCCGTGACCCTGTTCCTCTGTTATCAACCGAAGCGATTATAATACCTTTTGAAGCAAGCATCTGGTACCATAAGTTACCTCCTCCCCAACTATTTCTAACCGTTTGAGAACCCGGACCACCATAAACATACATCAGAACCGGATATTTTTTTGCCAGGTTAAAATCGGAAGGTTTTATCATCCATCCGTTTAACTCCACTCCTTCGGAAGTAGTGAAAGTAAAAAATTCCTTTGGGCTGAATTTATACTCTTCGATGGTTTCTTTTAACTTTAGGTTGTCTTTCAAAACCCTAAGCTCATCTCCTTTTGCTGAATTTACTGTAATATTGGCGTACGTGTTTGCATTTGTGTAAGTATTGATAAAGTATTTGAATTGTTTACTAAACCGAACCCTGTTATTTCCATCTTTTTCCGAAAGTTTCTTTTTTCCGGAACCATTGAGCTTAACTACGTATAGCTCCCTGTTTAACGGAGTAGTTTCTGCCGAAATAAAATATACAAGCCCTTTCTTTTCATCAACCCCGATAAATTCGGTTACATCCCATTCCCCTTTCGTCAATTGTTTAATTAGATTACCTTCCATATCATAAAGATAAATATGATTATACCCGTCTTGTTCGCTTGTTATTATAAAATGTTCATTATTTTCAAGGAAAGTGAGGTTATCGGTAATATCAATATAATACTTGTTTGTTTCATGATAAATAATCTTAGTTTTTCCGGTAGTTACGTCTGCCAACAATATCTTAAGTTCATTCTGGAGTCTGTTCATCCATTGTATAGATAATTTTTTAGAGTTTTTTGTCCATTTAATCCTTGGTATATAAATATCGGTATCTTCGCCAATATCCATTTTAGTAGTTTGTTTGGTTGCTAAATCATAGACCAGGATTTTGATGATAGAGTTATCTTCCCCGGCTTTCGGGTATTTATATTTATAATGTTCGGGATATAAATCTCCCCACATCGTCATCTGGTATTCTTTCACATTACTTTCATCGAATCGGTAAAACGCTATTTTTGAACCATCGTGCGACCAGAAAAAGCCTTTAGTAAAGCTGAATTCTTCTTCGTAAACCCAGTCGGTAGTACCATATATAATATTATTGTATAAACCGTCGGTAGTAATTTGTTGTTCATTACCGTTTTTCAAATTTTTAATTAACATATTATTATCTCTTACAAAAGCTACTTTTGATCCATCCGGTGAAAAAGTTGCCAGTCTTTGTTTGCCACCTTGCGACAGTTGGGTTAATTTACCCGATTCAATATCATAGATGTAGTATTTTGATTTTCTGGAATACCGATAAATACTTTCGGTTTCAGTGGCAAAAAGGATTTTCTTTTCATCATTACTTAATTGGTATCTCCTCATCCGTATCGGTATTGTGTCACCTTCAGGTATTAATTGTGATGAAGTAACAATAGTACCGGTTTTTTCTCCCTTTTTGTAATTATAAACATTCAAACTGTCCTTTTCCAAAATACAATAGTGTTCTCCGTCGTTTAACGACCGGATACCGGAAATATATTCAGGATAGAACTTTCTTGAACGAAAAATATCATTCAGTGTAATTTGTTTTGTTTCGCTTTGAGCATATAACTCTGAAAACTGAAAAACTACGATAAGTAGTAAACTAAAAATTATTTTTTTCATAATATACTAAAATTTGAAATGTCTGTTATTGTATAGAGCTGCCAAAATTATAAAAACATCTGAATAATTAAACCCGCAGAAATCGGATTTGTGAAAAATGCTGATTATCCCAATCCCGAAATTTCGGGGCGGGAATGATTATCTGAATAAAATATGTTGTTCTTTCTTAGCAAATATTTTTTCAACGGGTTTAATTGTAAAGTTAGAATGATTTTATAATTTTGCAATTATAAATCAAGAGGGATATTAGCTCAGTTGGTTCAGAGCATCGCCTTGACAGGGCGGGGGTCAGTGGTTCGAATCCACTATATCCCACAAAAGAAAAAAGCCACCTCAAAAAATGAAGATGGCTTTTAATCTTTAAGCCTGTATTTATTCATACAGGCTTTTCAACTAATAGAGGTATTGTAAAATAGAATGAGGATCCTTTTCCTAAAGTAGATTTAACTATCAATTTTCCTCCTAATAACTGTATCAGTCTATCCGATATTGTTAAACCAATACCCAAGCCGCTATCTCGGCGTGTATCATCATCTTCTAATTGGGTGAATTTTTTAAATATCTTGTTTATATCCGTTCCATTTATTCCTATTCCGGTATCTTTAATAAAGAATTCTATATTATTTTCATCATTAATCTCATATCCAAATTCAACTAAACCATTGATAGTAAATTTAATGGCATTTTCAATTAAATTAAATAAAGCATGTTTAAGTTTTAAAGGATCAGTAAATACTTTATTATCCTGATTATTTGATTTTTTAATTAAATTTATTTTTACATTTCTTTTTTTGTGGTTATTGATATTTATCTGAAAATAATTATAAAGTTCATCCATGATATTTTGAATATCACAGAATGTCATGTTTAACTTAATATTACCTGTTTCAGCTTTTGCCGTTAGTATAATATTGTCAATTAACCTAAGCAGTTCTTTGCTGTTTTTATTTATTTCATCAACGAAAAAATTCTTTTGATCTTGGCTATATCTTGAGTCTGATAACAAATTAGAAAAACCCATTATTACATTCATGGGTGTCCTGATTTCATGCGAGATATTAGAAAGAAAAGAAGATTTGAGCCGGTTAACTTCTTCAATCTTAAAAGTTAATTCTTCTTTAATTTCACTAACTTTATCCTCTAACTCACTGTATGAAAGCTTTTTGTGCATTTTTTACTTTTATTCAGAAAGAAAATAAAACAACCTTTCTATGGAGTTAATTCTATTTTTTACAAAAAGGTTACCCTCAAAATCCAACTTTTTTTCAACAAAAAATTAAATGAGCTGATATACAAGGTGTTATAAGGGCGTTTTTTTTTTAAAAAAATCGGAGGGTAACCTTTTTGTCTTTTTTAGAATTAACTCCTAAGATTATTTTAGTTTTCAATAATAAATTAAGAAAAAATGTATTTAAATTTCCAATTAAAAAAATTATTTTATTTTAGCAACTTTATTAAAATTTAGAATTATGAAGAAGAGAAGCTTTTTTGCCATTTTCATGGCAACGTTAGTATGTATTGCCCCTTCTGAATTGTTTTCTCAAAATGAGATTTCGGGTATCGTAACTTACCACAATGAAGAAGCTACTCCACTTACAGGTGTTGATGTAAATCTTCTGGATTTAAATGGTAATTTGTTAGAAACAGTATCTTCCGATGAAAATGGGAAGTATATGTTTACCGGTATAGAAGAAGGAGAATATTTGCTTAAAGCAAGTTATGATCAGCCAGCGTTTAATGCAAT
This sequence comes from Bacteroidales bacterium, assembly GCA_016783885.1. Taxonomy (GTDB): domain Bacteria; phylum Bacteroidota; class Bacteroidia; order Bacteroidales; family JAADJA01; genus JAADJA01. The sequence goes on from JADHVR010000001.1 coordinate 105,206, forward strand.
TAGTTTGGATGATATCATATTGTTGTTACAATATTTGAATGGATATACCACTCTTGAACCTATTCAAAAGCTTGCGGCTGATGTAGATGGAAATGGAATGGTAAACTATGATGACTTTTTTATGATTATTGAATATTGGTACTTGTATGGGGCACCTTTTCCTGTCGGAGATTGGGTATTTGAGGAAAAGTTAGTTATGGCAGGTGGCAAAGGAGATGATGGAATAGGAGGAGGCGCAACAGGAGATGTACAGGGAGGATTCGATCCTGGTAAAGGTGGAAACAACTATTTGAATTTCTACAAAACAAATAATTATTTAGAGGTGCTTCCCAATCATATCAATAAATTACCAATTTCTGTTGATAATAATACTGATATTGGAAGTTTTTGTATTGAATTATATTATGATAATCAAATTGTAGATGTAAAAAGTATAGAATCGGAACTTAATAATTATCGGTATATAATAACTGATAATAAAATTAGAATAATATGGGCTGATACTGATCTTGAGGGAATCTCAATTAACAGTACAAGTAATCTTTTTTCAATTGATTTTGACTTGAAAGACAAAAATGCTGACTTAAATAAAGAAATATTTTTTCTTGGCTCAGAAAGTAAAATAACTGACGTTAAAGGCAATACTTATTATAATGTTGGAATAACTTATCCTTCGTTAAAATATAATCAGATATTTAGCTGGGAAGTTAATAATTATCCAAATCCGTTTAGAGAATATACATATATTGATTATTCTCTTCCTGAAACAGGTAATGTTCAATTATATATCACAGATATTAACGGGAAGTTGATTAAGTCGTTAGTAAATGAAATAAAGCCTGAAGGAAACTATAAAACAAAGCTTGATGGGAGTGCCTTAAATCCCGGAATTTATTTTTATCAGTTAATTTTTACAGGAAGTGAAAGAAATACAGTAAAGAATAAATTAATGAAAATTGAATAATTTATCCTACAAAAAATGAATAAAGGAGAGCTATTAAAAGCTCTCTTTTTTTTTGTCCTTTATTATAACTTTATTAATGGATTTGTTTCATATTAAAAGTATTTTTGTATTTTTATTTATTAAATCCGAATGAGGTTTATTAAATCCGAACATATTAAATCGCTTTTTTTTATAAATTTTTGCGCTTTTATTACCTTTTTGATTTTAAGTAATAATTACGCCCTGGGTAATAATTTCTCAATTGAAAAAGACTTATCAGATGCTGAAAAATATTACATGACTGCACAAAAATACTTTTCAAACACAGAAGAATATGATAGTGCAGTTGTAAATTATACACACGCAGCATCTTTGTTTCTTAAGCTTGAAGACTGGAAAGGTTTAATTATGTGTAATCTGAAATTAACAGAGTGCTTTAATATTAAAGGAGAATTTCAATTAGCTTTAGATAATGCCAACCGGGCGATGCAGATTGCCGATTTACATCTTTCACAAGATGAATTACTCTTTTCGGATATTTATTATTTATTGGGAAAAACTGAATACGAATTGGGAAATTATAATGAATCCATCTCACGTTTAAAAAAGGGATTACAATATATTGATCATAGTAAAACCGAATATGACAGTATAAAAGTGCTTGTTTTTAAAACATTAGGAAATAATTATCTCAGGCTGGGGAAATTAAATATAGCATTAAAATCGTATAATGACGCATTATACATTGAATTTGATAGAAATGGCGATTCTACTTTATCTGTTGCTGTTTTATATGCCAACATCGGAATTGTTTATTCAGCCAAAGGCTATTATTTTGAGGCTGAAAAATATATAAGAAACTCTATAAGAATTACGGAACAGTTGCTGCCTGTAACAGATCCAGAATTGGCAAGGGGTTATGTGAATTTAGGAAGGCTTCTGGTAATAATAGGGAATACTAATGATGCCCTGAACTATTTTAATAAGGCAGAAGAAATTTATATTGAAAAGTTTGGACCGGATTATTATAAACTGGCTTTAGTTTATTTTAATAAAGGAGGTATATTTATTCTGAAAAATGATTTTCAAAAAGCTTTAACTTATCACGAAAAAGCCTTAGAAATTTATTCGAAATATTTAAAGCCTTCAAATGCTGTATTTGGAAAATTATATGGCAACTTCGGGTTGATATATAAAAATTTAGGTGATTATAATAAAGCCATTGAATTTTATAAAATAGCTATTGATAAAATTTCGAATACAGAATCTGAAATTATCGGATTAAGAAATTTAGCCACTTGTTATCAGGCTATAAATGACTATGATAAAGCCGGGTTTTATTATAGGCTTTCAATTGAGAAAGCCATTGAACTCTTTGGGAATAATCACACTCAACTTGCAGATTGTTATTTATATTTTGGTGAATTTTATAATGAGATAAATGATTTTGATAAAGCAGGAGAATTATTCAATAAAGCATATTTTATATATAAAAATAATTTTGGAGAGAAAAACAGGGATGTAGCAAACGTATTAACTTATATTGGCGATCTTTTTTTAACACTTCAGGATTATAATAATGCTTTGAATTATTATCAATCGTCATTATTATCCATTGTTAATAACTTTAACGATAGCATTATTTATAATAATCCGGTTTTATCGCAACTCACCCAGGATGTAAATACAATTGATTGCCTTGATAAAAAGGCAAAAACATTTTATTTTTTATATTTAAAAAAAACTAATAATATAAATGATCTGATCGCCTGTCTTGAATCGGGCGAACTTGCCATTCAGTTATTTGAGATTATTAGAGTTTCATATACCGGTGAGAGTATTAAATTACTGGCAACTCAAAAAATAAACAATCTTTACAAGATATTAATATTAGCATCAGTTGAATTATATAAAAGAACCGGAGATACTCAGTATTTGAAATCAGCATTTGAATACTCTGAGAAAAACAAAGCGGCTGTTCTCCTGTCATCAATAAAAGAATTAGAGGCAATGGATTTTAGTAATGTTCCTGTTGATATTATGGATTTTGAACGATCCCTGAAAAATGATCTTGCAAATTACAGGAATTTAATTTTTGAGGAAGAACTAAAAAAAGAACCTGATGAAGATAAACTTATTAAATGGAAAAATGATTATTTTGAAATAACAAAAAAATATGATAGCCTGATATCGAATATAGAAAATAACTATCCTGAATATTATCAATTAAAGTATGATAATAGTGTAATGGATATTGATAAAATCCAGGCGGGTTTAAGTGATGAGGATGTGTTTATCGAGTATGCACTTGTTGATTCTGTTTTAGTAATTTTTTGTATCTCATCCGACACATTAATTTATAACCTTGTGAACCTGAAGAATAATTTTAAAGAAAATGTGCTTAGTTATATCGAAATAACACATAATTTACCCGAAATAGAAAATAGTAAAGAAGGATTTATTAAATTTACAAATCTTGCCCATGAATTATTTCAATTTTTACTTGAACCAATTAGTGATTGCATATCAGAAAAAAAATTATTGATTATTCCTGATGATATTCTTGGTTACATCTCTTTTGAAAGTTTAATTAATAGAATGCCTGATACCGGTAAAGTCAATTATAAAAACCTTTCCTATATAATCAAGAACCATTCGGTTTCATATAGTTATTCAGCTACACTTTTATTTAAAGAATTAACAAAAAGAAAAAATACCGGGAAATTATTAGCTATGGCTCCCCTTTATAATAATATAAATGATACATATAATATTGGTTATATAAACAGAATGGAGTACGAACAGCTTATAACCCCATTGGATTATAATGTTGATGAGGTAACACAAATTCATGAAATAATGGGGGGTAAAAGCCTTACCGGCAAAGAAGCTTCTGAGAAATATTTCAAACTAAATGCTCAAAAATATAATATTCTTCATTTGGCAATGCATGCATTTATAAATGATGATGAGCCATTAGCCTCAAAATTAGTTTTTACATTTGATACTGATTCAATTGAAGATGGTTTTTTAAACACGTATGAGATTTATAATCTGGACTTGAATGCACAATTGGCTGTATTAAGTGCTTGTAAAACCGGAGCGGGTAAATTAAGCAAGGGTGAGGGTATTATGAGTCTGGCTCGTGGATTTTTTTATGCTGGCGTACCCGGTATAGTTATGACTTTATGGGAGATTGAAGACGTTTCGAGCGCTGAAATTATGACAGAATTTTATAAAAGCCTTAAAAGAGGTTTGACGAAAGATGAAGCCCTGAGAATTGCTAAATTGTCCTATCTCGAGTCAGCGAACCAGTTAAATGCTCATCCTTATTTCTGGGCTGCTTATGTACAAATTGGTGACAATTCACCAATTGCCACCAATTTTTTTATTAAGCATTATTATTTTTTTATTATTATATTCCTTGCTTGTATAGGAAGTGTTTACCTTGTAAAAGTTATTAGTGCCAGGAAAAAATCAAAATAACTGATATTTTTATTGCAGGTATTCTAAAATATCTTCGGCTTGGCTTGCATAGTAACTTTCACTTTTTGAAATCTTATTAAATTGTTCAATTGCTTTGTCTTTTTGTTTGTTCATCAGGTAAATTAAACCTAAGTACCAGTCAGCTTGCTCAACAAAGAGATTATTATTGTCATTGATGACGAATTCAAAAGACCCGATGGCATTATCATATTGTTCTAACTCAATATAACATATACCAGAATAAAATTTGGCAGTAATTTGACTCTTTAAAGCAGAAAAGTACAATAAAGCTGTTTCATAATCCTTTTGCTTATAATAATTAAAAGCATTTTGCAATGCTTCATCTGAAGACATTTTAACTGACCTGACTTGCTTTATTGGATGAGCAGGTTTATAATATTTGATAGCAAGTTTTTCGGTAGAGTATGTTCTGCTTGAGAGCATATACCATAAGCCACCGGTAACTAAAATTAAAGCAAATGAAGCTGCTGCAAGATGCCAGGTTTTAATCAAATCTCTGTGAATATTCAGGAATGGATAATTGAGGGAATAATGCTTTTTTTGTTTTTCCAGTTTTTTTCGCAGTTCCATTAATCCTTTATCCATAATTGCATGATTGATCTCGTAACGCAAATTGAATTCATTTGCAAGTTCTTGGTTGTTTTCTTTTTCCTTGATAAATTGCTGAACTTCTTTTTCTTTCAGGTTGCCATCAAGGTAATCTTCGATAATATTAAATTGTTCGGTCATGGTATTCTATTTTTAAGATTTATTTCATTTTAATTATTTCCTTATATCTTGGATCTTTTTTAATACTTGCTACTAAATTTTCTTTACAGTAATGTTTGCGCTTTTTTATATAAGCTCCGCTTTTATACCTTAATATTCTTGCTATTTCTTTCACGGGAATACCAGCTAAAAATAATTCAAGAATTTTTTGACAGTTAAAACTTAACTTTTTAAAATGATCCTGATAAATTTTATATCTATCATTTGCCTCAATAACTGTTGTTATATTTTCATCCAATTCTACAAACCTTCCGGATTCTTCTAAGTATAATTTTTTTAATTTTCGTTGTTCAAGTTGTTTGAGCCATAACAGCCTGCAAATCGAATAAAAATAAGTATCAAAAGAACAATTTAGTGTGGTTTCTTCCTTCTGTAATTTTTGATATATAACTAAAATAGCATCCTGATAAATATCCTTTGCATCCTCCCTCGTTCCAAAATTCTGATCTATAAAAGCTCTAATTTGATAAAAACAGTTTCCATAAATATAATTCAGAACATCTGCATTCATATTTTGAATGCCATTTAATACTTCTTCTGGTGAATATTCCCGCACTAATCAGTAGTTAATTCTAAAATTCGACAAAAGGTTACCCTCTTTTTTATACTTTTTTTCAACAAAAAAGTTAACTGATTGAATATCAGATAAAAAAAATCATATTATTTTAGAGGATAAAAAGTTATTTACAGTACAATTTTAGAAAAAAAAAAGGTACGTTAAACAAAAAACGTACCTTTAATTAATCCCATATTCCATTAATGATTGTTTTACAAAATTTACACTTACCGTTTTCAATATTGTTTTCGAGTAGTCTATAACCTTTTCTTTTAATAATTATTTTATTACAATTAGGACAAAAAGTGTTTTCAGCATCAGATCCGGGTACATTTCCGATGTAAATATAATTAATACCTGCTTTAATAGCAACATACCTCGCCTTTTCTAATGTTGAGACAGGAGTTGCCGGTAAATTTGTTAGTTGATACTGAGGATGAAACCTGCTGAAATGAAGCGGTGAATCTTTAAAACCATTCTCAGCCAGCCATTCACACATTTCTTTTATCACATCCAAATCATCAGTCCAGCTTGGTACAATTAAATTGGTTATTTCGAGCCAGACTCCTTCTTCTTTCAGGATTTTTAAGGTGTTTAACACCGGCTCTAATGTTCCGGCATTGAGCATTTCATAAGTTTCATTGCTGAAAGATTTCAGGTCGATATTTGCTGCATCAATATATTTGCACCATTCTCTTAATGGTTTTTCATGAATATATCCCGCAGAGACAATAATATTTTTTACTCCTTTTTCTCTTGCAATTTTTGCAGTATCCAATGTGTACTCGTAAAAAGCAATCGGCTCTGAATATGTGTATGCAATCGATTTACAGTCGTATTCAAGGCATTGTTCCACCACTTTTTCAGGCATTAAATCATAGTTTCTTGTCTTTTGGGGGCTTGTTTGCGAAATTTCCCAATTCTGACAATTCAGACATGCCAGGTTGCATCCTGCTGTTGCAATTGAGAATGCATTGCTGGTTGGGTAAAAATGATAAAGCGGTTTTTTTTCAATCGGGTCAACATGCACTGCACATGGATTTCCATAAGCGGTGCTGTAGAGTTTTCCGTCAACATTTATCTTTGTCCGGCAATCGCCTTCCTCGTCCGGTTTAATATTGCATTTATTGGGGCATAACTGGCACTTTAATCCTTTGGGTGTATTTACATAATATTTTGCTTCAATGCTCCATTTGTCTAAGTCGCCTGAAAATGAGGGCAATCCTGTGGCATGTTCCATTGCTATTGCTTTTGACAGGAAATTTAAGTTGCAGAAACCATAAGATAAAGCCCCGATACTTAGAGCGCTTTTTTTTAAAAATTCTCTTTTTGATATTTTGTTGTGAGCCATAGTGAAAACGTGTACAGGGTGTTATAAGTTTATCATTATTGATAAAATTAAATATTCCGTAAAATCTTATTAATCTCAGATAAGGACAACCCTGTTAATTAATATGCAAAGGTATGGGATTTTAATCATATATTGATTTTACCCGAAATTACTTTTTTGTTTTAAGCATTATTAATATACCTGTAATAATGTTAAGTAAACCTATAATCAAACTTACTTTTATTATTCCAAAGTATGGAACTAATAATGCTGAAACTAACAGCGCACCAACTGCCGAGCCTAACAGGTCGGAACCATAGGCTGTTGCAGCGATTACAGAAATGTTTATTGTCCTTAGTTTGGATGCCAGTGCAAACTGTATTCCCGTTAAAATGCCAATTGTAAATATCAAAATCATGAAGATTAAGTGAACACTGAAGTTATTCTTTAAAAAGGAATTTAATATCAGCAGGATAACAGGAAGAACAAATGAGTATAAACCAATCAGATATTGCATTTGATAATATCTTTTTAAGTTAATCCTGACTTTTTTATAAAGATAAATTGAACCAAGCGCCAAGCCTATCATAAACACTGTGATAATTATCCCTATCATTAAATAAACATAGCCATAAATTACCTGAAAGGCAATAAGTAAAAGCACCTCGATAGAAGATGCCGAAAAGCCTGTTGTAAAAAGTCCGAGATTTACGATGTTGAGCCTGAGAATTATATAAAAAAGAGGTATAAGTAGAATTAATCCGATTATCAGCAAATTTTGTTTAAAATAGCTGAGCCAATATTTTAATTGTAAAAAATATGCAAGTGGCTTAAAATCTTCATTAATATCAACATCTGTCGTTAATGCATCTTCTATTAACTTACTGCGGTCAGATACCAGGGCATCGTCTAAATAATACAGGTTTACATATTCATTTTCTATGTTCTTCAATTCGATTAGCTGCGTAATTTTGTATGATAATTTGCCATCAGAAGCAATAAAATAATTTCTTCCTCCCGGAATTATTATCACATTTTTAAAAACCTTTTTTAATGTAGTAAAAAGTACCGAATGAATTTGTGCGGCTTCTTCGCTCATGTAGTGTGATGTGGACATCAGACTAATAGAAATAACCGCATCTTTGTTTAAAACTCTTTTTAACTCTTTAAAGAACTCAATTGTATAATACCTGTTTATCTGGGCATTTGCAGGATTAGGCAGATTTATCAAAACAACATCATATTTTATTTTTGATTTTCTGATGAACAGCCTCGCATCTTGGTTTATAATGTTTACTTTTTTATCTATAATGATATTGTCAGTCAGTTTTTTCCCGATTTCAATCAGCCGGGGATTAATTTCAACATAATCGAGCGATTTTATATTGTATTTTAAAATCTCATTTACTGTTCCTGAAATACCGCCCGAAATGAGTAATACATTTTCAGGATTTGGATGCTGAACCATTGCGTAATGCACATTTTCTTCATTTGATACTGTATTTTCGGTTGAAAATAATGAAACTCCGTTTTCGAAAAAATTCAATTGGTCAGCAGTTTTTGTAACTGTAAGGTAACCATAAGGTGTATCCTTTTGATAAACAATTTCCTGGTTCTTATATAAATAACCGGCAGAAATACTATCAATATCATTGATAAACAATACTACGGAAATAATTATGGTAATCAATGTCAGAACAGATGCCGTAATTATTTTTTTGTTAGAAAGTAATAATATGATTACTACAGCAAAATTGATTATTAGTATGATTTCAAGGCTAACAAAGGTTTTTAACAGGAAAAGAAATACAAAATTAAACAGCAATCCCCCCGCAATGCTTCCGAATGCTTCTATACCATAAACTTTATTGATTACATTAGATTTATAAATCGAAAACAGATATGAACTGAATATGGTGAAAAGCAGCCCGGAAATAAGGCAAAAAGGCGCAATCAAAATCAGCGAGCCAAAAAAAATCTCAATCAGGCTGATCATTTTACCCGGCGGGAACACAATATTTCTTAGGTAATTTAAAAGGAATACAGTTATTAGGGGCAGGATTCCAATGAGTAGCTGAGCAGGGATTATTAATTTTATTTTGTTCTTAATTTTATCGGCAAACTTACCAAGGTATGCTCCTATTCCTGTCAGGAGCATCCAGTTGGCAAAGATGATACCTATTACCAGTTCGTTACCATTGAAAACCGAAAGAAATTCTCTTAATAAAATAATTTGTGTTATCAGGCAGGTAAATCCGAGAATAAAAATTGAAATTTTTATACTATGTTCGTTTTTGATAAACATTTTGTAAATTTGTTATTTTAAAACGAATACGAAATTAATCAAATTATGAGCATGAAAAAATGTATCCTTTCCGTGATTGTTTTCCTGGCTTTATTATGTACAGATTGTTCGGCACAGGAGAGCAAAGAAAAAAGCCAGTCAAACCAGCAGATCTATAACCGCCAGCCTGCCGTTGCCGGACAGTTTTATCCTGCTGATAAGAATGAATTGGAAAAAATGCTGGGCAATCTGTTTTCGCAAGCTGAAACAAAAAAGAAAGAAAATGTGCTTGCCGTTATTTCGCCTCATGCAGGCTATGTGTTTTCGGGTGAGGTTGCTGCTTCAGGTTTAAACCAGATTGACCCGGAAAAATCTTATGAAAATATTTTTGTGATTGCTTCGAGCCACAGAGCATATTACGAAGGAGCTTCGATTTATTACCTCGGAAATTATATTACTCCGCTTGGAGAGGTTAAAGTTAATATTGACCTTGCAAAACAACTTGCCGAAAAAAATAAGGTTTTTTCTTATGTGCCCAAAGCCCATATATCTGAACACAGCATCGAAGTTCAACTTCCGATGTTACAATACAAAATGAAAAAGGATTTTCAGATTGTGCCAATCGTTATAGGAACGCAATCGCAGAAGGTTTGCAGGGAAATGGCTGAAATACTGAAACCTTATTTTAAAAAGAATAACCTTTTTGTGATAAGTTCTGATTTTTCGCATTATCCGCCTTATGAAGATGCCAATAAACTGGATATAGAAACTGCCGAAGCAATTATATTAAATAATCCTGACGAGTTTATTAAAGTTATAAATGATAAGAAAAATGCCAGGGTTCCGGATTTATCAACACGTGCCTGCGGCTGGACCTCCGTGCTTACATTATTATATATAACCGAAAACAATCTGGATGTTGAATATGCCTTTATTCAATACATGAATTCGGGTGATATGGATTTTGGTGATAAAAGCAGGGTAGTAGGTTATAATTCAATTGTAGTTAGTGAAAAGAAAGGTTCCGTTGAAAATACTGAATTCCGGCTTACTGATAAAGACAAAAAAGATTTGCTCGAAATTGCACGGACAACTATTGTTGAATACATTTCAAACAATGAAGTTCCGAAACTAAATTCCGGCGATTACTCCGATAACCTTAAAGTGCATTGCGGCGCTTTTGTAACTTTGAATAAAAACCACAGCTTGCGCGGGTGTATCGGAAGGTTTATAGCCGATGAGCCTTTGTATAAAGTTATTCAGCAGATGGCTGTTGCATCTTCTACACAAGATACACGTTTCCTGCCGGTAAAGAAAGAGGAAATTAACGACATTGAAATTGAGATTTCTGTTCTGACCCCCATGATAAAAATCGAATCGATTAACGAAATTGAGTTGGGTAAACATGGGATTTATATTAAAAAAGGATACAGGTCAGGGACTTTCCTTCCACAGGTTGCCACTGAAACGGGGTGGAATTTAGAAGAGTTCTTAGGGCATTGTGCAAGAGATAAAGCCGGAATTGGATGGGAAGGATGGAAGGATGCCGATGTCTATATTTATGAAGCTAATGTGTTTATAGAGGAAGATTTTAAGGAAAAATGAAATTCCGTAGAAATACAATAAAAATATTGATGTTATTGTTCTATCCATACGGACTTCCTTCGGTCGTTGTTCTATTGTTTCATTCGAATAGTGTCTGTCTATTATATTAATGTATAATGATAGCAACTTGTAAAATCAAAAAAATAAATACCATAACTCCCACTTTTCAAAAAAATTGGTTTTTGTGCCGAATATTTCGGTACGGTTTATCCGGGTTATGTTTGACTATCAATTCTATTATTTAATTCTTTCTCTTTATTTTTCAGAATTATTAGTTCTTTTTCTTCATTTTTCGACAACTTGCTTCGCTCTTGTTTTGTCTCCAGTTCTATTATCTTCATCGAAATATCATAACGTTGTTTTTTAAGCTTATCAATTTTTTTCATGGGTCAAAAAGGTATTTAAAACATAAAAATCTGTTATACAGCGTAAAATTAATTTATTTTTTGTCTTTATATTAATTTATTTTTGTACATTTACAGTTTTTTAAATCAAACTTCTAATACCGAAAACTAAATATTATGATAATAGCAATTATCTTAATTGTATTATTATTCTACGCAGGCTTTATTATTGTAAATATTTTAAGAACCGAAAATAAAAGAAAAAATTTGAGAGTGGGTGAAGTTTGTAAAGTATATCTTGGTGAAAATAAACTAACTGGTTTTATAATGAAAGTTAATTCGGAAGTGGATGTTTTGGTAATAAACAAAGTTTTCAGATTCTCCAGGGACCAGATATACGCATGAGAAAGACTTAAACTCAACTTTCGCAGTTTATTATATAAGCATTTCGTATTATACATCCAATATCCTGAATAAGCATTATTAATGGCAGTCTGTGCAAAAACCACTATTGTTTTTTAATAGGGATTTTAAACCGACACTGAACAAATACACATACGATAATCGGGTATTCGCCAATCGAATTTTCATCAATTATTTGTTCCCTTTTCATATTTAACCATATTCATCGAATAACATCTAATTCTCTGGTGAATATACTCTTACCTTTAATTCTCCTCTCGCTATAATTTGTTAATAAAATTTAATCCCTGAATCGTATAACAAATCTGTAAAAAAGGAGTTATTTCAATACTATGTGGGAAAAAGTGGAAAAAGTTGTTAACAGGTGGTAAAATGTGGGAATTTTTTTATAGTTTTACACCTTGAAATTTTTTTTCGTATGACTAACCTGACTTATACTTATGAATGTAAAGCCGATTCAAAAGGCAGAGTGATGCTTCCGGCAGGATTAAAAAAGGAACTACTGCCTGTTTTGAATGATGGGTTTGTTATTAAAAAAAGTGTTTTTTACCGTTGCCTTGAACTGTATCCGAATGCTGAATGGGTAGAGGAAATGGCAGGTATTGATAAACTGAACAGGTTTGTAAAGAAAAATATTGATTTCATCAGGAGATTCATGGCAGGAGTAAAACCGGTTGTTCTTGACGGCAATGGAAGACTGCTTATCCCGAAAGACTTGATGGGATATGCTAAAATTGAAAAAAATATCGTGCTGACATCACAAATAAACAAAATAGAAATTTGGGACAAAGACAGCTATGAAAAAGTTATTGGTGATAAAGAAATAGATTTCGGAACCCTTGCTGAAGATGTTATGGGAGGGAAAGATAATGCAGAACATAGCCATTAATAGTCATTCAGTAGTCATTCGATGGTCATTGGTTCAATGGTTGTTTTTAAATTGTTTGTAGTTATTGATCAAATAAAGTGCAAATCGCTAACTAAGATTGACACGAATTAAATAAAAGCAGACCATGAATGACAGCGAAGCAAATGACAACAAATGACGCGAAGCAAATGACAACGAAGCAAATGACTTAAAAAATGTACCACGAGCCGGTTTTATTAACAGAAAGCATTGAAGGATTAAATATAAAAGAAGGCGGTATATATGTAGATGCAACTTATGGCGGAGGTGGACATTCACTTGAAATCTTAAAAAACATCGGAAAAGGTTCTTTGATAGCATTCGACCAGGATGATGATGCCCTGAAAAACAAAGCAGACGATGACAGGCTGATTCTAATCAATCAGAATTTCAGGTATATGCGGAATTTCCTCAAGTTGTATAAAGCAGTACCGGTTGACGGCATCCTTGCCGATATCGGAGTTTCATCACATCAGATTGATGAACCGGCAAGAGGGTTTTCTTTACGGTTTGAAGCCGAGCTGGATTTAAGGATGAACCGGCGAAAAAGCCTTACGGCAAAACAAATTGTAAATGAATATTCGATAAATAAACTGAAAGATATTTTCTATAACTACGGCGAACTAAGGAATTCATCTAAAATAGCGGATTTAATAGAAAGTGCTCGAACAAAAAATGATATTAAAACCACAAAACAATTGCAGGAGGCTATCGGGAAATGCGCACCAAAAGGATTGGAAAATAAATTTTTCGCAAAGGTATTTCAGGCTTTACGCATAGAAGTGAATGACGAACTCGGTGCATTAAAAGAATTATTAACACAATCGGTGGAGTTGCTGAGTAGGGGAGGGAGGTTGGTGATAATATCATATCACTCGTTAGAAGACAGGCTGGTGAAAAATTTTTTAAAAGCAGGGAATTTTGAGGGAATAATAAAAAAGGACTTTTACGGGAACCCGGAAATACGCTTCAGGCTGATAAATAAAAAACCGGTTGTTCCGTGTGATGAAGAGATACAAAGAAACAAAAGAGCCAGAAGCGCAAAACTGAGAATAGCAGAAAAAATCTGATGGAACACTCATGTTTTTTATATTGAGACACACAAGGGGATGATTAAATGTGAGTGGCAAATAGTCAACATGTTACAATAATTTAAACAGATGGAAAAGGATAACAACAAGCAGCAAAAAAAAGTGAAAAGTGGCAATGTTGCGGCAAAATCGCTCCGAAGCATTCTCGGTGGATATTTTCTGACTAAAGAACGCACAGTAAAACATCTGCCGTTTTTATTTTTCCTTGCGCTATTGGCGGTTATTTATATTGGTAACTCCTATTATGCCGAAAAAAATATCAGACATATCGAAAGAACCCAAAAAAAGCTAAAGGAACTCAGGTATGAATATATTACTACAAAATCGAAATTAATGCACAGCAGCCGGCAATCTAAAATTGCCAAAAGCCTTACAAAAAAAGGGGTAAAAGAATCAACGGTTCCACCGGAGAAGATTTTTGTTAAAGAATAGAAGGAACTTATAACAAATAACATATAACATATAACTTATAACTATTTATAATCAACAAACCATTGAAAAACATTAAGACCGACATATTATGGAGAGTATTCCTTGTTTACCTGGTTATGTTGGTTTTCGGCGCAGCAATAATTATCAAAGTTGTGTACATTCAGTTTGTTGAGGGCAAAGAACTAAAGCAAAAAGCCGAAGAGCAATCACTAAGATATTTTAATATTGAGGCAGTGCGCGGAAACATCTGTGCCGCCGATGGAAGCCTGCTCGCTACTTCTGTCCCCATTTTCGATATCAGGATGGACGTGGCGTCAACACTCATCTCCAATGCTTATTTTCAAAACCACATCGACGCCCTTACAAGAGAACTTTCAAAACTTTTTAATGATAAATCGAAATACCAATACAAAAAAAGCCTGTTGCTGGAACGAAAAAATGGAAACCGTTACTATCTAATCAAAAGAAATGTTACTTATGAACAATTAAAAAAACTAAGGGACTTCCCGATTTTTATCAGGGGAAAATACCGCGGCGGGCTAATAATAATTCCAAAAACCAAACGAAAAAAACCTTTCGGGCTTCTGGCAGAAAGAACAATTGGTTATGAAAATAAAAATGAAAATCTGTATGTTGGTGTTGAAGGAGCTTTTAGCGAATACCTCAGCGGCAGGAACGGCAAACAACTTAGAAGAAGGATAAACAACGGAGACTGGGTTCCTGTATTTGATGAGAACGAAGTGGAACCCGAAAACGGTAATGATATAATTACCACTATTGACCTTAACGTTCAGGATGTTGCCGAATCAGCGCTTTATAATCATTTGATTGAACACCAGGCAGAATGGGGCTGTGCTGTGTTAATGGAAGTTGAAACAGGACAAATTAAAGCTATTGCCAACCTGACGAAAGATCCAAAATCGAACTCATATAAGGAAACCTATAATTATGCAGTTGGGACAAGCATTGAACCCGGCTCAACTTTTAAATTAGCCTCTATGCTTGTTTTATTAGAAGACGATAAAATTAACCTGGAGGATACAATAGATATTGGCAAAGGTTATACTGTGTATCATGGTCTGACGATAAAAGATGTACATGGCGTTAGGGATGGGCGGGTTTCGAAAAAGGAAGTTTTTACACTGTCGTTAAATACAGGTGTTTCCAGGCTTGTTTATAATGCCTATTTAACCAATCCTCAAAAATATATTAACCGTTTGTACGACATGTCCATCAATCAAAAAAGTGGAATCAACATACCGGGCGAAGGAGAACCTTTAATAAAAAATACAAAAAACAGAAGTTGGTCCAAAGTTTCTCTTCCCTTTATGTCGATTGGATATGAACTCAGAATGACTCCCATGCAGCTTCTTACTTTTTACAATGCTGTTGCCAACAACGGAAAAATGGTAAAACCCATGTTCGTGAAAGAAATAAGACAAGCAGGAAAAACTATTAAAATATTTGATACGGAAGTCATCAATAAATCTATTTGTTCGGATGCTACAATTGAAAAAGCACATGAACTTTTAGAAGGCGTTGTTGAAAGCGGGACTGCTCAAAGCCTGAACAAATCAGTATATAAAATTGCAGGGAAAACGGGTACTGCACAAATAGCAGATTTGAACAAAGGTTACGACAAAACAAATTACAATGCCTCTTTTGTTGGATATTTCCCTGCTGATAACCCGAAATATTCTTGTATAGTAGTAGTAAGCAAGCCCTCAACCGGCAGGTATTATGCAAGCTCGGTAGCTGTTCCTGTTTTTAAGGAAATTGCTGATAAGGTATATGCCACCGACCTCGAAATACATCAACATAAAGAAACCGAACCGGCAGATGCCGCATATCCTGTTTATGCAACGGGTTACCAGGAAGAATTAAAATATGTTTATCAAACCCTTGATATACCTCTCGATTCATTAAGCACTAATGCCGAATGGGCAATAGCCCTGAAAGCAGATAGCACTGTAAGGCTTGAAACCAGGATCATTAAAGAAGGGTTAGTGCCTAATGTAAAAGGAATGGGAGCAAAAGATGCTGTGTATGTCCTGGAGAATCTCGGATTAAAAGTTAAAATTCACGGAAGAGGTTTTGTCAGGGAACAGTCTTTGTCGCCAGGTTCGAGAGTGAAAAAAGGAAATATGATTACGCTAAAACTTGCAGTTTAAAATATACAATTATTGAATTGCTGAATTATTGAATTATTATAGCATTAAATTATTTAAGCATTATAGCATTTAAGCATTAAATCATTGAACCATTGTAGCATTGAAAATTTTAAACGACATATTAAAAAACATTGAGATTACAAAAGTAATTGGCTCAACTGATGTTGAAGTTAGTTCTATAGAGTTCGATTCACGTAAAGTTGAACCTGATTCTGTTTTTGTTGCAGTAAAAGGAACACAGGTTGACGGACATATATTTATTCCCAGGGCTATTGAAGCCGGAGCTAAAATCATCGTTTGTGAGACACTTCTTGAAAAACTTTCTGAAAACATTACTTATCTGATAGTTAAAAACAGCAGCAAATCGCTGGGAATTTTAGCTTCCAACTTTTACGGGAACCCATCTTCAAAATTAATGCTTATTGGCGTAACCGGAACAAACGGCAAAACTACTGTTGTCAGCCTGCTTTACGATCTTTTCAAAAAACTGGGATATAAAACCGGACTTCTGTCAACCATTCAAAACAAAATTGGTGATGAAATTATTGGCGCTACACATACTACTCCCGATCCGGTTCAAATCAATAAACTCCTTAGCCGTATGGTACATGCCGGTTGTACCCATTGTTTCATGGAAGTAAGTTCACACGCCATTGATCAGGACAGGATTGCCGGACTGATTTTTGAAGGAGGTATTTTTACAAATATTACCCACGACCATCTCGATTATCACAAAACATTTGATAATTATCTCAAGGTAAAGAAAAAATTCTTTGATGAACTTCCTGACTATGCCTTTGCCCTAAGCAACATTGACGATAAAAACGGCAGGGTAATACTTCAGAACACAAAAGCATTGAAAAAAACATACAGCCTGAAAAGCCTTTCTGATTTTAAATGCAAGATAATCGAGAACCAGTTTGAAGGATTGGAATTAAACATTGACGGTCAGGAATTCTGGTGCAGGCTTATCGGCAGCTTCAATGCATATAACCTGCTTGCCGTGTATGCTGCAGCGATTTTACTTAGTGAAGAAAAATCAAAAGTGCTCACTGCTCTCAGCATGATTGAAGCGGTTGAAGGCAGGTTCGATGTTATCAGGTCACAAAACAATATTACAGGGATTGTAGATTATGCACATTCGCCGGATGCTTTGAAAAATGTATTAGACACAATTCATTCAATCAGGACAAAAAATGAAACCCTGATTACCATTGTCGGAGCCGGTGGCGACAGGGATAAGAATAAGCGTTCGTTAATGGGACAAATAGTCAGTCGGAAAAGTAATAAAGTTATCCTTACTTCCGATAATCCCCGTTCGGAAGAACCTGAGCAGGTTATTAAAGACATTGAAAAAGGCGTTGAACCGATAAATTACAAAAAGGTGATTTCAATTACCAACCGCAGAGAAGCTATAAAAGCGGCATGTTCGTTTGCAAAACCCGGTGATATCATCCTGGTGGCTGGTAAAGGGCACGAAAAATATCAGGAAATCAAGGGCGTGAAATATCCCTTTGATGATAAAGAAGTTTTAAGAGAATTTTTAACAACTCTAAGTATTATTAAGAACACAAACTGATAAAAAGTATTTAGTATGTTTTATTACTTATTCGAATATTTAGACAGGGCATTTGATTTACCGGGCGCAGGAGTGTTTCAGTACATTTCTTTCCGTGCTGCTGCTGCTGTTATCACATCTTTAATAATTTCATTGCTGTTAGGCAAACGACTGATAAGCCTGCTTGTCAGGAAACAGGTGGGCGAGTCTATCCGCGACCTGGGTCTCGAAGGGCAAGCAGAAAAACAGGGGACACCAACGATGGGCGGATTGATCATTCTCGGAGCTATCCTTATACCAACACTTCTCTTTGCAAAACTTGATAATATATACATCATCCTGATGCTGTTCACAACAGCATGGCTCGGTTTAATAGGGTTTATTGATGATTATATTAAAGTGTTTAAAAAGAATAAAAAGGGACTTGCAGGAAAATTCAAAATTTTCGGACAGGTGATTCTTGGGTTGGTAGTAGGATTAACTATGTATTTCAACGAGAATGTAGTAATAAAAGAAAAAATTAACGCTGAAGAATTTATTCAAACAACTGAAAATGGAGAGATTGTAAATATATCCGATCCATCTGGGAGATTCTCAGGGGAGACTGTAAAATCAACAAAAACAACAATTCCGTTCTTTAAAAATAACGAGGCAGATTACTCTAAAATACTAACTTTCTTAGGCGAAGGATATGAAAAATGGGCATTCCTGATATTTATACCCATTGTTATCCTGATAATCGCTGCCGTATCGAACGGCGCAAACTTAACCGACGGAATGGATGGCCTGGCAACAGGCACTTCTGCCATCATCGGTGCAACCCTGGGTATTCTTGCCTGGGTGTCGGGTAACATTGTATTTGCCGATTACCTGAACATTATGTACCTGCCCCATACAGGCGAACTTACAATATACGTCAGCGCTTTTGTGGGCGCCTGCATCGGATTTTTATGGTATAACTCATATCCTGCACAGGTTTTTATGGGCGACACCGGCAGCTTGTCAATGGGAGGTATTATCGCTGTTTTTGCTATTCTTATCAGGAAAGAACTCCTTATCCCAATTCTTTGCGGGATATTTTTGATGGAAAGCCTTTCGGTGATCATGCAGGTAAGTTATTTTAAATATACAAAGCGCAAATTCGGGGCGGGAAGAAGAATTTTTAAAATGTCGCCTTTGCATCATCATTACCAGGTGAAAGGCTATTCCGAACCTAAGATAGTACAAAGATTCTTTATCGTAGGGATAATGCTTGCAGTGTTTACGATAATAACATTAAAACTAAGATAATGTGTCTTGAAAAAAAAGATTGTCATATTAGGAGCAGGAGAAAGCGGTGTGGGAGCCGCAGTTTTAGCAATGAAAAAAGGATTCGGGGTTTTTATTTCTGATTTTGGTAAAATAAAAGAAAAATATAAAAACGTTCTTTCACAGTTTGAAATAAAATATGAGGAAGGGAAACATACTGAAAGCCTGATCCTGAAAGCAGATGAGGTGGTTAAAAGTCCTGGAATACCTGACGAAACAGAGTTGGTTAGAAAAGTAAAAAAAACCGGTATCAAAGTTATTTCGGAGATTGAATTTGCAGGCAGATACACTTCCGCAAAAAAGATATGCATCACGGGAAGTAACGGAAAGACAACCACAACCTTGCTTACTCACCATATCCTTAAAAAGGCGGGATTAAATGCAGGACTGGCAGGAAATGTAGGTCAAAGCTTTGCAATGCAGGTGGCTGAAAAAGATTTCGAGTATTATGTGCTTGAAATCAGTAGTTTTCAGTTAGACGGTATGTTTGATTTTAAAGCTGATATTGCGGTTTTGATGAACATAACACCGGACCACTTAGACAGGTACGCGGATGACTTCCAAAATTATATTGACTCAAAATTCAGGATCGCACAGAATCAGTCGGAAAATGATGCATTTGTTTATTGTGCCGATGATCCTGTGGTTCTAAAAGAAATACAAAAAAGGGAAATCAAATCCGGATTATATCCTTTCTCAATAAAACGAAAAATTTCAGGTGAAGGAGCCTTTCTGCAAGGAAATGAAATGCTGATCAACATAAAACCAAATTTTTTAAAAATGACAATAGAAAATTTAGCATTACAGGGGAAACACAATATTTACAATTCAATGGCGGCAGGCATTGCTTCCAGGATTTTAAATATCAGGAAAGATATTATCAAAGAAAGTCTTTCCGATTTTCAGAATGTAGAGCACAGGCTTGAGTTTGTAGCCTGTATTCATGGAGTAGATTTTATAAATGATTCAAAAGCTACAAATGTTAACTCAACCTGGTATGCTCTTGAAAGCATTCATAATCCGGTGATATGGATCGCCGGTGGAATCGACAAAGGAAATGACTATTCCATATTGAACGATGTGGTAAAAGAAAAGGTTAAAGCACTTATATGCCTCGGTAAAGACAATAAGAAACTATTCAATGCCTTTGAGGATGTTATGGAAGATATTATTGAGACCACTTCAATGGAAGATGCGGTTAAATATGCATCATTCCTTGCAAGTAAAGACGATACTGTGTTGCTTTCGCCAAGCTGTGCCAGCTTCGATCTTTTTGAAAATTTTGAGGAAAGGGGAAATGAATTTAAGAAAGCTGTTTCAAACCTGTAAGAATTATAATGTTTCATGTTTCATGATTCAGGTTTCAGGTTAATGAGTTAAAAGTATAAATAAATATTTTTTTAATTTAATATATATGCATTTTCTGCTAAATAAAATAAAAGGCGATAAGATAATCTGGCTTATTGTGATTTTACTCTCAGTGTTTTCATTACTGGCGGTTTACAGCTCTACCGGAACACTGGCTTATAAATACCAGGGCGGAAATACGGAATATTATATGATCAAGCATTTCATTATCCTTGTTTTCGGTTTTTTATTGATGTACCTTGCTCATTTAATCAAGTACACTTATTTTTCGAGAATTTTTCAGATTGCTCTTTATATCGCAGTTCCATTACTTCTATTAACACTTTTTTTCGGGATAAACCTAAATGAAGCGAGAAGAGTGCTGCCCCTGCCTTTCGGGCTTACTTTCCAGACTTCCGACCTTGCTAAGCTGACACTCATAATGTATTTAGCCAGGATGCTTACGAAAAGACAGGAAGTGATTAAAGATTTTAAATCCGCATTTCTTCCTGTTGTTATCCCTGTTTTGGTTATATGCCTCCTTATCCTGCCTGCTAATTTTTCAACGGCTGCTATTCTTTTTACTACAAGCCTGGTTTTGATGTTTATCGGGCGGGTAAGTCTGAAGCATATTTTTGCAATGATAGGACTTGGAGTAGTAGCCATACTTATTATGGTGATGATAGCTAAAGCATACCCTGACCTGCTGCCGCGGGTCGATACATGGATCAGCAGAATTGAAAATTTTAAAAATGGCAACAGTGAAGATAACTACCAGGTTGACCAGGCTAAAATTGCCATTGCATCCGGTGGAATTATCGGTAAGATGCCTGGCAACAGCGATCAGAGAAATTTTTTACCACATCCATACTCCGATTTTATTTTTGCAATTATTATTGAAGAATACGGACTGATTGGAGGCATACTGATAATTTTTTTATACATGATCTTACTTTTCAGAGCTGTAAAGATAGTTACCAAATGCCCCAGAAATTTCGGGGCGTTCCTTACCATTGGGGTTGCATTCAGCCTGGTTTTCCAGGCAATGATCAACATGGCTGTGGCGGTAAACTTATTACCCGTTACCGGTCAAACATTACCACTAATAAGCATGGGTGGAACATCGCTCTGGTTTACGAGTATCTCAATAGGCATAATATTAAGCGTAAGTAAAGAAATTGAAAATAAACAGGAAAATGCAGGAAGCTTACAAACAGCGCAGGCTTAAGTTCATCATCAGCGGTGGCGGAACAGGAGGTCACATCTTCCCTGCTATTGCTATTGCCAACACCCTGAAAAAAATAAATGAAAATGTAGAAATACTTTTTGTAGGAGCCAAAGGTAAAATGGAGATGGAAAAAGTACCCGCTGCCGGATATCCTATCGAAGGTCTTTGGATAAGCGGCTTGCAACGCAAATTAACTCTGAAAAATCTTTTGTTTCCTTTTAAAGTTATCTATAGTCTTATTAGAGCAAAAAAAATAATAAATGAGTTTATGCCGGATGCAGTTGTAGGTGTAGGCGGATATGCCAGCGGACCTACGCTACGTGTGGCATCGAAAAAAGGTATCCCTACCTTGATACAGGAGCAGAACTCCTATCCCGGCATTACCAATAAATTGTTAGCAAAAAATGTTGATAAAATCTGCGTGGCTTACGATGGGATGGAAAAATATTTTCCTGAAAATAAAATTGTAAAAACAGGAAATCCGATCAGGCAGGATGTAATTGATATTAAAGGTAAAAAAGAAGAAGCCCTGCGATTTTTTAACCTTGATGATAAAAAGAAAACGCTGTTGGTAGTTGGTGGAAGCCAGGGAGCCGTTTCAATAAATAAAAATATTCATAAATTCCTCGAATTATTTATGGATAATAATGTACAGATAATTTGGCAAACCGGTAAATTGTATTTTGAAGAAGCTTGTGAAGCCACAAATGAAACGGTAGAAAAAGGAATAAAAGCAGTTGAGTTCATCGACAGGATGGATTATGCTTATGCTGCTGCTGATGTGATTGTTTCAAGAGCCGGTGCCATAGCTATTTCCGAGATTTGTGCCGTGCAAAAACCAACCGTTTTTGTTCCGTTGCCTTTTGCTGCCGAAGACCATCAGAGAAAAAATGCACAGGCTTTGGTTGATAAAAATGCAGCGCTGATGATACTCAATCATGAAGCGTCTGATAAACTGGGAAGTATGGTGATTGATCTGATAAAAGACGAAGATAAGCAAAATGAATTCAGCCGGAATCTAAGTAAATTGGCTATAAAAAACGCATCGGAAAGAATTGTTGATGAAATTTTTTGTTTAACGAAATTATAATTTGTTTTTGAGCGATTTACATAGAATTTATTTCTTAGGCATTGGCGGCATAGGTATGAGCTCCCTTGCAAGGTATTTCCACGCCAAAGGAGTTAAGGTTAGCGGTTACGACAAAACTCCGACAGCGCTTACCAACCGGCTTCAGTCGGAAGGTATTGATATACATTTTGAGGATGACATAACTAAAATACCTGATGATATTGATTTGGTAATATATACACCTGCCATTCCCGTTGAATTAAATGAATTCAGGCACATTAAAAAATCAGGCATAAAAATAAAAAAACGTTCGGAGGTTCTCGGAAAACTAACGCAAAATAAAAAGGCTATTGCCGTTGCAGGCACACATGGTAAAACCACTGTATCAACATTAATTGCCTATTTATTGAAGCAATCCGAAGTAGATTGCAATGCCCTTTTGGGTGGGATTGCAAAAAATTATGATTCAAATTTTCTTATCTCGGAAAAGTCGGACTGGATGGTAGTGGAAGCCGATGAGTTCGACAAATCATTCCTGCAGCTTCATCCTTTAATAGAAGTGATCACCTCAGCTGATGCCGATCATTTGGATATTTACAGCAATATTAACAACCTGAAGAATTCTTTTGGAAAATTTGCTGCTCAAATCCGTAAAGACGGAACCATTATTATTAAAAAAGGTGTTGAGATAAATTTAGGACAAGTGCCGGACTGCCGGATATTTGAATACGCTCTTGATGAACAAACTGATTTTTTCGCTGATAACATCAGGCTTAAAAATGAATTCTATGAATTCGATTTTGTAACGCCTGAAGAAACTATTAAAAATATTGTTTTGGGAATACCCGGGCTTATCAATGTTGAAAATGCTGTGGCGGCTCTTGCTGTGGCATGGCTGGCGGGTGTTACGGAATATGAAATGAAAGCTGCGCTTCCTCTTTTCTCAGGGATAAAAAGAAGATTTGATTATCAGGTAAAATCAGAAAAAATTATTTATATCGACGATTATGCTCATCATCCTGAAGAGATCAGGAGTTTTGTAATGTCGGTAAAAAAATTGTACCCGGGTAAAAAAATTCTCGGTGTATTCCAGCCTCATTTATTTTCCAGGACGCGGGATTTTGCCGGAGGATTTGCCGAAAGCCTTGAATTGTTAGATGAAATTATCCTTATGCCTGTATATCCTGCACGAGAAAAGCCGATTGAAGGTGTAGGCTCTGAAATGATCTTAGACAAAATTGCAAAGCCGGGAAAATTATTAAGTTCAAAAGAAAATTTAATTAATAATATCGCCGTTAAAGAATTCGATATATTATTAACGCTTGGAGCGGGCGACATCGATCAGATGGTTTTACCAATTAAACACTATTTAACAAAGACCGAACAAACTAAATAAGGATGAAAAAAATAATCAGCATAATAGTCTGGATTGTTATTATTGCCGGTATTCTTATACTGGTCAGCTTTATGGAAGCAGAACATAAAAAGGCAACGTGCAAAAGGTTTGAAGTTACAATTGATTACAGGGATGCAGAGCCTTTAATAACAGCCGAAGATATAAAAAAACAGATTTACTTAGCTTGCGATACGTTGATCGGGAAAAAATTATCAGATATAAATCCCGTGCACGTTGAAAACATGGTAAATGAAATTGATTTTATTGAAAATGCCCAGGTATATACTACGCTAACCGGTAAAATGAACATCCATGTAGTTCAGCGCAAACCGATTCTGAGAATAATAAATACAGCAAATGAAAGTTTTTATATCGGTCAAACCGGAGTTGTTATGCCGGTGAATCCTGGTTTTTCTTCAAGGGTGCCGGTAGCAAACGGTAATATTAAACACAGGTATGCAGATACATTAAATTTAAAATCATTAAAGGAAGAATCCCTTCTTAAAAAACTTTATTTGTTAGCATCTTATATAAATAAAAATGATTTTTTAAAAGCTCAGATCGAACAAATTTATGTAACGAAAAATTATGAATTTGATCTCGTACCTAAAGTTGGCAGGCAGCTTATAATTTTCGGCGACATCAACAACATGGAAAAGAAATTCGATAAACTGACGGTTTTTTATAAACAGGGCATGAATAAAGCAGGATGGGATAAATACAAAACGATAAATCTTAAATTTGAAAATCAGGTTGTTTGTTCTAAAAAGTAGTGTATGGTCAGAATGTTATTAGTTATTTGTTAATGGTTATAAGTTATAAGTTATATGTTTAAAAGGATAGTGAAAAAGAAAATAAAAAATATCAATTTATGAAATCTTCAGAAATCATTGTTAGCTTAGACATCGGAACAAGTAAAATTGCTTCAATTGTTGGCAGACGAGATGAACACGGCAAAATTGAAATTCTCGGACATGGCCGTACCGAATCGATAGGTGTTAAACGTGGTGTTGTGTCAAATATCGAAAACACCGTTAACTCAATCAGAACTGTTATCGAAGAGGCTTCACAGAAATCGGGTGTAAACATTAAATATGTAAATGTCGGGATTGCCGGGCAGCATATAAAAAGTCTTCAGCATCGCGGCGGCATCATCAGGCAAAACTATGAGGAAGAGATCAGCCAGGAGGATGTTGATACTTTACTTAATAATATGTACAATCTGAATATGAGCCCTGGTGAGGAAATAATTGATGTTATCGCCCAGGAATATATCGTAGATGGTGAGCAAGGAATAAAAGAACCCGTTGGAATGCTGGGCAACAGCCTTGAAGCTAATTTCCACATAATCATAGGACAAACAACAGCAGCAAAAAATATCTATAAATGTGTAACTAAGGCTGACCTCGAAGTCATTGACCTGATCCTTGAGCCTATTGCATCAGCAGAAGCAACATTGGGCGAGGAAGAGAAAGAAGCTGGTGTTGTATTGGTAGATATCGGCGGAGGAACTACCGATCTTGCCATTTTCCAGGATGGAATTATAAGGCATACCGCCGTTATTCCTTTCGGTGGAGATGTTATTACCGAAGATGTAAAAGAAGGCTGCACTATTATACGGAAACATGCAGAAGAACTTAAAGTAAAATTCGGGTCATGCTTAGCAAGTGAAAATCATGACGATGAAATAGTTGCTATTCCCGGATTACGGGGAAGACCTCCTAAGGAGATAAGCCTGAAAAACCTGGCAAGCATAATACAAGCCAGAATGGAAGAGATTGTTGAACATATTTATTATGAGATCAAAAATTCAGGATACGAGAAAAAGCTTATTGCCGGCATCGTATTAACCGGCGGTGGTGCACAACTTAAACATCTGACTCAACTCACCGAGTTTATTACCGGAATGGATACCAGGATTGGTTACCCGAACGAACACTTAGCCAATGACGTTCCTGACGAGCTTGCCAGCCCGATGTATGCTACAGGTATAGGACTGGTAATAGAAGGAATGGGAAGGTATTATAAAGAAATGGAAAAATCAAAAGCTGAAGAAGAACCCGTTGAAGAGTATGAAGAAGAAGCTGAACAAAAGGAAACGAAACCAATAAGCTTTTTGAAAAAAATTCAGGATTTCTTCGAGAAAGATGGAGTGTAGGGATTTTAGATTTACGATTTTAAATTTATGGTTTAAAAAATAATTAACAATCATTTTGTTGATAAAAAAATTATTTAATCTTAAATCAACGTTTTTTTAACTATAATTTTAAATCCAAAAAATGGATAAAATGCTTAAATTCGATTTACCTAAAAATCAGTCATCTATCATTAAAGTCATTGGTGTAGGTGGAGGCGGCAACAATGCAGTTTCGCACATGTACAAACAGGGCATCGAAGGTGTTGATTTTTTAATATGTAATACAGATGCCCAGGCAATGGAGGCCAGTTCCGTACCTACAAAGGTTCAATTAGGATCAAAAGGACTTGGTGCCGGGTCATTACCTTCTGTAGGAAAAGAAGCAGCTATTGAAAATATTGAGGATATTAAACTAATTCTCGAAAAAAATACCAAAATGTTGTTCATTACTGCCGGTATGGGTGGAGGTACCGGCACGGGAGGTGCGCCCATAATTGCCGAAGCTGCAAAAGAATTAGGCATTTTAACCGTTGGAATTGTTACCACTCCGTTCTCATTCGAGGGCAGAAAAAGAAAACTTCAGGCAGAAGCGGGAATAGAAGAATTAAGAAAGAGTGTGGATACCCTGCTCATTATTTGCAACGATAAGCTTAGGGAAGTTCATGGCGACCTGAAACTGTCAGAAGCCTTCCAGAAAGCTGACAATATACTGACTATAGCAGCCAAAGGCATTGCAGAAATTATTACTGTAACCGGATATATTAATGTTGATTTCGAAGATGTGAAAACCGTTATGAAAGACAGTGGCTCAGCTATCATGGGTTCTGCTGTTGCCGAAGGTGAAAACAGGGCGATTAAAGCTGTTGAAGATGCACTCGCTTCTCCGCTGCTTAACGATAATCAAATTAAAGGTGCTGATAATATCCTGCTTTACATGTCTTCCGGTGAGGAAGAGATCACTATGGATGAAGTAATGGAAATTACCGATTATATTCAGAACGAAGCCGGTCAGAATGCCGAAATTATTTGGGGTAATGGTAAAGATAAATCTCTTGGAAACAATATTAATATTACACTTGTGGCAACAGGATTCAACCCTGATAATGAAATTGGTGTTTACCGACCAAAAAGAAGAATAGTGCATCCGTTAACTACCGGTCACCGTGAAGAAAATAAAAGTAAACCACGTATTACCGAACCAATTAGCGAAATAACACTTATCACTCCCCAAAAAGAGAAAACTGAAAAAAAGGAGGAAATTACTTCTGCAAAGGTAAAATCAAAAGAAAGCCCCGAAACGCAAACATTGGAATTGTCTTTTAAACAGGATAAAGAAAAACTGGCAGAAGAAATCAAAAGTATTGTTACAGAAAAGAAAAGTGATGAGGTAATTAAATTAATCAAACCGGCAGAAACTATTTATTCAAAAAACCAGGATTTTCCTGCCGAAATAGAACGGGATGAGATTGAGAAAAAATCTAAGGAACGGATCAGGAAACTTAAAGACCTCAGCATTAAACTCAGAACCCCAAATGAACTGGATGAACTGGAAAAAACACCGGCATATATCAGAAGAAAAGTTGAATTAATGGATGTGAAGCCTTCATCCGAAACGGAAGGCTCGAAATATGTGCTTACAGAAACAGACGACAAAAAAACGGAAATAAAAAAGGACAATTCGTTCCTTCACGATAATGTGGATTGACGGAAGATGTTATAAGTTATAGCTCAAAGGCTACAGGTTATATGTTAATTTTTTAAGAACAAAAATTACCTGACAATTTACTTACCGATAAAAGTCTCGCTATAGGTGGGACTTTTTTTTTATTTTCTTCCTCTGCCTTTACCTTTTCGTTGATCTTTGCCTCGTTGGGTACCGGGCTTCGATGGTTTCTTTTTCCTGTTTCTTGCCAGTATATCGCTGGTAGTGTTTAGCTTCCTGTCTTCGCTGAGCTTAAGCTTCCCTTTTGATAAAATGTTGAGATGCTCAATGATAAGATCATCTGAAACAGAGTCGCGGTTCCAGTTAAGGTATGATTTTTTTAAATGATTGGCAATTGTATGAACAAGTGCATCCTTTTCCGGACCTTCTTCAAAATTTATCGCAGTTTCAATAATTTTAGAGATGTTGATTCCGTATATCTTGAAATCTATATTGTTATCTCTATAGCTTAGCTTTTCAGGTTTAGCAGTAAGAGACTCTATTGAAGGTGGAGGATAAGGCGAATCAACATCCAGCTTAAAATCGGAAATGAAATATAAATGATCCCATAATTTATGCCTGAAATCTCCGGAATCACGTACCTGGGGATTCATTTGCCCCATAATTTGAACGATTATTTTAGTAAAATCGGTTCTTTTTTTCCTATCCTCAATAGATAGTGCATACTTAATCAGTTTCTGGACATTCCTGCCGTATTCACTGATCACCAGTTTGTCTCTTGCTGTATTGTATTCCATTAATCTTATTAGTTAAATGTTTAAAACTTATCCTTTTCTATTCTTATTTTAACAGTAACTTATGCCTTTGAAATACTTTTGGGCTATAAGGAGTTCTTTAATTTATCAATGAAAGGTATTAACTTTTATAAGCAAATGTTTCTGAAGCTTAAATATGCTGCAAAGATATAAAAATTATAAAATACAAAATTATAAATTGGAATTTATTTCCTATTGCTCAAGAGAATTTATATATTCATTAAGCTCTTCAACACTTAATTCGAATTCAAAGGCATCGTTCAACTGATAATAATTACCTATATCATAAGTATGGAAATAAGCATCCTTTGCAAATTCAATCTTCGTTTCTTCAAAGTCGAATAACATCATAATTTCTTTTACTTGTGAAACTATTAGACAATTTGATTTTAAAACCTGTTTGGCAATAGAAAGCCTTGCGTCTTCAAAATCTTTTAAGGAGATTGAATACTTAACATCTGAGAAATTTTGATCCGACATAGGGAACCCACACCCTATGGGTCCATTATATCCAGGGACAGCATTAGGTTGTTGATACGGAACAGGAGGCACTGAACTTCTTTCAATCGTCGTAGTTGTTGTATGAGTTGTTATGGTAGTTTCATCAAGTTGCTGAAAACTGCTGGCTCTCATATCCAATTTCCCTCTGTTGGTATTTATAATACGCCAGGTTGTAAGTACAGGGTTGCCATTTGCATCCACTCCCCGAATGGATTTTTCAATATCAGGGAAATCAGAATTTTCGAAAATGATCGTTACATTTACCAGGTCATTATCCATCGTAATATTTTCAACATCAGATTGCGGTTCGGGATTAACTCTTTTTCCATCTATTATTACCCAAAATTTATAACCGTCCTCTGAATAAAAAGTAACAACCGGTTTTTGAGCATAAATACTAAAAACAAGCAAAGTTGTTACAAATACTAAAATTGATTTTTTCATTTCCATTAAGTGTCAGTTTAATATTTCTATGAGAAAAGCAAATATATGAAATTTATTGCAGTCAGAAATGAATTTTTTATATGTTTGCCGTTTTTTATAAAGATTCAAAATTCAAAGGTATGAACAACAATATTATAGGTATTCGCCACGAAGATAAATACCTTATGGAAAGGCGTGTGGCAATCCTTCCGAAACACGTGAAAAAATTAATTGAGGATGGTTTGGAAATACAGGTACAAACATCACCGAAACGGATTTTTATAGATGATGAATTTGCCGCAGCCGGTGCAAAAATCGTTAATGAACTGAATGAAGCGCCTGTAATCTTTGGTATTAAAGAAATACCGCTTGATTTTTTTGAAGGTGGAAAAACCTATGTTTTCTTCTCGCATGTCGTCAAAGGTCAGCCTTATAATATGCCTATGCTGAAAAAAATGATGGAGAAGAAAGTCAACCTGATAGATTATGAAAAGGTAGAGGACGAAATGGGCAGGCGATTGATTTTCTTTGGTATGTTTGCCGGGCTTGCAGGTATGATCAACTCCTTGTGGTCGCTGGGTCAGAGGTTAATGGAATATGGCTATCACACCCCATTTCTTAAGATTAATCAATCGCATAAATATGTTTCATTGGAAGTAGCTAAACAAATAATCTCTGAAGTCGGGCAGGAAATTGCTGAAAATGGATTGCCGAAAGAATTAACTCCGTTAACAATAGGTTTTACCGGATACGGAAATGTTTCAAATGGTGCACAGGAGATAGCAGGCTTACTGCCAATTAAAGAAATCTCCCCACAAGAATTGCTGTTACTGAAAGACAGAAAAGATATCCCGAATAATGTACTTTACAAAGTTGTGTTTAAAGAGTGGGATCTTTCAGCACCAAAAGAAGATGGTTATGAATTTGATTTACAGGATTACTATGACCATCCAGAAAAATATAAAAGCGTTTTCGGGCAATACATTCCTCACCTGACAGTTTTGATGAACTGCATGTATTGGGACAAAAGATATCCACGTATTGTAACAAAAGATTACCTTGAGAAACTCTTCTCAAAAGGAAGGCCAGGACTAACGGTTATCGGTGATATAACCTGCGATCAGGAGGGTTCAATTGAATGCACACATAAAGGAACCGAAATTGAAGACCCGGTTTTTGTTTACAACCCGTTTACACGTGAACCTACTATGGGATTTAAAGGGGATGGCATTTTAATAATGGCTGTGGATATTCTTCCGAGTGAGTTGCCGCGTGAATCATCCGTTGCTTTCAGCAATGTGCTTTATAAATACATCAAGGCAATCGCAGGGGCAGATTATAATACTTCTTTTGAAAAAATTGATATTCCAAACCCCATAAAAAAAGCAATGATACTCCATAAAGGAGAATTAACACCCAACTATAAATATATTGAGCAATATTTATAAAAAATTTGCGAAAAATAATTCTAATAATATTAAATTTTATTTATCGTTTTATTCGTTTGTTTTAATAGTTCCTCTAATAGTCCTCCTTCACTGATAAAGCCGACAGTAATATTTTCTGCCAGGACTATCATTAATTGGTTTCGTGCCTGAGCCGTTTTTTCTGTTACTCTTTTTACTTCCTTATCAAAAGGTGTAATGATTAAAAGTCTGCCTTTATCAATTGCATGTTGAAATGCAGGTTCCGGTTTTTGTTTTAAGCCTCTTGCTAAAGCTATGATTATTGGCTGTTTTCCTTTCATTAAATAATGTAGTACGTCTTTTTCTATTTGGCTTTGAAAACCACTTATAATGCAGATGCCTTTATTTCTTTGCTCAATGGCCCAATCATAACATTTGAGCACTACAGTTGCAGGAACTTTCCTGCTACATAGAAATGCTGTCTTTGGCAATTCCAATAACTTAATATTTCCGTTGTACTCTTTTATTTCCAATTACCCGGTTTTTTTAAAATAAAACCATCTTTCTTTGTTACCTCATCATCAAACTGACTATCAGCAAGTTTTTTTCTACCTATAACCATTGAGCCTTTTGCAACCAAAGCAACAGAATTATTATGTCTTTTTGGTGGAAATGCAACAAAAACCCTTTTGTTTTTAAAATTCTCAATTATGGCTTTTATGGGAGGCACCAAATCGCTATCGCCTGAAATAAGCATTGCCATATCGTATTTATCATGATAGGCATCAATTATCATTTGGGTTGCTATATTTACATCAGTCATTTTTTCATTATAGTAAGCCCAAATATTTCCGCAACGGTAGCATTCTATTTTATCTCGTTGATAATGACCATAATAAACTTTAACATTAAAGGATTCCAGGGCTTCAATGTATGTTGTTTGTCGTTTTTGTTTGTCGGGATCATTACTGACTCGGCTTGTAAAATATTTGATTTCTACAAGTTTCTGGTTTGCTTTAAGCATATTTTCGGTAAGTAATTTTATATTGAGCCATTTTAATTTTTCCAAACCAGCTTCAAGCAAGCCAAAATACAGGTTAAAGCCATCAACATAAACTATTACTCTTTCTTTTTTTTGTAAATTATTTGCTTTTGTCATTCTAATTGTATTATCTTTGTAACATAAACATCACCAAAGATAGCATCTTTGGTCCGACGCCTTACTTGTAGGGCGTTTCTTTTTTTACAGCTTACTCGTCATCCCCGTTATCTTCCTTCTCAAACAATTCTTTCCCCATCCTGTACTTTATATCGTAATTGATGAAAAAATCCAACTCCTCTGTTTTTTATAATTTAAGTTAATATATGTAAAATAAACTTTATTTAGATAGTATCAAGCGAATCTGATTCAACAATGCTTTTCTCATAGCAAGGTATTTTCCTATCGTTTGTGTATAAGCAGCAGAGGCAAAATTTTGAATGATACTCCCTGATTTCATGGCTGCAATTTCCTGACCAATAAGTTCTCCGTCAGCATCAATTTCTGCAATCATCCTCTCAAGATTTTTTTTGTAGGTTATTTTGTCACAGAAAAAATTGTATTGGAAGAAAGTATCATGCTTCTTATCAATCAATAACCAAAGCTCTTCTAATGACTTTAGTTTAAATTCCTTTTTTAATAACTTTTCAGTTGCTTTCATTTGTATGTTTCTTTAATTATTACTCCCTCCCTTCTCTAACTCCTTACCCATCCTGTACTTTATATCATAGTTGATGATAAAATCCAGTTCCTCTTGCGTAAAACCATAATGCTCTGCTAAGACGGTGTCTATTTCGTCTATGATGGGTTTGGATTTTTTTGGGTAGAACTCATCATATATTACTTTACCAGTATTTTTATAGAAGGTGTCTTTTCTAAATGAATTTTGTTTGTAATCATTTGAAACACTTGAGCCGAGTTTAATCATCTTTTTTGATAACTCATGATTTTCGTTTTGAAAAATAAAAGGATACTCATCAATATTCTTCTTGCCACAATGGTATCCGTCGTGTAAAGTATGCCAGTTGATATAAAAAATACTACTATTGAATAATGCCATTAGCATCATTTTTTTATTCTCTGAATCAACATAATATTTTTTATAATCGTCAGATTTCTTTTCTCCTTGCTTTTCATTATAAAAATAAGGTACAAAATTTATAGCTTTAATAAAGTATGAAGCTATTCTGTGGCAGTAAACAACTTCTCCAGAATTTTTTAGGGATAAACCCAGAGATTTTTGTTTATATATTTTTAATAAAATCTGTTGATGCCTTTTTTCTGAATACTTACTAAAATGTCCCGGAAAGTTTAACCTTTTATTTAATTCATTGTATTTCAGGATATCAAAAACACTGGGTCTATATTCTTCATACCATCGAAAGAACTTTGTTGTAAATATAAACTTAGAGCCACATATTGGAACTCCTAAAAATATTGTTCCCTTCATATGGTAAATGCCAGTGAAAAGTTTCGCAGGTCTATCATCAAAGTTGCTAAAGAATAAGCTAAATCTATTTTCCAAGAATTGCTGAATTGGCAACATCCTTTTAGTGCAAACTATAGAATTCTGAACAATCAATCCAATGTATCCTTTTTTCTTTAATAAACTTGCGCAGTTTTCAATTACCAAAGCATATAAGTTACCACTTTTTAAAGTTTGAAACTTATCAAGAGTGTATTTGATTTTTGAACATTCTACATAAGGCGGATTTCCAATAATCACATCAAAACCACCTTTATTGTGGATAATTTCATAAAACTGGGCAAACCAATGGAAAGGCTGGTGGCTGGCAAGCCAGTTATCATATTTTAATCCGCTGGCTTGTTTGTGCAATAGAAGGTTCAACTCGTGATTTAGTTCCTTCAATCTTTTAATCAACTCTTCTTTGGCAACTTTAAAGTCGTGGTAATCGTTGCCGCTGCTTAATTGTATTTCTTTATAACGGGCAAAAGTGCGGGCCACAATGTCGCATTTTTCCTCTATTTCCTCTTTTACTATCGCACCCATCATGTCCTCCACCAGGCATTTCTCCAGTTCCTTTTCGGTAGCAAATCCTACCAGGGTATTTCCTGCACGTATGTTAAAGTCAATGTCGGGCAAAGGTTCCAAACCCAGGTTGGGTTTGCGATAGTCAGCATCGACAGTGGCAACCAGTTTCAGGAAAAAGCGGAGTTTGGCAATCTCAACGGCTTCTCTCATGATGTCAACTCCGTAAAGATTGTTAAGGATGATCTTTTTATAGATGTAATATTTGTCGCCGGGATGTTTGTCCATTTCCATCAGCACTTCACGGAAATTGCTATGTTTTTTTGCCTGTCCTTTTTCATCTGCCTCGTTTACAAAATCGCGCATGCGATTGATACAGGTTTCATAAAGTGGTTCAAGGATGTTAAGGGCAGCAAATAAAAATGCACCTGACCCACAAGTTGGATCAAGGATGGTTAACCTGCTGATGGCTTTGTAAAAAGCATTGATAAAGTCGGAGCCTTCATAATGCTCCACCGCGTCTTGAGCAAACTGCCGGATATTCAAGTTGTAGGTAATAAAATCATTGATTTCCCTGATCTCATCATTTTCAAGTTTCTTCTTTACTTCGAAGTAACGATTTCGGCGTTCAATTACCTCCCGCCAGATTTCTGTGGGAAGGGCAACATCCTCCGGAGCGTATTTATTCCAGGCTTTGCGTCTCTCCAAAAGGCCAGGTTTTTGTATATCCAATCCCATCGCAATCTCTTCGGGATAGTCTTTGTATTTTTTTTCACCTGTTCCAGGATCCAAATCATATATGCCATATTGTACAGCAGGATAGATATACCGGTCGGGATCTTCGCGCAGCATTGACCATAAGCTGCTGTCGTTGCGGAAGGCATTGGCACATTCTTTCTTAACCTGATCAAACAGAAACGGAATCACGGTATTTTTACTGATATATTCTGTAATATCTTCTTTGGTGTAATAAGCGCCCATGGCTGCCCGGTCGTTGATGTATTTTTCAAAAATATACCCGATCACATCGGGATTGATATCCTTACCGGTAGCGGTGATGGTTGTATCAAGGTGCCAGTTAAAGTCATCGAAGAATTCAAATATTTTCTTAAATGCATCGTCCCGGATCTGAATGTCATGTTCCTTTTCAAGGTCATGGATATCAAACAAGCCACCATCCAGGTAAGGAATTCTGCCAAGTTCATCTTCAAGTTGTTCATTTCTTTCAGGACTACCCAATCCTTCGTGGAATAGGACTAACAGGAATTTTTTATAGAAGGAATAGAATTCATCTTTTCCATGTTTCTTCTGGGTTTCATGAAGTTTGTCACTAAGGTAATTATGGTTTTTATCTAAAAACCCTTTCCGCTGGATGAAGTATATAAACATCAACCGGTTCAGCATCAATGATGCATACCAGTCTTTGTTCACTTTATTTTCTATTCCTTCGATAAAACTGAGAAAAATTGCATGCTCTTTTTTAAACCGGTCATAAAAAGCCTTTGTAACTTTTTCAGCATTCTGATTAAATTGTTCAGTAACCCTTAATTTTACATCGGCAATACCTATGTTCTCCTCTTCATCAATACTGAAAAAAAGACCTGCCAGTTTCTGATAGAGGTATTCGGGTTCCTGGTTGGTATAATACTCAACTTCGCGTATAACAATCGGTTTGTTTGGCTCACGTATGGCAAGCTGCCATACCTGCTTAATAACTTTTTCACCGGTAAATATGATCAGGTGTTCATAGAATTTTTTAGCAATATTGCGTTCGATCCTTTTTCGCTCTGTTTTATCGGGAAACCCTCCGTTTTTGCCGGTACAATTGAGAACTATAAAGTCTCTTTTTTCAGCAACGGCATTCAATTCATAGTGATTATCTCCAGCTATAACCGGTATTGTTAACTCAGCGAAATCCCATCCCAACTCGTTAAAAAGTTCAATGAATTTCCTTGAAGTAACAAGTTCTTTAAATTTCTTTTTAGAAATGAGCTGATCCATAAGTTTATGCTTTTAATCCCAGTGAACAAATTATTTTTGGCGGGCGGTTTTCCAGTTCTTCTTTATCAATAATACATAATCGGTCCTCTTCCCTTAAAGCCTCAACCAGCTCGGCCAGCCGCTGATCATCAATTCCTGTTTTCAACCAACGATTCAATGAATCACGGGCATATTCCCTGAGAGGATACTTGTAAATTTCGTCAATAGCACGCTTTAAATTCTCATTTGTAAATAATGTATTTTGATATTCCCGGTAGTAACTGTTCAGGCGCATATAAACCTTGTACCTTGCACCGGTCTTTTTACCGAGCTGTCCGCCAATATCTGATTCGGTATCCTTAATGTATTCCACACCGGTTGCGACCAGTTTATGATGTTCTGGTATTTTATGCACAGCTTTTGTTTCCGGCTTGCAGGCTGCTGTTTTGAGTATTCTTAGTTGGGATTGTGTTATTATATTTTTACTGGTATCAATCCATGTGAGTACATCGTTATCATCAGCGGTTTTGGTATAGACAATGACCCCTTCCGGATTTGTGTCTGAAATTTCAGCCTTTCTGGTACTGTATATAACATCAGGATATTCCGGAATTATCTTTTGTAACTTTGGGTCATCATCAATGGCATTTTTCCAAATCTGGTAAGCATAAGAGGCCAAGTCAACCTCTCCATCATCTTCATCGTCCAGAATACCTGCTTTTTCATTGTACAAATCTGAAATATTAATGGGATCTCCTTCAAAGAAAACTTCATCCGATCCCACCACTTCGGCATTTTCTCTTATTCTCCTTGTCAAACGCCTTCTCAGTCCGATAACCCTTTCAATACCGTCTTCAGGTAAGAAGGAGTAACAAAAAATTTGCTCAGATTTCTGTCCGATACGGTCCACCCTGCCAGTCCGTTGGATCAGCCTGATAATTGCCCAGGGAAGGTCATAATTAACTACGATATACCCGTCTTGTAAATTCTGGCCTTCGCTTAGTACATCGGTTGTAATTAAAACCCTGATTTCACCCTTCTCTCCCAATTCTTCCTTTTCGACTTCGTTACTTACGGGACTAAAGCGATAGGCAAGATCTGTCGGATCTTCACTTTCACCCGTTGCGCATTCAATTCTCTTAATCCCCCTTTTCTTTAACTGTTCAAATAAATAATGGGCTGTATCCGCGAATTGGGTAAATACGATAATTTTCTCTTTTGCGTATTTTGAAAAACATAATTCATGCAAGGCATTTAATTGCCTGTCTTCTTCTGCATTCCAGTCCTTACCCAGCCTTAGTATTCTAATCAATTTCCGGGCATCTTCAATAAGCAGGTTCTTAACTTGTTTTAAAAATAAATCCGAATTGATCCATTGATATTTCTTTCTTTCATTTGCCTGAGAGATTATTTTATAAATTTCTTCAGCATTTTTTAAGTACGTCTCTTCATCTAAAATCAGTTTCAAATAGTTTGCGTTTTTTTGGTTATCAGGATCTGCATCTTCCAAAAAGTCATCTAACATATTTGCCTCCTGCGAGCCAATAGGAAACGGTAAATTATTTTCCATGGCATAGACGAAAATAAAATTCCTCAAAACATGCCTTGATATTGACAACAGGAAGGAATATCCGCTGCTTTCAAGCCTTTTGAATAGCCCTGTCCTGCTAAACCCTATAAGCCTTTTACCAGCTCTTGCCAAATTGTCAATAATAACTTTTTCACTGGATGTGGGATCAAGTGAAGATTTTTCGTCAAGGTAATTGCCTAAACCATATCTGACAAGTTCCAGTTGGTTAATGATATTTACAACTTTAGTGGAATATAATTTTGCATATTGATCAGCAGGATTATCCGGATCAAATTCATATTCCATTTTTTTAGGTATCCGATCCGGGAAATATGAGCGATCTCCATTACTAAAAAGTAAATATTTTCTATCTTTTACAGGGTCATATTTTGCATAATTTCCTTTAATAAAACTTCTGGTACGTCTGACCAGATATAACCTCATCAATTCCCTCCAATCATCCGTATAATCACTTTTTTCAAAAGCTGGCAAGCTTCTTATTCCATGTTGATGTCTGGCTGCAAATTCCACCTTACCGCCTATTTCAGTAATGTAATTTTCTGGGCTAATCCCCAAATCTTTATCTTCAGGAATAAATAGCCTTAATTGGTTTGAAAGATCTAAGTAGTCTTTATTATATGGTGTAGCTGTAAGTAAAACGACCATGCTGTCATTTTCCTGTATATATTCATTAATCGCCCGATATCTTTTACCTTCACGATTTCTTAAATTATGGCTTTCATCGATAACAACCAACCGATATCGCCTTAATGATGGTAATTTGGTTTGTGCCTGAGATATAGGAAGAATTTGTGACACCCTTTTTAGTTCATATTTATCTGCATATTTCTTCCACATTTTTTTAATGTTAACCGGACATATAATCAGTGTTTCCATGCCCAGGTCTTCTTCAAACATTTTTGCGATAGTTATTGCTATAATTGTTTTTCCCAATCCGACGACATCACCAATCATTACACCGTTACGCTTATTCAGATGATGGGCAGAAATTAAAACGGCTTTCTCCTGGAATTCTAAAAGTTCTTTTTGAAAAATCCTGGGAATTTTAAATTCCTGTAATCCAGCTCTGGCTTCTATCGACAAGTGATAAGCTATTTTTAAGTAAATATGATACGGTGGAATCAGTTTTTCTCCAGCCCAACTTTCCTCGATAATTTCAATTAATTCCT
The DNA here is from genome assembly GCA_016783885.1 of Bacteroidales bacterium. Classification (GTDB taxonomy): domain Bacteria; phylum Bacteroidota; class Bacteroidia; order Bacteroidales; family JAADJA01; genus JAADJA01. The sequence goes on from JADHVR010000001.1 coordinate 144,187, forward strand.
GGGTAATATCAATACACCACCTGTCCTCCCATCTATCTTCAAACCATCCGGCTAGTTTTTGAGCAGCATCCTGATCAAGCACATCGATATTCAATTCTCCTTGGTTGACAAGGCCTGCAAGAGTCAAATTACTGCTCCCCAGATATCCAATTATTGGATTTATCTTGTCTTCTCGAAATGCAAGATAAAGTTTAGCATGTAACGCATGCTTTAGGAATAGCTTTATAATAACCTTTTTATCTTTAAGTTGTTTTCCAAGTTTCCTCAATCCTAATTCGTCTTCTTCAGTTGGAATACCAATAGTTAGTTGATTTCGGAATTCAACCGCCAGTTGTTTTTTTATCTTGCTTGCAGCAGCATTATCTATTGGCTTCCCATTATTTATAAAATATTCTGAAATAACATCGCGAGGCAATTTTTGCATCCCCACTAAAAGCCGACATCTGTTGTTCTCCTCTCCCGAAAATTTGTCAATATTATCCGCAACCTGTTTCCATCCTCTTAGATTAAAATAACCAACACAAAAATCAGTTCTTTGTGAAACTTCAAGGGTTTCATTTAATCCCCTGGTTAAGTGGTTTTCAATATTATCGTAAATCTTAGGCATATTATCTTTTTAAGTTAAAATTAAAATACCCCGATAGCCATCGGGAGGTCGACCATGAGTACCAGGCACTCAGCCCACCAGTCAAGCTATTCATTTCAAGTTAAATATTCCTTTTCATTGTCATTTGCAGTGTCGTTGTTTTTCCCCCGTTTGTGTCTAACTATTGAATAAAACTAATACTTTTATTTCTACTAATTAAATCCAATAGAAATTCCCAAAACAACCCCTATTGAATAATAACGTATTATCATATCATCACTAATAGCGCCTTGTAATGCCAAGCCTGTTGCGGGGTCATATTCTACCGGTTCGGTGGTATTTATAAATTGTTCATTGCCCTTACTGTGCCCGAATGCAAATTGCAAACCAAGAATAAATGAAGTTGATTTATAATTGAATTTTCCCCCTCCTGAAAAATGATATACGTTAAGTGGTATATCTTTAATAAAAGAATAATCGGAAAGGCTTTTGTAATCAATATCTTTGGCATAAGTAAAATCAGTGCGGAAACCTCCTAATAACTCTATTTTATCAGAATGAATATATTTATATCCTATCGCTACATTTGTAACAGAATTAGCAGCAGTTGAGTAGCTTAGAAAGTTTTTGTTTGCCATATTTTCAAAATCGTTTTCGGTTGTTATATTTGGATTTATCCGGGCATCTATTAACAAATACGGTTTAATCTTTTGAAAATATTCGGCGCTTAATGATAAAGTTACTTTTTTATTAGGGAATTTATATACAAAACCTGCAGCAATAGCCAAAGGGTCTTTCATTCTACACCTGGCTTTTTTCTCAGCACCGTTGTATATATAATCTTCAATTTTGCTTCCCTGGTGTTTAATATCGTTTTGAGCATAATTTTTCCGGACATCGGCATTGCCCCAGAGATACATCGAAGGTGTGGTAATATTCAATCCGGCGCTCCACTGCTCTGCTTTATATTGAATTCCGATTTTCCAGATAAGATTTATATTGTATTGATATATTTTCTCTAAATGTTTCCAATTGGCGTTATAGAAACTTGTATCGCTTATACCGCTACCGGTTGGAAAAGCATTAATATCTAAATTGTAGTTATAATGTAAAACTTTATCACTCACTAAAAGGCTCACACCAAGCGATAATTCATTGTTAAACCGGTAAGCAGCACCAAAACCGCCCCAGTAATCGGAATACTTAAAGTTGTAATCAATATTGGCTGTGTATTGTTCCTGTCCGGGATAAGTTTGAAGAATATCGGTTTTATACTGAACGGTCAGGGATGTATTAATTTGTTCGCTCCGTCGGCTAAAGATTGCAAATTCCCAGCTTAAATCGATGAATTTTTTGGATCGAAATAAATAAGAGAAAAACCTTGGTTGTACAATAAATTGCCATTCTTTAAGGTCTTGATTTGTTCCAACTGCATTTTTTAAACTATAGTCATTAATGTTAAATAAACTTGTGCTTAATGATATCTTTGAATTCTGAATATCAGCAATGATTGCAGGATTATAATATATAGCAGTAATATCTGCATTTCCTCCTACAACAGAACCTGCCATTAATGATGCCTCATTGTTAAAACTATCTAACCAGTAACGACATGTTTGTGCGTATATTTCTCCGGTAACAAACCATGCTGTCAGGATAATAATAAGAGATTTAATTACTTTATTTTTCAAATCGGTACATTAGCTAAACATCAAAAGTAGATATAATATTCAGATGGTGGCAAAATTATTTATTGCCTTACTGGAAAGTGGAGTTTAGTATTATTGACTATCCCTGATAAATTTGAAAATTGTTTATATATCAATATTTGTATAATTTTGTATTATACTTCGAAAAAGTTTAACCGGTTCGTAATAACATGCGAAAAAGCAAAACATTAAAAGATAATCTATAAGAAACAATGAAAATTACTGAAAAAAATATCGTAAAAGCTGAAATACCTCTCAACCGTATTGAAGCATTAACAGATGGGATATTTGCTATTGCCATGACATTGCTTGTATTGGGTATTGACCTGCCCGAAAAAAATCAAAGCTTATCAGGTTTAGCCTTACATGAAGTACTATTAAAACAGATAAATCAATTTCTCACATTTGTGTTAAGTTTTATCATTCTGGCGAGTTTTTGGATTATGGGCCATCAGCAAAATGTTCATTTTAAACGGACAGATAAACTACATTTATGGATCAATATTCTGATTTTATTATTTGTTTGCCTTGTTCCGTATTCATCATCTCTTGTCAATGATTTTTCTTCAGATTGGATGGCTAATTTATTTTTTAATTCAAATATGTTTACGGTTGCTTTGTTATACCGGTTTAACTGGATTTATGCAATTAAAAATAATCGTCTGGTGGACAAAGATGCAGATAGTTCTGAATTTATAACCGGGAGTAGAATATCGATGGCATTTTTAATTATTTCAGTCCTGGCAGTTGTTTTATCAGTAATTATACCATATTACTCAAGTTTGCCGTATTTACTATTGATTGTAATTTTAAACCGGAAGAGGTTTTCCGGGAAAATAAAAAAGACTCGCGTAATCTAAACACGTGTCTTTAATAATAATATGTCAACAGTCTCCACTTCCGACTGGGGATTATTGACTTGATTGAACACTATTTTATAATCTTTTGGGATTATTCAAACATCAGAGCTAATCCAATAACACCCGGACCTGTATGAGTACCAAGGACAGGAGATGCTCTATGAATGAATTCGGGCTTTAATCCGGTAAGTTGTTCCATTTGTTCGGCATACCAGTTGGCTCCTTCAATATTATTGGCGTGAGAAATTGCATAACCCCAAATCTTATTGCCATTAAGCATTTTATTAACTTCCTCAATAACCAACCGCATACTTTGCTTTTCAGATTTGGGTTTGCCAAATAATTCTGTTTTCCCTTCCTTATTTACAATTATAAGAGGTTGCACACCAAGAAGTTTTCCTAAAAACCCCTTTACTGCACTTACTCTTCCACCTTTAATTAAATATTTTAAAGTACGTGCACTGATTAACATTCGGCTTTTCTCTATCCATTTTTCAATCTCAGCGTTTATTTCTTTATAACTTCTGCCTTTTTCAATTTCTCTGGCTGCCCTGATAATCATCAGCCCTAATCCACAGGCTAATTTTTTTGAACTGAATACGGAGATATCCATATTTTGCCTTTCACTTACAAGATGGGCAGCCTTTTGGCTTGTATTCCATGTGCCGCTGAGCTTATCGCTAATATGCAGGCTGATGATGGAATTGTAATGGCTTGCAAGGTAATTGTATTTATTTGTAAAGTCTTTATATGTAGGCTGCGAAGTTGACGGATGATGATCTGATTTTTCAAGAAGATCGTAAAACTCATCTGGTGTGATGGTTACTGAATCCAAATAAAAGTCTTTTTCAAAATGTACTGTTAGCGGAACAACGTGTATCTGGTACTTTTCAATAATCTCCTGCGGAAGATCGCTCGTTGAATCGGTAAGCAGTGCAACATCCCATTTACGGTGATGTACAATCTGGTTCTGCATCACCATATCGTCCACTTTTTTATAAGTGATATTGCCAATATCTTTTATCGAATAAAATAGTTTTGCAGGTTCATCAGTATGTATATGAAGCCTTAACTTTTTTGGGGAACCTGCAACTACCAATGAATCGCCGAAACCTTCAATAGCTTTTATAAGTTTTGTTTTGTTTTCAGGAATATTTTTATCGAAAGTAATCATGGCTTCGGTACAATACCGGAAGGTTATTTCAGTTTCATCGTGAACCATCTCCTCAAGTTCCTTCACCTTCATTACATTCCTGGTTGAAACCAGCTTTTTCAACTGACCATGAATAAAAAAATCTATCATTCCTTCAAGGAAAAGGACGAATCCTTTGGCGCCTGCATCCACTACATTGCATTTCGCTAATATTTCAAGTTTTTTAGGTGTGTCCTGAAGTGATTCCTTAGCCTTGCTATACGAATTAATAATAAGTTCGTTAAAATCGCGGAATTTATCTTTAATTGAATATACATATTCAGCCCATTCGCGCATAACCGAAATCATAGTGCCTTCCACAGGATTGGCAATAGCTTCATAGGCGTAATGTGTAGATTTATTAATAATTTTTGCAAAATCATCAATCGTTAAATTTTTTTCGCTTTGAATTTCGTTGCTGAACCCATACAGGAACTGGGCGAAAATAATTCCGGAGTTCCCTCTGGCTCCTACAAGGGCTGCATCGGCAATGGCATCGGCAGTAACTTTTATATTATCGGTAGGAATTACAGAGTCAATAATAGACCTCATGGTAGAAGCAAGGTTTGTACCTGTATCACCATCGGCAACAGGGAACACGTTTATTTTATTTATGACCTTGTAATGTTCAAAAATCTTTTGAGCGCCGGCTATAAAACTGTAATAAAAACGTTTACCGTCAAGTTCTTCTGTAATTAATTTCAAAATCCGAAAAGATTTAAATTAATAAATAGAAATAGTGTGCAAACATACAAATTATATTTTCATACTTTATAATTTAATACATGCTCCTGATATATTTTTCAATTTCCGGAAAGTATTCTTTTTCAAAAGCATAAACTGTGATCTCGAAGGTGGAAATCTCAGGTTTGTCAGAATATATATACCTGATTTGCGGGTCTTTTTTTAAAGATGCCCAGGGCAGGTTAAGTATTGTATTTTTTATCTCTTCAATTACTTCCGGAGACTTGTCGGTTTTTGGAACATTTAATTTGAAGGAGTAGCTTAAAATCATCTCTGCCGGATGAACTTTAATAATAGTTTGTCCCAGCACCCGGCTATATGGAATGTGAATGGTTTCTCCCGTATCTGTTTCGATGATCAGGTAGCGGGTTTTCATGCTTATTATCTTTCCGGTGTAATTATTAACCCTTATACTTTCATTGATTAAAAAATACTTACTTGCCTTAAAAATAGCGCCGGCAATAAAATCGCGTAGGGCAAACCATGCAATCCATAAAGACAGAACCGTTAAAATGAGAGATAATTCAATGGCATAAAGCTGGTTGTTATTCCAAAAAAACTGTATTGCCCAGATAAAATAAATGAACCAGAAAAAAATTTCGATAACGGGAAGGAATCTTAATATGTATGTTTTAACTCCCTTTTTTAAAGGAATAACTCCGATTGATCTGATCACAAGCCTGAATAAGGCGAAGATAAGGATTGCTATCAGAAGAAAGAAATAAACTTCAATGCGTGAAAATTCCAGGTATTCTGAATTCATAAGTATTTGATTAAATTATTTTTGCCAATAATAGTATTGCCGTTCAAAATTAATTTTTTTATTAAAAATCATAATATAAACTATAAATAACCGGATTTCCCTCCCTCACAACAATCCTAAAGTCATCCACAAGAAACTCTTCCAGGTTTTTATTCCAAATAAATGTTGATATTTCGATATCAGGATAGTTTAAGTTTATATCAGGCAGTTTAACAGCAAGGTGTACAGAAAGCCGTTTATTTGGCTTATCAATAAAATCATTAAAGTTATTTGCACGCCAATCAATGACTTTGTCTTCTGATTTTAATACACAAACCAATAAAGCATTTGAAATAGTATCAGGCATTAAAGCATCAACAGATATATAAATAATATTGGTTTTTTTTTCAATGATATTATGTAGTTCTGCATGAAATCCAGGACTGTACTCTGATGTTTTATCTAATCTCAGAACTCTGTCATCTTTATATGATATTCCGGGTAGTGTATAGATGGGTTTAACATCATCCCAGCCATCTCCATGCTTATCAAAGTTATGTTCGGAATGATAAATTATCCTGTCTGCAAAGCTGTAATCTTTTTTTTCCGGTTTTATTTTAGAAAAGAGATAAAAATCTGTATTAAACCAGGTCTTTTTTTGGATCATATACGGGTATATTTCCTCAGCTATTACCAGGTATTCGAGATTAGGAAACCCCGCCCATCCTATAATTAGATAATATGACGATTGTTTCTTAAGGAATTCTCTGAACTTAATAAAATTACCAATATTAGCCGGATTATATAAATCATCTCCATCTATTTGAAGCTTGTTTAAATAATGTTCATGAATTTTTTCAGGTAAATATAATACTGTTGTAACATTACCCTTTCCCTTTTCCTCGATCACTTTAGCTGACTCAATTAAAATTTCCTCATATCCCGAGTCATAAAATAATTCATAATGCTCTCTTTCATAAATCAAGGTATATATACTTGCAGAAGTAAAAACAATAATAATAACTATTTTATATAATGATTTAATATCTCTGTAAAATGAAAAAACAAACATTACAAGGAACGGATAAGTAAATATCAATACAGAATATTGCAAAACAGCATTAACATAAACCGAATAAAAATATCCCGTTAAAAATGAAATAGAAAACCACGAAAATGAAAGAATACGGAATTTATTTGTTTCTTTAAAATTTTTCGAAAAATAAATAAAGCCCGCAACAATTAATAAACACGATAGTATGAACATTAAATTGCTGAAGTGAAGAATATACTCTATGTAATTAAGAAAAAAATCAGGTTCCGGTTTGCCAAGCCATTCCTCAACTCCGCCATGTTGTAATTGCACTGCAAAAATGGGCAGATGAGGAATATATAATAAAAAAATTACCACACCTGATAAAATATACGATTTCAGTTTTTCTTTTTTAACATATATTAATCCTGAAAAACCTACTAAAGCCACCAGCATCAGGCTGAAATGATGATTATAGGCACAGATTGCGCCACAGATTATATATCCTGTTAAATTCAGGTAATATTTTTTTCCTGAACCAAAAACCACATTTGTCCAGAACCAGACCATCAATAACGAAAAGAACATTCCACTGATATATGGTCTTGCTATCTGGCTATAAGTAATCGGATATTGTAAAACAGCTATAAAAAGTGCCGCGAATAACCCAACAGTATTGTTGAACCATTTACCTGCAATTTTGTAAGCAACAATAATTGTCAATATACCAAATATGGTAAACGGCAATTTTACAACGGGTCCCGACTCGCCGAACAATTTAATCCAGTAATACATGAATACCTGAACACCTGCAGGATGGGTGTCGGTAGTTTTTACTCCATAGTAAATCAAATCCTGAAAATTATCAAAACGGGTCCGGAAGAAAGCGCTAAACTCATCAAAGGTAAATGGGAGTTCTTTGTAATTATAAAATCGTAATAAAGCTCCCGTAATTACAATCAACAGAAGTAATACATTGTCGGTATTAAGGTATTTTTTCCAGTGAATCGAAATTTTTTTCATTATATCTGAATCCAATTGACAAAAATAAAATATTTTTCTATGTTGGAGTTATCTTAAAATATCCGAAACCCCACAACTTAATATTGTAATTTATAACAAATTTAGACTGTCTGATTTTAAATATCAAAATTATCTATATACTTTTGCTGCACAAAAAAGTAAGAACCCATTAAAATAAATAACATTTTATTATGGATACAAAAAATAAAGGATTCAATTCCAAACTTATTCATGCTGGTGGATTTCATGACAGACTGGGCAGTGCAGTAACGCCTATTTATCAAACCTCCACATTTTCGTTTGAAAGCGCTGAGCATGGTGCTCAGTGTTTTTCAGGCGAAAGCGATGGTTATATTTATACCAGGTTGGGTAATCCCACTATTATAGACCTGGAAAACACAGTTGCTGAATTAGAGAATGGATTTGGCGGAATTGCCACTTCTTCAGGAATGGCGGCTGTTAATGCCGTATATCTCGGTTTTTTGAGTGCAGGCGCACATCTTGTCAGCCATAATGCGGTTTACGGGCCTTCGCGTGCCGTTATGGAATCACTTTACCCAAAGTTTAATATAAAGTCAACTTACATAGATACAACCGACCTGGAGCAGGTAAAAAACGCCATTCGTCCTGAAACAAGACTTATCTTTTTAGAGAGTCCTGCAAATCCTACTATCGGAATAACAGATATACATGCGGTTTGTAAAATAGCTCACGAAAAGGGAATTCCTGTTTGCGTTGATAATACGTTTTGCAGCCCCTATCTTCAGAAACCACTTGATTTGGGCGCCGATGTAGTACTTCATTCAATGACTAAATTTATTAACGGTCATGCCGACATAGTTGCAGGAATGATTGTAACAAAAACAAAAGAGCATTATAAAATGCTTAGAAGTATAATGATAAATGTGGGCTGTAATATGGATCCCCATCAGGCATTTATGACAAGGAGAGGATTAAAAACATTAGCTATTAGAATTGATAGAGCGCAGCAAAATGCTCTGAAAGTTGCAGAATATCTTGAGCAACATCCAAAAGTTGAATGGGTTAAATATCCCGGACTGAAGTCACATCCTCAGTATGAACTTGCAAAAAAACAAATGAGTGGATCGGGCGCCATGTTGAGTTTTGGACTAAAAGGCGGACTGTCAGCCGGTAAAACTATGATGAACAATGTTAAACTGGCGTTGCTGGCTGTATCTTTGGGAGGTATCGAAACATTAATACAGCATCCGGCATCGATGACACATTCGAAACTTACTAAAGAAGCAAAGGAAAAAGCAGGAATCTCTGACGGATTGGTCCGGCTTTCAATAGGTATAGAAGATATTGAAGATTTAATTGAAGACATGGAACAGGCGTTGGTGAAAGTGTAGTCAGTGGCAGTAATAGTAATTAGTGCAGATAATGAATTTTGATTTTAAAATAATAATACTTGGTTTTTTTATTTTCGTTCTTGATATCAATTAACAATTTATCAATAACTAATAACTTTTTTAACAGGTGAAGCTAAAAGTAAAACATATTGCTTTTGTGATAATTATTGCCTTATTGTCTTCACACTTATATGGGCAAAAAGTCGGTTTAGTCCTCAGCGGAGGCGGAGCCAGGGGAGTTGCGCATATTGGTGTTCTTAAAGCCCTTGAAGAAAATGATATTCCTGTTGATTATATTGCAGGGACTTCAATGGGAGCAATTGTCGGAGGTTTATATGCCTGCGGTTACACTCCTGATGAAATTGAACAATTATTTGTTTCCGATAAGATATTGTCCTGGCTTTCGGGCAGAATTGAAACAAAATATCAATATTATTATAAGGAGTCCGAACCCAATGCGTCATGGCAAATCTTTAAAATGACTTACGACTCAGTTTTACGAACGAGAATACCAAGTAACATTATTACGCCTTATAAGATGGATTTTGGATTTATGGAACTGTTTTACGGACCAAGCGCCGCCGCGGGTTACGATTTTGATAGTTTATTTATCCCGTTCAGATGTGTGGCTTCCGATATTACTGATAACAAACCGGTTATTTTGAAAAACGGTCAGGTTGAAAATGCAGTAAGAGCCTCAATGACTTTTCCTTTTTATTTTAAACCTATTAAAATTGATGATAAGTTAATGTTTGACGGGGGAATGTATAATAATTTTCCTATTGATATTTTAAATAGTGAGTTTTCACCAGATATTATCATAGGATGCAAAGCTGCTTCTAATTACGCGACACCAAAGGATGACGATATAATATCGCAGATTCAGTCAATGTTAATGGTAAATACTACGTATGCTGTTGACTCCGTGAAAGGCGTTCTGATAGAGCCATTATTAAAAAAAGTTAATATAATGGATTTTTCTTATACACAAGAATTTATTGACAGTGGATATACGGCTACAATAGAAAAAATGCCAAGAATAAAAGAGTTGGTCAAACGAAAAGAAACCCAAAAGCAAAGAATAGAAAGCAGAGAAGATTTCTTAGAAAAAATTCCTCCCTTAATAATTGGCGATATCAAAATCAGTGGCATTACAGCCGCACAGGAAGTTTATGTAAATCGTTTATTAGGGACAAAAAAATTTCTTAGTAAAATTAACACGGGTATTATATCGCCTGATAATACCTTTAGTAGATTAAAGGCTGAATACTTTAAACTTATTGCCGAAGAACAGGCTGAATATGTTTATCCTGAATTAATCTATAATACACAGTTTGGATATTACGACTTTTGTCTGGACATTAAAAGAGAAAACAAGTTAGTGGCGGAACTCGGAGGTTTGGTATCTTCAAAGGCTATTAACGAGATTTTTTTTCAGATGCAATATAAACTTTGGGGGAAAAATGCTTTTTGCTTTACCGGAAATACTTATCTCGGCAAATTTTTTAATTCGGGACATTTCAGGGTAAGGATGGATATTCCCGGATATATCCCTTTGTTTTTGGAAACATCATATACAATGAATAACTGGAATTATTTTAATACCAGTACGTATTTTTTTGAGGATGAAAAACCAAGTTATCTTATGCAAAATGATAATTACTGGAAATTTGACCTTGGCATACCAATTACACGATTTGGAAAATTAGTGAGTGAATTTTCCACTGGAAGAGAAAAAGATGAATATTACCAAACCAATCAATTCAGCAGGTTAGATACAACCGATAAAACATACTTTGACTTTTACGGCACGGGGTTAATATTTGAATTGAACTCCCTTAACCGTAAGAAATACGCCTCCAAAGGGGTTTTGTTACGATTATGTGCACGTTATATCAGCGGATTAGAAAAAAATATTCCTGGTTCCACATCTGTCGATACGGTTGAATCATCCTATTATCATAATTGGATTCAGCTTAGATTTTTATATGATAATTACTTTGAGACTTTTGGTCCTTTAAAATTGGGATTCTATGCAGAAGCCTCGATTAGCAACCAACCTTTTTTTAACAATTACACTGCAACTGTATTAGCAGCGCCTGCTTTTGAGCCAATCCCGGAGAGTCAGACAATTTTTCTCCCGGAATTCAGAGCATTTAATTATGCCGCTGTCGGATTTAAATTTATTTTCAGACTTTTTAAAAAACTGGATTTCCGGGCTGAAGGTTATGCATTTCAGCCATATAATGCAATCCTGAAAACAGAAGATAATAAACCTAAATACGGAGAAGAATTATCAAACAGGTATTATATAGCCTCGGGAAACCTGGTTTACCATGCACCATTCGGTCCTGTGAGTATATGTTTAAATTATTATGACCAGGCTGATGAACCGTTTTCCTTTAATATCAATATCGGATATTTAATTTTTAATAAGAGACCCTTTGATTAAAGTGCCTAAAATGCAAAATAAAAAATAGAAAATAGAAAATAGTCAATAAAAAATAATCAATAATCGATAGTCCCCGTCCTTAAGTTCAATTTGCAAATTATAAATTTTCTTCATTGGAATTAAATTATTGTTATTTTTGCTGTCTTTTTAAAAAGCTAATGTATTTACAGTCAAACGACTGATGTCTTTAACAATAAAGTGAATTTCATGTTTTATGAAAAAAACAGAGCAGCCTAATCAAAATCCTGAAGAAGTTGTTAAGCAAATTCAGGACGAGAATTCCGAATCTGTGGAAATAGCAGATGAAAATTTAGAGCAAAAGAAAAAAACAACGGTTCGTGGCAGGAAGAAAAAGTCAACAACCGAATCAAAGAAACCTTCTAAGCAGGAAAAGGAACCGGGAAGTAAAACCGGAGAAGAAAAAAAGAAAAAGAAGAAAGATAAAAAAGACGTTGTTATTCAGGCTATTGATAAAAATGCTGAATCACCTGAAGAAAAGGAAAAGGAAATAGCAACAGATGATGCTTCTAATGAATTGACCGAAATTAATAATGGTGATAATGAACATGAAGAACCTGAGGCAGAACAAGTAGAAACGGTTGAAGATTACAAAACATTCAGCAGGGAAGAGCTGGTAAATGTACTGGAAGAGATTGTTAAGGAGGGCGAAATAAATGCCATTAAGAAAAAAGTGGCACTGATTAAAGTTGCCTTTCTGAATATAAACAAAGAAGAACAACAGAAAAAATACGATGAGTTTGTTGCAGGCGGAGGCGATAAAAACAAATTTGATACCGCAGAGGATAATATTGAAAAGAAATTTAACGAGGCTTTTGCAATATACAAGGCAAAAAGACAAAGATTCCTTGAAGAACAGGACAAAATCAAATTGCAAAACCTTGAAACAAAAAAAATAATTCTCGAAGAATTAAAAGCTCTCATCGATTCGGAAGAATCCCTTAAAAATACTTATGACCAATTCAAATCTCTGCAGGAAAGATGGAAAGAGATAGGAATGGTACCTAAAAACGAATTAAACAATCTATGGCAGAGCTATCATTTTTATGTTGAAAAATTCTTTGACAAGGTTAAAATAAATAAAGAATTACGCGACCTTGACCTGAAGAAGAATTTAGAAGCAAAGATCGAGCTTTGTGAAAAAGTTGAAGAACTTTTATTAGAAACCTCTATATTAAAATCATTCAAGCAATTACAACAATACCATCAGCAGTGGAAAGAAATAGGCCCTATTCCGCAGGATAAGAAAGACGAGATATGGGAGAGATTTAAGAGCGCTACTGATAAAATTAACCAACGAAGGCGGGAACATTACGCTAAATTCCAGGAAGAGCAAAATAATAATCTATTAGCCAAAACAGCCCTTTGCGAAAGGGCAGAGGAAATCCTTCAAAAAGAGTTTACAACAATAAATGAATGGCAAGACAATACTAACAAGATAACCGAATTACTTAAAGTTTGGAAAACCATTGGTTCTGCTCCACGCAAACACAACGATGAGATTTGGGAAAGATTTAAAACCTCGCTCGATACTTTTTTCTCTGGTAAAAAGGAATATTTCCAAAAGATAAAAGAAGAACAATTAAACAATTATAATCTTAAACTCGACCTGTGTGTGCAGGCTGAAGCACTTAAAACCAATACAGATTGGAAAAAAACCACTCAAGACTTGATAAATTTTCAGAAGGAATGGAAGAGCATTGGTCCGGTACCAAGGAAACATTCTGATAAGATATGGAAAAGATTCAGAGCTGCCTGTGACGAATTCTTCAACAATAAATCAGACTATTTTGCAAATATCGAAAAACACGAGGCTGATAACCTTAAGTTAAAAGAGGAACTGATTAAAAAGGTGGAAGAATATGAATTTGGAGAGGATAAGAACGTAAATCTTGATGTTCTTAAAGGATTCCAACGCGAATGGACTGACATCGGGCATGTTCCGATCAGGGATAAGGAAAAAGTACAGAATGAATTCAGGAATGTCGTCAATAAGCAGCTTGACAAACTTAAGATAAGTAAAACAGAAATACAGACTCTAAATTACAAACAGCGAATAGAAGGCATGAAAGATAATCCGGATACAATAAGGGTAATGAATAATGAAAAATTTTTTCTGTCAGGTAAACGAAAGAAACTTGAAGAGGAAATTAAGCTATGGGAAAATAATATCGGATTTCTTGCCAAATCGAAAAAGGCTTCATTGCTGAAAGAAGAATTTGAGAAGAAAATTAACAAAGCTAAAGGAGATTTGGAGATATTAACTGCAAAACTGAAATTACTGGATAATGAAATAAATTAATATAAAAATCATCCGGTATTTATACAAAGCTGATATCCTCCTTTTTTATATACCTTTACGTGCTTTTATAATTGTAGTTTTCAGAGTTCGAGTTTTTGTATTTATTGTTAAGTCTTTCCCATTGTTGAAATAAATTTGCAGCAGTAAATAATTATTATGAAAAAGAAGTTATTATTTTTAATTATCTGTTCAATCCAATTATTTATTGGAAATGCACAGGAGGAAGAAGATAAATATATTTCCAGGTCTGAATTCCAAAATGGAATATCTGAGATTAATAGACAAAACTATTTATTAAAGATAAGATTAAATGATGAAGCTAATAAAATAACCGAATTAGAGGCTTCTTTTGGAAATTTGCAGGAAAAAATTGACAGTTTAAATTATTTTTTAATTGTAACAAATGAAACAAACAAAAGATTAGCAGATTCCTTATCTTTAGTCCTAAGTTCCTTCAACATATTAAAAGAAAACACGAAAAGCAGTGTCGATGAAATTGATCAGGCTGTTACCCGCAGAACACTTTACTGGATAATTGCACTTATAGTATTAATAACACTTGCCATAGTATTTATATTTTATATACAGGGTAGATTAAGAACAACTTCAAAAAAATTATTTTCGGAGATTAACCGGTCCAAAGATATTCTGAATTCTACTATTGAACAGACAAATAAAAGCCTGTCAGACAAACTTGATCAAACAAGAAACACACTTACCGAGCAAAACAATCAAACAAAAAAAATTGTTATGCTTAATGAATTTATGCACACTTTGCCATTAAGCTATTATAAAGGAAAGAATGAAAATCAATTCAATAAAAATCTTAAAAAAAGTTTAGATATAAAAAAGAGAGCAGCAACTTCAGACACCCCCCGTGATATAGATCATTTTTTATCTATTAAAATGGCTAATGAGATACATGATATAAAAAATAAAATCAATAGTATTCCTGGTAATACAAAAAGTTTTGACAAGTTAAAAGAGATATACCAAAAAATAGAGAGGATATTCAATGAATCAGGATATGAATTAATTGAATTAGAAGGGAAACCATTTACAGAAGATATGCAATTAAGTTCTGGTTCCGATAAAGCTGATGTGTTGGAGAACGGCGAACAAATTATTTCCAGGGTTATTAAACCGCAGGTAAATTATAAGGGAAAGAAGATACAATCAGCTACAGTTGAAGTTAGCGCTGCTAAAGAAAAAGCCTAAACAAAGTTTTTATCTATCAATACAAACTGCTTAATTTATCTAAAAACATTAAAAAATAATTATCAATGGAACAGGCAAAATCGAAATTCGACTTTATAAACTTTGCGTATGGTGTTGGTGCAGCTGTAATATTAATTGCTGCTATGTTTAAATTTCTTGGTTGGGATTACGCAAATGAGATTTTTATTGTTGGACTAACAACAGAAGCTATTGTGTTTCTTATTTCAGCTTTTCAATGGAAAGTTATTTCCAGCGGATATAGATGGGAAAATATTTTTCCTCAACTTACCAAAGATTCAGCAGGAGATAATGAAAAAATCGATCTGTCGAATAGTATTCAGCAGTATTATAAAAACACGGAATCGGTAACACGATCAGTTGAAGAGCTTGAAAAAACCATAAAGAACTTAACAGAGGTTTCGGAAGGACTTACCACATCGGTTCAGCGGATATCAAATCAGATGGTGAAACTTGAAGACTCGTCACAGAATTATGAAGAGGGATTGGACAATCTGAAAGAACGGCTCGCCAAAGTGAATACATTTTATTCAGAGATGATTGATTTGGTAGAAGAAGAGAAATAATAATCAAAAGTTAGTTTTCGAATAGTATGCCCCAAAATTCAGAGTCTAAAGGATTAATTCTACAGCAGAAGAAAATTGGCCTTTTGTACATAATTTTTATTGTATTAGCTTTCCTATATATTCCGGCTGATTTTGTTGATATATTTAAAGGGACAAATGATTATTTTGAGGGAACAACTGATGAAAACGAAAAACTTTTTAAATATAACATGAGAATTATCGATTATTTTACAAAAAATGATCAAGACTCGGTTCATTCGATAAAACGATTTTATTTATTAGTAAATCAGTCATCCTCAGATATTATCCGGCAAATTGAAATTTATAAGCAAAGTTTGATACAATTAAGTGGGGGTTTAAATGAATCAGGGTATATAAGGAGAGGGAAAAACTATGAGATTGCAAAGAAAATATTAATAAGAAGTAATGTTGTAGATACATTAAAGCAATTGTTAAGCAATCATAAGGATTTATTAAAAACTATAGCCCACAAGGAGATGTATCCGATTATGGATTCCATTCTTTATTTAGATAAATTCATTTCATCTTCAGGTGAATTAAAAGAATTCTCTGAATATTATTTTGATCTGGTTCCGGTATCTGCATCTGTTGCATTTCTTTCAAAATTTCAAAATGATATCAGAAGAATCGATAATTATGTTATAGAATCTCATTTTAAATCCCTTATAAGTTTAAATAAAAAACTTGGACTTGGGGTAGTATTAAAAGAGCCAAAACAAGAATTGATCATATCAAAATCTGTTATTTCAAAATTAGGCAAAGAAATTATAATAGCAATGGAATTTACAGATGATACATCAGCTTATGAATATGAAGAACATGATGAATCTACAGATGATAATATACTTAATATTTCTCTCACATCTCAAAATTATTCTTCTCTTGGTTTAAGCGATAATAAGTTTACAGTTCAGGATTATTATGAAGAATCAATAGACGGACAAAAGAATAAAGATATTAAACCTATATTGGAAATGGGTCAGTTGCCTGTCTTGTATATCGGAATTAATAATTTAATCAAAATATCAGATATTAAATTCAAAGGAGAAAAAATACGGGCGGAAATTAGTTCGGGAACAATAATCAGAAAAGATTCAAATTTTTATATCAGGGTAAGTAAACCGGGTTTTTCTCAAATCAATGTTTATGGAATCGAAGGTAACCGGAAAATGTTAATATCTAACCAGAAATTTATTGTAAAAGAGCTTCCTGAACCTAAAGCATTTATATATAACAGACATAGTGGCGATATATCTTCCAAAATGTTTAAACTTCAAAAGAAGATCAATATCAGAAATGATATATTAAAGAATATTAACTATAGATTAATTGGATATAATATTAAAAGGATCAATAACTTTATTACGGAAACAAGTTATAACAACGGTTCATATTTTAATGCTTCATCCCGACAACTGATCGATAAAGCTTCAAATAGTGATGTTTATATATTTGAGAATATTAAGGTGGAATCTATTGATGGGAAAGAAATGATTCTGTCACCTGTTACAGTGACTATTTTATAAAAATAGCTAAGGTATAAATTTAAAATTATTATTTTTATTTAACAGCTTAACTATGGATGATAATATACAGCAAAAAGGGACCGGAAGATTATTAAGACAAAAAATTATAAATCTTATGTATTTAATATTTATTGTACTTGCCTTTTTGTATATTCCTTCTAATTTTATCGACGTTTTTAAAGATATTAATTATAATTATGAAAAATCGACTCAGGAATTTAATAATGAATTCACAAGTAACCAATTAAACAACCTTTATAATTTTAATTCTTTGTTGTTTAACTATTTAACAGAAAATCCCGTTGATTCTGTTCAGATAATAAAGCAGGATTTCAATACAATAAACCAATCCTCGACAATTTTAATTCAAAAGATAGAAGATATAAAGCATAAACTGGCTAAAAACTGTGGAGGATATAATGAATATGGATACCTGCTAAATTCTCAAAATTACAGCGGCACAGAAAAATACTTATTAGAAAACAATTTGGCTGATTCCATCCATTATCTGTTGAAAAATCATAAAAATATGATAAAGCCACTGGTGGGTAAAAAGTGTTTTGCAATTATCGATTCAGTATTACCTGTTAAAGAAACAATAATTAATTCATCGGGTGAACCTAAAAAATGGGCTTTGTATTACTTTAATAAGATGCCGGTTTCCGGTGCAATTTCAGTCTTATCAAAGTTTCAGAACGATGTTAGAAGAGTCGATAATATAGTAATTGAATCATATATAAACGATTTTATTATTAAAAATGACTCGTTAAGTGTTGAAGTTTATAATAAAGATTTTTCTGCTATCAGGGCTTATGTTGAAAAGGATAATAGAATAGATTCATTAACAATCGACTTTACCGGTAAAATCAAATTCTTCCCTTATGAGGAAGGCAAATACGAATTTACTATTTATGACAGTAAGCGAAAATATCTGAAAACATATTTTGTCAAAGATATTGGTCCGATATTGCAAAGATTGCAATTTCCGGTGGTTTTTACCGGTATTGACAACATTTTAAAAATACATCACAGCAAGTTCTGTTCAGATAATATTAAAATAACAACCACTGAGGGTACTATCACTCGTGAAGGTTCTAAATTTCTTCTGAGGGCTAAATCGCCCGGACTAACCACCATTAAAGTATTTGGTATTGACAATAATGAAGAAAAGCTATTAACTACAGAAAGATACCTTATTGAAGATTTGCCTGACCTTAAAGCTTATATTGATAATAAAAATAATGGATATATTAAGGCAAGCGTATTAAGAAATCAAAAAGAAATAAAAGTCAAGAGCAATATCATTAGAGATATCAGCTTTAAGTTAAAAGGTTTTAATATTAAAAGAATTCATAACCATAATTATAAAAACTCCATTGAATTTGAAACTAATGTTGGTTCAAAATTTAATTCCACTACTCAAGAGATATTAAATAAGGCCATAGAAGGTGATATTTATATCTTTGATAATATTGTTGTTAAAAATTTTGACGAAAAGGAAATGGATGTACCACCAATAGTATTAACAGTTAAATAAATTATTATGTACTCTTATAGAAATATCCTGATATTTATTTTCAAGATAGTATTTTTGACCCTAATTATAAGATTTCCCAACAATCTCTTTGCTCAGAATGAGAAAAACATATTAGAGGATTTTGTTAGTGGTATAAAAATTTTAGATGGGGGTACATACATTATTAATAAAAATGTAAAGATCACAAAAGGTGGTTCTTTAATTATCAAAAGTGGTACTGAAATTTTATTCGGTGTAGGGACATCAGTAATTGTTGAGGGTGCTCTGAATATTCAGGGTTCTTCAGATAATTTTGTTACAATAAGCAGTGTTGATAAGTCAAATGAAGGCTTTGGTTTTGACATAACAGGAGTTAATGAATCAAATATTAATATATCGTATGCAAAATTTTCTAACCTGATTATTCCGTTAATATTTTCAAGAAACTGGTACAGAGCCAAAGTGACGATTGAAAATAATATTTTTGAAAATATCCGGACAGGCGAAGCAGGCATTGCTATTAATAGTCCTGATATATTGTTAGCTGAAAATGTAATTGATTTTTCTTTTTCAGGAAATCAGTATTCATCAAATTCAAGCAATATTTTCATTTATAACCTTGAATCAAATGTTATTGATTTAAAATTTAAATACAATGTTATAACAGGCAACATTTTTAAAGGTTATGAAATAGGTGGTGAAAATATAACTCCGGTCTATTCTATTTATAATTCAAGTGGCAAAAAATATAAGGCTGATATTTCAGGTAATTCAATTTTTAATAATTTCCTTGTTAATGATCAGGACAATACCATTATAACAGAATTAAATTTTGGAATTACCGGCATTGGAGGTAAATTTTCAATTCCCGGAAATTATTTCGGAAATAAAAGCAAAGAAGAAATTTTAAAAACATTTGATCATTTCTCTAACAATAATTCCTCGCCATTTCTCGATCCTGATCCATACTTAGCTATGCCTTCTGATTTAACACAATGTTTTATCTGGAAAATATATATTGAGAATCAGGAAGTGGATCCTAATACTATAATCAATAAAACAGACAGGCAAAAAATCAGGTTGTTTTTTAACAAACCTATCAGGAAGACTCAGGATGATATTAGTATAAAATATTTTTATTATGATCAGGCTTCTAAAATAATCAGAGACTTTAAACGTGAAGATATACGTTTTGAACTATCCGATAACTCAAAAGAGTGTACAATCTACCTCACTGACAGTATCTTTATCAAAAAGGGACTTGGTTATTTCGAGATCGGCGGATTAATTGCCCCTGAAGGATTTACTGTACCTAAGATTGAAATAGGAAGAAACAGTGTTTATACGGAAATAGAAATTCAAAAAAGGCTGGCTCTGGAAAAATCACTTAAAATTATTAATTTAATCCAGCGAAAGATTGACTCCTTGAGAAATCTGCCAAATATCACAAGTGATCAGGACAGTTTAGTTTTCGAACTGGCGCGACAGTTAGATTATATTACTGAATTATCATTTAACGTTCCGGTGTATGATAGTCTTATTAATGAGTTTTCTGTGCAGCTTGATTCGATGAACTCGGTTATCATGACTAAAAATAAAATTGATGATTTATCAAACAGGCTCGATTATCTGAGAGTTATTACTGTACAAAATATAAAACAGCAAAAAATGATTAATCAGGTAAGTAGTCAGCTTGACTCTTTGGATGTAATATCAAATTTTGATCCGCAGAAAACTGACAGTATAATTAATGTACTATCCTTACGACTTGATGAGCTTGAGACTTATTCGATGACAGAGATATTTAAACCTCTTAAAAACACATGGGAAATTGGGGTACTAATAGGACAAACCTTTTATACAGGAGATTTAACAGGAATATCTTTTAACTCAAAATATTTATATCTTGCAATGGGTGTATTTGCAAAACTCAATTTTAATTCCAGTTTAGCTGCAAAATTTAATTTTAATAGTGGTAAAACCGGATATTCAAAATCAGAGGTAGGTTCATTTCAATCAAAAATTTTACAGTTTAATCTTCAGGCAGAATGGACTTTTTTATCTGAAAGAAATATTATCAATCCAAGTATTTCTACCGGGATTTCCATACTTCATGTTAATAATATTAATTCCATAAATGTTGATAATGTAAATTCTTTACAAATCGGTATGCCTTTTTGTGTAGCATTAAAAATTAAAACCGGAAAAAAGTGGATACTTGGAGCAGAATTAATAATTATAAAACCATTTACCGACCTTATTGATGGTTATGAAGAAGGAGGAAATAATGACCTCTTTTATATCGCCGGTATAACTATTTCGAGGTTATTCAGGTAAGCCCTGTTTTAATTATTCTTTATCAGATAAAGCTGATATTCTCCTTCTTCGTTGTCTTTTCGCAATAATAGCATTGCAGCCTCAGGTCTTCCTTGTTGATTACATTAAAACGAGTGGGGATGCTCTCGTGGTTTGTAATGCAATTAGGATTAATACATTTAACGATGTTGTTGATATTGTCGGGGATTTCAACGTTGGCTTTATACACAACGGTGTAATCTTTAATAACGATCAGTGTAGCTGTTGGGGCTACAAGGGCAATTTTATTGATCTCCTCACTTTCGAAATATTTATTACTGACTTTGATAATCCCTTTTTTGCCATATTTCTGGCTCTCAAGGTTGGTTCCCACCATTATCTGGTTAGTGATCTTATCTAAGTTTAGTATTCGTATTACCTGGAAAACGCTTTGAGGAGGTATGTGGTCGATTACCGTTCCATTTTCAATTGCCGATACTTGTAATTTTTTTCTAATATTTTGTTTTGTCATTTTGTAATTATTTTTTATTAGTTTATAAACCTGACAGGTTTTACCTACAAAGATGTTCAATATTAATTAACCTGGTAAGTAGTTAATTAACAAAACCTGTCAGGTTTAACTACCGGTTTTAACTTCCACTCCAAGTATTGCGGTGAGTAATGCCTGTCGGACA